>CAZMUD010000101.1:0-2543 GCA_964569715.1 uncultured Dehalococcoidales bacterium | reverse complement strand
GGACTGGTTGCCACGCCAAGCGATGCTCAAGTGAGCCTTGACTGGGCTGATAACAGTGAGAGCGACCTGGATGGCTACAATGTCTACCGCAGCCTGACCAGCGGCGACAACTACACCCAGATTAACGGCAGTCTGTTAGTAACCAGTGACTATATTGATAGCGGGGTTACCAATGATGTTACCTACTATTATGTGGTGACTGCGGTGGATTTGGGCACTAATGAGAGTGTTTACTCCACAGAAGATAGTGCTACCCCAGACGCGCCACCAGCAGCACCGACCGGGCTGGTTGCCACACCGGGCGACCTGCAGGTAAACCTTGACTGGGCCGATAACAGTGAGGGTGACATTGCTGGCTATAATGTCTACCGCAGTCTGACCAGCGGCTCCGGCTACACCAAGGTGAACGGCAGCCTGGTAGTAATCAGTGCCTACACGGATACCGGGGTTAGTAATGATGTTACCTACTATTATGTAGTTACCGCGGTGGATTTGATAGACAACGAGAGTGGTTACTCTACTGAGGACAGTGCCACACCAACTGGCTTGACCCTGCTTGCCGATGGCTTTGAGGGCGACCCATGGGATGCTAACTGGGATGGCAACGGAACGACCACATGGAAGCAGAGGACTAACCAGTTCTATAGCGGCCTATACTCAGCCAGGGGCAGGTTTAATGCTCCGGGTGACCTCACTTCTGATGACCTGGATGCTTCCTCAGCAGTTAATAATATCTACGTGGAGTTCTGGTTCCGTCCGAGGTTGCTTGAACTTAGTGATGCTGTTGTTGAGATATATAACGGCAGCACATGGGATACTATATTCGACTTGAGTAACGGGACCAATAATGCCTGGAATTACTACAATAGTAACATAACTGGCTCCCAGTACTTCATCTCCAACTTCAAGATAAGGTTTAATGGTTCAGCATTAGCGGTTGATGATGTCATCTTTGTTGATGATGTGTTAATCAAGACGAACCAGTAGTGTTCGGGGAGTTACTACTGATGCATTGAGCTGGTAAGTTCGGGTGAAGCTGGCACTTTCAATAATCCTAGTCTATAATACGAGGTAGGATCATAAATCCTCGTAGTGTGAAATAGTCTGAAACGGTCAGAGTATGAGAAGAAAAAGCACATGGCTGGTGGTCAGTTGTTCCATAATAGCAACCATGTTGTTGATGTCATGTGGCCCACCAGCGGAAGCTGAAAAAACAGCGACTGACACGGCGGTCACCTTCGCCGATCCGAATCTTGAAACAGCTATCAGGGAGGCTATTAACAAGCCGGAAGGTCCCATCTATGAGTTGGACTTGAAAGGACTCACCTTTCTGTCGGCTATTAAAAGAAACATCGGTGACCTCGCCGGACTGGAGTATTGTACTGACCTTACCGAGCTCTGGCTTAGCGAGAACCAGATAAGCGACATCTCAGCACTGGCTTCCCTGACTAACCTCACTGACCTCTACCTTCGCAGGAACCGGATAAGCGACATCTCAGTACTGGCTTCCCTCACTAACCTCACCGAACTGCATCTGGAATTCAATGAAATAAGCGACATATCACCATTAGATTCTCTGACTAATCTCACCATACTGGAACTTACCCATAATCAGATAAGCGGCATCTCACCGTTGGCTTCCCTGACTGATCTCACCAAGCTCGTACTTAACGAGAATCGGATAAGTGACATCTCACCACTAACTTCCCTCACTAAGCTACGGTCACTATGGTTTGGATACAACCAGATAAGCGACATCTCAGCACTGGCTTCTCTAACTAATCTCACTGAGCTACATCTGGAATTCAACGAAATAATCGACACCTCACCGCTGGCTTCCCTGACCAATCTCACCATACTGGAACTTACCCATAACCAGATAAGCAATATCTCACCACTAACTTCCTTGACCAATCTCACTTGGATATACCTTCGCTGGAACCAGATAAGCGACATCTCAGCACTGGCTTCCCTAACTAGTCTCACCTGGGTCTACCTTGAATGGAACCAGATAGGCGACATCTCGCCATTAACTTCCCTGACTGACCTCACCAAGCTTACCCTTGCCCATAATCAGATAAGCGACATCTCGCCACTGGTTTCTCTGACTAACCTAGAGGAGATCTCGCTTGATGAGAATCCCATGAGCAGCACCTCGATTAATGTCCATATACCTCAGCTTGAGGAAAGAGGAGTGGAGGTTAACTGGTGATGTTCTGTTCAATCTACTCCAGAGATAAAAGGATGCAATTGCTTCCTCTGATATAACAAAAGCCACTTTTGTTCAATAATGAAGTTAGCTAAAACAAAAAAGCATCTTAACAATTGAATATTGACAGCCAGGTACCACGGACATATTATTATTAGCGACAAGAGCGACGGGCTATCCTAATCCCTCATTGCTAGTTGAAATGGGCAATTCCGGTTGGAGTGGTTTGGTAAAAACTAAAACCGGCGACAGCAAATTAGGTAAGCTTTGGGGGTGACAAAAAAATGGATTTCGCATTCACTAAGGAGCAGCAAAAGTTCAGAGAAGAGGTTCG
>CAZMUD010000100.1:0-2572 GCA_964569715.1 uncultured Dehalococcoidales bacterium | reverse complement strand
CACGGGCCAGACGCATTGCCAAGAACTCGTCTCCACTTGCTTCTCTTACCAGCGTGCAGAAGGTGCGCCGAAGGTCATGCCCCATATATTTTATACCAGCTCGGTCAAAAAACCTTTGGATTAGCTGTGACATACCATCAGCGCCCAACGGTTGTGTCCCACCGGCCCGTATCCTTGTACTGCGGATAACAGGTTCATCGTCTGGTAATTTGCCCGCCAGCTGTTGAAGCAATACCTGTGTTTTGGGGAGGAGGGGTGTGAGTTCTTCGCGCTCCTTGCCCCGGCATAAAATAAGCCCATCGGAGATTGAGCGTACATCGCCCGACGTGATACGCCTTACTTCAATCTGCCGCCAACCGTGGCCAAAAGTTAATTCCCACACCGCCCTCTCAGTGATGGTATCAACAACTGAATCAACCTTACATGACTCTTTCAAGGAAAGCGTTCGGATCGGCTTTTGGGTAACTACTGGTCGTTCCAAGTTGTCAAAAGGATTATCAGGTATCCCGAAAAAGCGTACCGCGTGTTTGTACAGCAGGTTCAAGAGGTCGTGTTGGTTTCGCTTATATCGGCCGGTATCACCCGTGAACTTGTCTACATATTCCATAATGATCTCGGTGTCCAAAGGCAGTGTAGGAAATTGCTTGGCAAAGCGGTAGAGATGTTTCTTATAAGTTTGGAAGGTTCCCTCCTTGATGCCTTTATATTGCTTGTGATGCAGGAGACTATCAACTACATCTTGAGTCAAGACGGAGGTGTTAACTTGGGTCGACTGTTCCGTTAAGGGTGGTATGATTATGGGCTGTATTACAACTTCATTTTCTTTAGCTTCTTCTGCCAGTGCCTGCTTTACTACTTTTTTTATTTCCCGACTGGTTATTGCCATTCCCATACCTCCTGTCCTAGTAGACTTTTCCTATGATCATCGATCGCTACCCTGTATCGGATTCAAAATCATCGGGATTTATCTCCATAATGGCATCCTCTCTCCTAACATAGGAAGGCCTCAGCCAATATTCACTGGTTGCTGCCACCTCATCTGCTTTTCTCCTTCGCACACCATGTACTTCTCGAAGGTGGCGAGCTAGGAGCCACCTTTGGTTGAAGCGACTGTCACATGCTGGGCAAACCCAGATCCTAGTCGGCAGTGAACGTGGAAATGTCATTTGCCAACGCTCCAAGTATAGGTTCGTTGATACTCTACCACATACCGCGACAATTGTCAAGCCCATATCTTAGGATGCTCACCTAACCTGTCCCCTGAAATACTAGTCCACTGAAAGGTTCGAGACCTATACGGTAGACCGATGGTGTCAATAGATAGAACCAAAGACATGGTTTTCAGAGCAGCGTTTACCTTTACTTAACCGTTCCTTTTTAGTGATATTGACAAGTCCCCGGTAGAAAACTAAACTGAAGTCCCAACATGTGAAATAGCCTGAAAACATATAGGTTTAGGTGTGTAGTGATGAAAGAAGGGCACTGGAACCGCTGAATTACCCAGCAATTCCGGTACCCTTTTCACATCCTGTCCAAATGCCTTACCTCCCAATATACTAGAAGGCGGAGATGGAAAGGTTATTTTATAATATTGAGTTTTGAATTTACACTTTTATTAACATTTTGTCAAAACCCGAAAAAAGGAACGATTTAATCCCCGAATTAACACTCCGCTAGAAAGTGCAATTAGTGGATGCTATTGACATTATGGGAAGGGATAGCTTATTGTTCATACCAAAAAGGAGGTAAAACTAATGCAAGCCTATTGCGTGAAGTGCCGAGCCAAGAAGGAGATGAAAGACGCCAAGTCTATCACCATGAAGAATGGGAAGCCGGCTACTCAGGGTGTATGTCCCACATGTGGGACAAAGATGTTCAGAATCGGAAAAGCATAACAGATATTACACCTTCGGGAATAATACGGGCTGGATATTTCCACAAAGGTAATGTCCGGCCCATTTTTATTACCTAAATATTCATTTTCGAGCCTTTATTATTCACAAGAAATGATCATTTATTGTTTGTCGAGGACTTTATATCGCCTTAAGGGGGGAAGAGGACCAAACTTTTGATTGTATAGCGCCATGATATGTTCAGCAGCTAACAGTTTTAATCGCAATTCCTTCAGTTCTCTCAACTTTTCGTCATGTTTCTCGTCCCAACATTTAGTTGCCTGACCAATCATAAGATGTATAATGGTAGTTCTTGGCTTTTTATGTGCTTCACGGAACGCTAGCACTAAGATGTCATCCTCGACACTTATGCGCACCATAGCTGCCCGGTTCTTATCAGGCACCTGATAGACATATCCTGGCTCTTTTAACAGGTCCGTGATTGTGATTATTTGCTTTTTCATGATAACCTCCTGTGCGTCTGGACACCGCCTGTACTTTTTTCACCCATCAAGAGGCTATTATTTTACCAGTAAGTGCACCAAATTACCAATAAAGCGTATGTTGTGTGACATATTTGCTTCTTAAGTTACCAGAATTTATCAGTGGCGGGATGTAAATTGGACAAAAGTTGCCGTTTCGATACCTCAAGGGCCCCTTAACAGCACTTTGTAACGCGA
>CAZMUD010000099.1:0-2706 GCA_964569715.1 uncultured Dehalococcoidales bacterium | reverse complement strand
GGATAAAGCGGGTTCCCAGGAAAATCGAAGATTTTTCTGGGTGCTTAAAGGGGGAGGGTTATTAAAAATAGAGGGGGTGAGGTAGATAGAATTTTAATCTTTGACATAGCCCAGCGGGTCACCTATAATGGGTTCGATTATAATTCTGGAGGATGATGCCTTGGCAGAGGAAAACGAACCCGTTGAAGTAGCCGAGGAGCAAGCGCTGGATATCCAGCATATTAAGACGCGTCTGGACATGCTGGACCAGCGTCTGGATAGTATTGATTCGATAGTTACTGCGGTTGCTGAGCGAGTAATGAGCCAGCTCGTCACCCTTAATATAACCTGCCCTCACTGTGGTAAGGACGTTGAGATTGCTATCGTGGGCAGTCAGAAGCTAAGGCGATAGCGCTGATTTAGCAAGTCCTAAAGAATAGGTAGATATCGGTTTAGTTCATATTCAGTTACCTGCATGCGATACTGGTCCCACTCGATTTTCTTGTTTTTGATGAAGCTATCAAAAAGGTGGTCGCCAAGGGCTTTTCTTACCAGCTCACTCTTTTCAGTCAGGCTTATAGCGTCAGATAGGTTCATCGGCAGAGAGCTTATGCCCCTTTGCTCTCGTTGCTCGCTAGTCATCACAAAAACGTTCTCTTCAACGGGGTCAGCCAGTTCGTACTCCTTCTCGATACCTTCCAGACCGGCAGCTAGCATTACGCTAAAAGCCAGATAGGGATTGCAGGCAGGGTCTGGAACCCTGAATTCAACTCTGGTGGAGTTTTCCTTTCCCGGTTGATACTCAGGGACTCTAATCATATCTGACCGGTTTCTACTTGCCCAGGAAAGGTATACCGGTGCCTCGTAGCCACTGACTAGACGCTTATAGGAATTAACCCACTGGCTAACCACGGCGGTAATTTCCGGGGCATATTTTAGCAAGCCAGCAACATAGTGCCTGGCTATTTTGGATAGATAATACGGGCTATTTTTGTCAAAGAAGGCGTTTCTGTCATCCTTGAATAGCGACTGGTGCACATGCATACCACTGCCGTTGACGCCGAATATAGGCTTAGGCATAAAGGTGGCATAGACACCATGCTTTTGAGCTATCTCCTTGATGACTAACCGGGAAGTCATGATATTATCGGCCATAGTCAGGGCATCGGCATAAAGCAGGTCTATCTCGTGCTGGCTGGTAGCCACTTCATGGTGACTATATTGAACGCTGATACCCATCTGCTCCAGGGTGAGCACGGTTTCCAGTCTCAGGTCACTGGCTATATCCGGGGGCGTTAAATCGAAATAGCCGCCTTCGTCTAGGATATGTGTCCCCTCGGCATTCTTGAAGTAGAAATATTCCAGTTCTGGTCCTACATTGAAGGTATAACCCTGGGCAGTTGTTCTTTGCAGGTTTCTCTTTAGCACATATCTGGGGTCACCCTCAAAGGCCTCTCCGCCTGGTTTTAGAATATCGCAGAACATTCTGGCTGTAGGGTATTGGGGTGAACTCCAGGGCAGGATTTGGAAGGTAGCGGGGTCGGGGAGGGCTAGCATATCACTCTCATCAATTCTGGCAAATCCTTCAATGGAGGAACCATCGAATCCGGCGCCATTTGCCAATACTACCTCTAACTCTCTTGGAGCAATATCAAAACTTTTGAGAAAACCCAGGATATCGGTAAACCATAGGTTTATTGATTTGACATCCTTATCTCTGGTTGTCTTGAGAACCCATTCCTTAGATTTTTCTTTCTCGTTAAGCATGTTAACCCCCCTTAATTGGACTAATTGTCCTTTAATCTATTAGAGTATATACTAAGTAGTGGTAAAACTCTAGGGGTGTATTCAAACTTACACACAATCCGTAATCAGTAATAAGGGGGTAAACATGGAGATAGCCGCTAGAATCGACCGAACTAAATATGATGTCTTTCTATGGAGATATGAGCTTAGTATACCAAAGAAGTTAGCCCTAGCACTTGGTATAGCTTGTCTTACCGGTCTTGCTGCTCAGATTAGAATTCTAATTCCATGGAGCCCGGTACCAGTAACAGGGCAAACCTTTGCTGTGCTCCTCGCTGGTGTGCTCTTAGGAAAGTGGTGGGGAGGGGGGAGTTTAGCTATCTATACTGGCCTTGGTGCTGCTGGGATTCCCTGGTTTGCCGGTTTGAATAGTGGTCTGGGTTACCTGGCTGGTCCCACCGGGGGATACATAATCGGTTTTATCTTAGCTGCTCTTTTCCTGGGTCACTTCACCGATACCTATATTAGGTCAAGAAGCTTCCTAAGCATGCTGGTGCTCATGCTCCTTGCTGATTTTATCCTGATTTATATTCCAGGGCTCCTTTGGCTTGGGCTATGGCTCAACTCGGCGCAAGGAGAACCTGTAGCCTTTACCGCCCTCCTTGGCATGGGAGCTCTTCCCTTCATAGCTGGCGATATAACCAAGGCTGTTTTGGCGGCTGCCATAGCTAGAGGAGTAACACCTAAATTGGCTTACAATGGAGAGGTAGATAAAGGCAAATGGGCCCGTTGGCGCATCCCTTGAAAATTGGGGCGCATCATTCCCCATAATGAAGGAGAAAAGATAGATTGCTAAGTCTGTGTTAGGTGGCTCGGGTTTATTTGTTTGACTGTGAGTAAGGCACTTGGTAGAATTCTATTGTCACAGGGGCGGTTAGCTCAGTTGGTTAGAGCACTGCGTTGACATCGCAGAGGTCACTG
>CAZMUD010000098.1:0-2817 GCA_964569715.1 uncultured Dehalococcoidales bacterium | reverse complement strand
TAAAATAGGCTGGACGGAAATGAGTGTAGCCAAGCAACTTTACCAGCTACAGGAGGTTGACCTAGAGCTTGAGTCTAATGAGCGAGCTCTAAACCAGATTGTCAGCCAGCTCGGAGAAAGTGAGGCAGTAGTCAAGACTCAGAACAAACTCGCCTTGGAACACCAGCGCCTGGAAGAATTAAGCCGGCAGCAACGCTCCATGGAGTGGGAAATAGACGGCATTGCCACTAAGCTCACCACTGTCGAAGAGGAGCTATACAGCGGTAGGATTCGTAACCCCAAAGAGCTGACCAACCTACAGCACGAGATTGACGGGCTGAAAGCCAAGCGTAACCAACTGGAAGATAAGGCGCTAGAGATAATGGACCAGGTTGAACTCGCTACCAAGGGCGTAGCTACCATAAATAGTGAGCTTAAGGCGCTGGAGGCTGAGTGGCAGAGCCAGCAACAACAGCTATCGGCTCAACTGGAGCAACTCAAAAGCCTGCTATCCAACCTCAAACACAAGCGTCAACTACTGACAGCCGAGATTGACCCTCAGGCAATTGAGGTCTACCACGCACTCAAAAGACAAAAGGAGACAGCCGTAGCTAAGGTGGAGCAGGGAATATGCCGTGGCTGTCGTATATCATTACCCATTACCGAGCTACAGGAGGCAAGAAGCGGTAGTTTGGTGCGATGCAGTAGCTGCGGGCGTATCCTCTTCCTAGCCTGAGCCAAGAGAAAAAGCCGGTGAAGATAAAGAAAGTGGTAATATTTACTGATGGCACCGCTGAGCCTAACCCGGGGCCAGCGGCTATAGGTGCCACCATAAAGGACGAACAAGGCAAGCTCATTACTGCTATCTCTCAAGGCATTGGCCAAGCAACCAATAACCAGGCAGAATATAGGGCTGTTATTGCCGCTCTGGAAAACGCCATCAGGTTAGGTGCCAATCAGGTTGATATATATTCGGACTCAGAGTTAGTCGTCAGGCAAATCAATGGACGATACCGGGTGAAGAATGTGGCGCTTAAACCCTTATATCAACAAGTAAAGCAATTGCAAAGCCAGTTCAAAGGTTTCACCATTACTCACATCCCGCGCCAGCAAAACATAGAGGCCGACAGTCTGGCCAGTAAAGCCCTGAAGTGACCCCGCTATTCCTTAATGAGAGTCATAATACCTAACATGGCCATAAAGGCAAGGCCGGCTCCGAAGTAGAAAGGAGCTGCCGGACTGATAGCACTCCACATCCAGCCAGCAATCAGGCTAGCTGGCAGAAGGGTGAGACCAATAACACCGTGATACAGACCATAGGCTGTGCCCCTCTTTTCTTCAGTTACCAAATCGGCCACAAAAGCCCTGGCTACCCCCTCGAATACCCCGTAGTAAATGCCATAACAGGCAAAAAGCAGCCACACCTGCCATACACTTGATGCCAGAGCAAACCCCAAATAGACCAGAGCATAAATAAACCAGCCCAGGGTGATAACCCGTCTTCTACCCAGCCTATCTGACAGCACTCCCATTGGTAAAGCAGTAACGGCATAGGTAGCATTAAACAGGACAAGCATCATCACTATCTGGATAAGGGGTGCCTCTAAATTCTGCGCCCTGAGTATGACAAAGAAATCGCTTGAATTACCCAGGGTAAACACCGCCATAATAGCCAGAAACACCTTGAACCGGGTATCCAAACCCACCTTTAGTCCAGCTCGAGATAATCCGCCTTGAGAGCTAGCACCCAGTGAGTCTTTTGCCCTCTTCTCACGCACAAAAATCAACAGCACCACTACCGCCAGCACTGCCGGAATGACGCCAACCAATACCAGCCACTGGTAGGTCTCCAGTCTAAGTTGCCACCCCCCACCCTGGACAAGATATATAATAACGGCGGCTATGGCTAATCCCAGGACAGCGCCAGAGGTATCCATAGCCCGGTGCAGGCCGAAGCCCCTACCCCTCTCCCCACCTGAGACAGAATCAGCAATCAGGGCATCGCGTGATGAGGTGCGGACGCCCTTACCAACCCTGTCGCCAAATCTAATACCTAACACCAAGCCCCAGCTAGTAGCCAGATACATAAAGGGCTTAGCCACAGTAGAAATACTGTAGCCCCACACTGCCAGAAGCTTGCGCCTGCCTATCTTATCACTGAGCCAGCCACTGAATATCCTGAAGATAGCATCGGCGCTCTCCGACAGCCCCCCGACCAGACCTACGCTAATAAATGCTGCCCCCAGCACATTGCGCAGAAAGAGGGGGACTAGAGTAAAAATCATCTCGCTGCTGATATCAGTCAGCAGGCTGACGATACCCAGGAAGAACACATTGGGATTAAGCCCCCAGATTCTCTTGCGGCTGGTATCAGCAGTCAATGGTTCGGTCAACTACCTCTCCTCAAACACTTATTCATACCACAGCCAGTCCTGCTTGGCAAGCCCCAGACAGATGGGTTTGCAGATAACATACACTTAACTTGTATCCAAGTTGAGTTTGACATTTTATGCTATAATGTGACCAGAGAACTTGTTCAAATATTAAAAACAGAGGAGGATTAACGATGGTATGGTGGAGTTGGGTTCTGATAGCACTGCTTGTTGTGCTCCTAGTGGTATTCTTTGTGGTTAGAAAGCATTAGAGTTTGAATCGCTGGCGGCACACTCAGTTCTTTGCGTCCAAGGCAGAGGACTAACCACCCGTTACTTATCTCGGATGTAAAGCAAAAGAGCGATGACTCGCTTGACACCTGTGCTTACCGGCAACTACAATAATTTTCGCGCCGAGGTAGCTCAGTTGGTAGAGCAGCGGACTGAAAATCCGCGTGTCCCCAGT
>CAZMUD010000097.1:0-2836 GCA_964569715.1 uncultured Dehalococcoidales bacterium | reverse complement strand
AAGAACTAACGTTTTCCACCTCGATGGCAAAGATAATAATTTGCTGGGGCAAAGCTAACCCAAGCTTGCTACCAAGCTCAAGAGCGGTGGCAAAGTTTTGCTCATACTAGCACCTCCTCAATTTCAGTCATAATCTCTTCGGTGGTGAAATATTCACTCTCTCGGTAGCTAAAGGGTGAGTTCAACACCTTCTACAGCTAACTCGGCATCAGTAACTGTCCGTAGCGGTGGGAGAGCATTTATATCCATTCCTGGCTCATAATTAAAGATGCCAGCCAGTTCCCTATTCAGCATGAATATCAGGCGGGAAAGAGGGAGCTCCATAGGGCACACATCCTGACACTGTCCACAATTGACGCAGGAATCCATGACATGGGTAGCTCTTATCATGGGGAACATGATGCTAGGTGGCACTTCTCCAGCAGCAACTAGCCCTCTATCTGCCTCCAGATAGCAGTCCTTGCAGTAGCATATGGGACAAGCATCCCGGCAACCATAGCATTTGATGCAATGACTGAATTGGTCAAACCAGTAATTGAACCTCTCATCGGCACTCATTTCTTTGAAGCTGGCAAAATCTTTCTCCTGCCACTGCTGTGCCAGTTCTCTTGCCGCCTCGTCTTTTTTCTTTCTGGTTTCTATTGCATCGCTACTTGGTTGCTCTACTGTAATATGGCCGGCCTCAATGGCTGCGCTAATGAAATCGGCTCCCTTCTCAGAGCAAATCTCAATAAAAGTCGTCTTTTTGTCAGTGGCTCCCCACTTACCGCAGGCTACATCAGCCATTACCGGAATATTGGTCTCACACCTGCGGCAATTCTCTCGTCTGCCATACCCCCTCCCCTCTAACTCTGCCAAACCCTTCTCCTTTTCAGTCCCATCATTTAGTCTGATTGTCAATTTATTGTCTTCAATGTCCTCAGCAACGACATCGGTAGGGTCTACTTCAAACTCCTCTTTCATCATTGTCTTTGCCTTTGCCGAGGGTAGGGTACCAGTACAATTCAAACCGATGAGGAGCAGGTTATCAAGGTTAATCTGGGTTCTCTTGGCTAACTCAATAATTGCCTTAGCGTCACACGGTTTGACAACAACGGCTATCTTGAGGTTAGAGGCACCATCTAGATATTCCGTAAGGAAGCGTGCGATATTGGGCGAGGTGCAATGCAATGACCCGGTGGTCTCTATTATCTCCTCCGGGTTAGTGATAAGAACAGGTATACCATCATACCTGTCGCCATCTCTCGCCTTTACCGCAAGCACAGCGTCCACTCGTTTACCCTCCAGAGCGAATTTGAGTAAGGAAGTAACTGCGCCACCATGCTCAGCTTTTTCCAGTATCTCCTTATCAGAAGAACGAGCAATATGCATGTCTCCCTTCATCGCTTCACCTCCATATTGGCAGCGCATACCTTGGTTTCGGCACACTTGGCACTGGGGTCCAAGGCTGAGATTGTCAGCACATTGGCGCATGAATCCGGAAAGTGTAAGGGCACAAACAATAGCCCCGGTGGCACTTCATCAGTCACCTTGGCTTCGGCTTCTATACTGCCTCGCCTTGTCTTTAGAGTAACCACATCCTTGTCTTTCACTCCTACCTTATTGGCATCCTCAGGGTTGACCTCAACGAAGCCCTGAGATATCTCATCATTCAGCTTTGGCGTCCTCCGTGTCATTGCTCCAGTATGATAGTGGAAGATGCTTCTGCCGGTAGTTAGAAAGTAGGGATATTCTTCATCGGGCACTTCTGCCGGGGGTTTATACTCTACCGCCTGAAAGTGTCCTAATCCATCAGGAGTACCAAATTTCTCTAAAAACATGGTGGGTGTTCCCGGATGGTCCTCTGCCGGGCAAGGCCAGTGAATCCCCCCGATTGTCTTTGCTAACCGTTCGTAGGTTATTCCCTTATACTGGGGAACGCAGCTTCTCACTTCCTCAAATATATCCCCTGATGAGGTGAAGTTGAATTTATCCTTATAGCCCATTCTCTCGGCTAGCTGACATATAATCCACCAGTCGGGCTTAGCCTCACCGGGTGGGTCAACAACCTTGTTTATCTTTTGCACTCGCCTGTCTATCCAGGTATGGGTAGCCTCCCTCTCCACCCAGGTAGCTGCCGGCAGCACCACATGGGCAAGCTTGCTTATCTCGGTGGGGAATATGTCTTGAACTACTATAAAATTAGCCTTTTCTAAAGCCTTCTTTAAGTTATTAACATCGGGCACTACCATCATCGGGTCTGCCCCCACAATATAGAGGTAAGGGCACTTATACAGCATATCTATATAGGTAAAGCCAGGCTTGGTGGGCAGGTTGGTTACTCCCCAGGCCTCCTCAAAGAACTTTGCCGACTCCTCATCAACACGCTTAAATCCGGGGTAGAAAACACACAGGCAGCCCATATCTCCGCCGCCCTCACCGTTTATCTGCCCCCTCATTGAGTTTATTCCACTCCCTGGCTTACCGGCATGCCCACAGAGAAGGGCCAGGTTAGCATGATTCCTGACATTGTCAGTGCCAACATAATGCTGAGATATACCCTGGTCATAGAGGATGCAACCTCTCTCTGCCTTGGCATAGGTGATTGCTGCCTCCCTTATTTTTTCCAGTGGAACTCCGGTAATCTTCTCTGCCTCCTTTAAGTCTACCTTAGACAGAGAATCGCGCAGTTCATCGAAACCAGCGGTTTTTGAGGCAATAAACTCCTTATCCTCCAATCCCTCATCGAGGATGATTCGCATCATAGCATCGATTAGAGCAGCGTCCGTGCCCGACCTTAGCTGCAGGTGAATATCAGCCAGATACCTGGCGGTAGCTGTCTTCCTGGGGTCAGTAT
>CAZMUD010000096.1:0-2838 GCA_964569715.1 uncultured Dehalococcoidales bacterium | reverse complement strand
ATGAAAGTCCAGTGCTATTGCAGCGAGGTAGTTATCTTCCCACTGTAGAGAAATTTTCCCTTGATACAAACAGCCGAAGCCTTTGAAGACTTCGGCTGTCATAACTCGGGAGGGGGCAATTTATAATGAAGCTAGTCTGGTTTTGACAACAAGTATCCTACACTAGCCATGTTGAGGATAATCTTCGGGTTACTGGGTTCTGGTTCGATTTTTTCCCGTAGGCGGCGGATATTAACCCTGAGATTTTCTGTAGCATCCGGGTAATCATCACCCCAGACTGATTCTGCAAGTCTATGGTAGGGCACCACTTGACCTGCATTTTTCATAAGAGTATAAAGGATTGAACCTTCAGTCCGAGTTAGACTTATCTCTCTTTCACCACGACGTAGCTGCCTTGTAGACGGGTCAAAGTGCAATTGTCCACAGACCAAGGGCACCTCTTGCTCAAATGAATCTCGTCTCCGTACCAGGGCTCTTATGCGTGATAGAAGCTCAAGCTGCCGGAAAGGCTTTACCATATAATCGTCTGCTCCCCATTCCAGCCCCTTGACTATATCAGATTCATCCGCCCTCACAGTCAGAATGAGGATTGGAACATCAGAGAAAAGGCGAATCTGCTGTAAAACCTCGAAGCCGCTTATGTCAGGGAGCCCTAGGTCAAGGATGACAACATCAGGATTTTCACTCTCTACCAACTGTAGCCCCGTCTCTCCTAGATGAGTGGAGACTGCTTTAACCTCAGGCCAGCGTATCTTAAAGGAGAGGGTAATAATCTCTACGATTTCTCGGTCGTCTTCAATAATCAGAACTTTCATCGTTTCACCTTGGTTCAGCTTCTTCTTTTGTAAGGCTGTCAGATTCTAAGGGTACAGAAAAGCCGAACGTGCTACCAGCACCTCTCTTGCTTTTCACCCATATTTGTCCTCCGTGAAGTGTTACAAAACTTTTAGCAAGAGCTAGACCTAACCCTAGTCCACTGAAACGCTCCCTATCTCTTGGCAGCCGGTGATAAGGGTCAAATAGCTGCTCCTGCTCCTGCTTGCTTAAACCGCGGCCCGTGTCCTGAACCTCTACAACCAGATTAGCTCCATCTACCTTGCCTCTCACGAAGATTGTGCCTCCCTTGGGAGTAAATTTCAAAGCGTTGTTTAGGATATTTTGTATGACTTGTGTGAAACGGTCTAAATCAACCTGGATCGTAGGCAGAGAAGGAGGTAACTCCAAAGCTAAGTGTTGTCCTTTTTCCGAAGCTAACGGTATCGCATCGGCAATTATCTCTTGTATCGTCAGCACGGGATCTATTGGCACACGGTTCAGCGTGAGCGTACCTATTTCACTCTTTGCAAGGTCAAGAAGTTCATCAATCCTCCTGTTCAGATTTAATGCACCCCGATGAATGCTCTGTGACAAGCTTACAACGGGTTCCTCTTTAATTTCTTCGAGCAGCAACTCGCTCGCCGCCAGCACTGGAGTAATCGGGGTTTTTAGCTCATGCGCTAGTGCCCTAGTGAATTTGACTCTTCGGCTCATCTCGGTTTCTACTTCCAGCCTCATCTCTCTTTCCCGTTCGTATTGCTGCCGTATCATTGCTGCAGACTCCTCTAGCACTGCTAGCATACCATTAATTGTCTGTGCCACTATTGTCAGTTCATCAGATCCCGTTATCGGTAGACGCGTTGATGGGTCGCTGGTCTCAGTAACACTTGCAATACCCTTTATAAGTTGAGTAAACCGAGAGAAGACCTGCTTCTGCAGTATCAGGAAAACTACTCCGGCACTGAGAAGACCAAGACCTAAAACTATTAATATATAATAAGCAACATTAACCTGGCCTTGCCGATAGATATCTCTGGGCACATCTACTCGCAGTGCGAGAGCGGGGTTTCCATAGATGTCCTCTATCAATGCGTATCCAGCGACATACTGTGTATCCAGCGGTTGGGTGAAAACGGGCGTCCCTGCCAACAAAGGTGCCAAGGCTTTGGTGAAGTCAGGATACATATCTAAATCACGAATGGGGCGCATGTATATACGAAGAAGCGTTAGTTGAGTCAGGCGCTCTATTTCTACAGAATCTAGGTAGCGGCCGAAAATGACCGTGCCTCTAGCCGGTCCCTTATTCTCACTTGTCAGGATAGGCCGTGAGACAATGAGCATCGGGCCTTCCTCGAGAAGGATAATCCCTGATTTACTAGCCTCCGTTCCAGATTGCTCTAGGAGCGGACGATTGTCAGAAAGATATTTTCTCACGCTCGGCGAAATTGGTATTTCCTCTTCATTTTGTAGGTCAACAGCCTTGCCAAAAACGGTCTGGCCAGAGGAATTGATAAACAACATTAAGTTAAGCCTCAAGGTGAGGAAAGTCTCCATAGCAAGATTCGATTGTATATACTCGTAGTCGCTGCTCTCAATGAAGGCGTAAGTATCATCCCACGATGACCGATCAAGTGTCAGGGCCTCTAAATGCGAGATAACATGATACAAAGTACTCAGCACTCGTTCTACATTCTTGTGAGTCTCATGCTCCTCGATTTCTTTCAGATTTTCTAACAAGACAAATCGTGAAGCGATATACACAGATCCAACGAGGCAGACTACTACGACGCCAATAATTAGCAGGGCTTTTTTACGTAGTGTCATACTTGAGTCACTCCCTACTTGATTGTAGCACCTGTTATGGTAACCATCAAGAGTTATAAAAGTGTTGGATAATTAGAAATGGAAATTAAGGAAACCAATACCTCTTATAGCTAATTCTGGCACTTGCCTTTACCCTTACCTAGTGTCACGCTTTCATACTATCCTTTGGTACACTGTGACCGACAGCTGTCCTCCCAC
>CAZMUD010000095.1:2452-2861 GCA_964569715.1 uncultured Dehalococcoidales bacterium | reverse complement strand
GCATCAAGACAAATATCACACTCCCTACAATCGGAGACCTCCACAGGGTGGTCTTTATAATCCAGGGGGGCATTACTTACCAGACATTCAAACATCACCCAAGAGCCCAGTTCCTTAGTAAGGACTACTGCATTTTTACCGTACTTGCCTAAGCCTGCACGCACCGCCGCCACTTTTGCAGGAACCTGTGCGGAAGGGGTGGATTCAAATCCATTTTCCCGAAGAAACTGCTGAGCGACCTCCCGGCAGTAGGTACGCATCGGCATATATACCCCATTTCCATAGGAGGAGAACTTACCTCGTGGCTTGCCGGGTTCGGAAGGCAGAATATCAAGTGTATTATAGATGAAGAATCCTAGCACAATAACAGACTGGGCATCTTCAAGTATCTCCTTCGGGTCGATACGTC
>CAZMUD010000095.1:0-2440 GCA_964569715.1 uncultured Dehalococcoidales bacterium | reverse complement strand
AAGGCTCTGTAGATGTTATGCCAATAAGATCTATCCCGGCGGATAAAACCCTTTTCTTAAGTTCCTGGGTAAGAACAGTTTTCTTATCCATAGTTATCCTTCCTATTGGGGTAAGGTAAGAATTGGCCTGCTACTCCTCCGTGCTGTTACTTCTTTTACTAACGTTGCTTCTGCTTGTCAATTCTTAGTTTTTTTATCCGCTTGAGAATAACTTCCTTGTATACCCTGGCCAGATTTCGCCCGTGCTGACGCACGCGCTCTCGCTTTTTCTTGAGCTTCTTCTCCCGGCGTTCCTGTTTAGTCTCTAACCTATTATCGTTCACTTTTTATCTCTGCGTAATCGAACTCTTTCCTCAGCTCAATGATGCGGTCTCGGAGCAGTGCTGCCTTCTCAAACTCCAGGTTTCTGGCGGCTGTCTTCATCTGTGATTCCAGTTCTTTAATTAGACGAATTACATCCTCTTTAGCGATAGGCGCAGCAACATAGGGAGTGCGAGTTTCGGCTACAACTTTCACCCGTTCCGTAATATCTTTGATTGCTTTTCTTATCCCTTGAGGGGTGATGCCGTGTTCTCTATTGTAGGCTTCCTGAATCTGGCGGCGGCGTTGTGTTTCCTCCATAGCGGCTTTCATTGACCTGGTGATAGTGTCAGCATACATAATGACATGCCCGTCTATATGGCGGGAGGCACGCCCCATAGTCTGAATTAATGCCCCCCCCGACCTCAAAAAGCCCTCCTTATCAGCATCCAGGATGGCTACCAGGCTTACCTCGGGCAGGTCTAATCCCTCCCGGAGCAGGTTGATGCCGACTACTACATCATAAACACCAAGGCGAAGGTCACGCAGTATCTCCACCCTCTCAAAGGTATCAATCTCAGAATGAAGGTAGTGGGTCTTTATGCCCAGCTCTATTATATAGTCGGCCAGTTCTTCTGCCATCCTCTTGGTCAGGGTAGTTACCAGGCAGCGCTCGCCCTTATCAACCCGCCTTTTAATCTGGTCAATGAGGTCATCAATCTGCCCCTTGGTTGGCTTAACCTCGACGGTGGGTTCAAGCAGACCGGTAGGTCGGACTAATTGCTCCACCACCTGCTGACTGTGCTCATACTCATAATCTGACGGGGTAGCTGAGGTGTAGATAACCTGGTTGATGCGCTGCCCAAACTCGGTAAAGCTTAGCGGGCGATTGTCCAGAGCCGAGGGCAGACGGAAGCCATATTCCACCAGGGTTTCCTTACGGGAGCGGTCGCCATGATACATACCGCGAAGCTGGGGTAGGGTCATGTGCGATTCGTCAATAAACAAGAGGAAATCATCAGGGAAGTAGTCCAGCAGCGTCCAGGGCGGACTCCCCGGGGCACGCCTTGATAGGTGGCGGGAATAGTTTTCCACACCGGTGCAGTAGCCGGCTTCCTTGAGCATTTCAATATCATAGTTGGTTCTTGTCTCCAGTCTGGCTGCTTCTACCAGTTTCCCTTGCTGCTTAAGCTCGCTTAACCTCTCCTCCAGTTCCTGTTTGATATTTTCAATAGCCAGCATCAACTTTTCCTGCGAGGTAACAAAGTGCTTGGCGGGGTATATATCTACCGAGTCCAGCTCGGTCAGCAGCTCGCCGGTAAGCGGGTCTATTTTCACAATACGCTCAAGAGCATCACCGAAGAACTCGACCCGCAAAGCCAGCTCCTCATAGGCTGGCTGTATTTCCAGGGTATCGCCGCGAACACGGAACTTGCCCCGGGTAAAGTTGGTATCGTTACGCTCATACTGCATATCTACCAGCTTATGCAGGAGCTTGGAGCGGTTATAGCTATCGCCCTTTTTCAGATTTAAGACAAAGCTATAATATTCCTCAGGCGAACCCAGACCGTAGATGCACGATACCGAAGCCACGATAACCACATCGCGGCGCTCGAAGAGGGCGCGGGTGGCGGCGTGGCGCAACTTATCAATCTCTTCATTTATATCGGCGTCTTTCTCGATATAAGTATCAGTGCGCGGAATATATGCCTCAGGCTGATAGTAGTCGTAGTAGCTGACAAAGTATTCTACGGCGTTATTGGGGAAGAACTCCTTGAACTCGGTGTAGAGCTGGGCGGCTAATGTCTTGTTGTGGCTGATAACCAGGGTGGGCTTCTGCGCCCGCTCAATAGTATTAGCCATAGTAAATGTCTTGCCGCTGCCGGTAACCCCCAGCACTGTCTGGTGCTGATAGCCGCGCTTTAGCCCCTCGGCCAGCTTCTCCACCGCCTGGGGCTGGTCACCGGTCATTCTAAAATCAGAAACTATCTCAAACTGTGGCATGGTGTTCCTGCGAAAAATGGTCTATACATTATATTATATATCTCTTTACTATGTCGCCTTCAATTCTGAAGATACTTTTTCGTGCAACCCCCCCCGGTGCCCCCAACCAAAAAAAGAGGGGGGGGGGGGTGGGTAT
>CAZMUD010000094.1:0-2944 GCA_964569715.1 uncultured Dehalococcoidales bacterium | reverse complement strand
TGCTGAGCCAGTTCTACCTGTAACTGTCCTTCGCGGGTTCGAGCTCGCCTGGCAAAAATATCTAAAATTAAGGCTACGCGGTCGATAACCTTTACCTGAAGAAAGTCCTCCAGCTTTCGCTGCTGTAGCGGCGAAAGCTCATCATCAATAATCACTACATTATAGTTGGTGCTACTCTTTAGCGATAATAATTCAGCCAGCTTACCTTCGCCGAGATAATGTGCCTTTGAAGGTGCCGGTAATCGCTGGACGAGCTTTCCCACCACATCAGCCCCGGCCGTGTCGGTTAATTGCGCCAGCTCCTGCAAGGAGTCCTCTGCTGACCATCTGTCAACGCTTCCCTTAGTGGCTACGGCTACCAGGAATGCCCGCTCTGGAGATACTTGGGTAGCGATGGTTCTCCCCGTAGTAATCCCCCCATTTTACAGAGTGTATTATGTCAAGTTACCTTTTTGCCTTGAACCTGTTTTTACTATCACGCCACCCGGCTAGCCGTGACAGACCCTTCACCAATCCGGCATCAGGGATGGTTAGAGATAACCGCACGTAACCTTCACCATTCTTGCCATAGCCTACCCCGGGAGTCACTACTACCCCGACCTGCTCTAATAAATCGGCAGTGAAGTCGACAGAGGTGTAGCCTTCAGGGACCTTAGCCCAAATATACAGACCTGCCTTTGGCGGTTTGGCTTCAATTCCGATATTATTTAGCATATCAACCACCAGGTCACGGCGCCTCTGGTAAATGGCGTTGTGCTCCTGAATACAGTCCTGAGAGCCTCTCAAAGCTTCAATGGCAGCATACTGAATAGCCTGCGGAATGCCTGAATCCATATTCGACTTAACCGTCTTCAGAGCATTTACCATAGCTGCATTACCTACTACCATTCCTATCCGCCAGCCGGTCATATTATAGCTCTTGGACAGCGAGTGGAACTCCACCCCTACCTCCTTGGCTCCGTCTGCCTGCATAAAGCTAACCGCTTGATAGCCATCAAAGGCAACTTCTGAATATGGACCGTCATGGCAGACAGCTAAGTCGTGCTGATGAGCAAATTGAACTGTTCTATTGAAAAAATCAAGGTCAGCCACGGCGCCGGTAGGATTATTAGGATAGCTTATCCACAGCAGCTTAGCCCTCTTTACTATATCCTCAGGTATGCTATTGAGGTCAGGTAGAAAATTATTCTTCTCAGAGAGGGGTAGATAGTAAGGCTTGCCGTCGGCTAACATAGTACCTATCGAATAAACAGGATAGGCTGGGTCAGGCACCAGAGCAATATCCCCCGGGTCAATAAAGCACAGGGCAATATGAGCAATGCCTTCTTTGGCTCCAATAAGGGGTAATACCTCTTTATCAGGGTCGAGAGAGACGCCAAAGCGTTTCTGATACCATTCGGCTATAGCCTGGCGCAATTCCGGTAAACCCTCTGATTCAGGATAGCGGTGATTAGCCGGGTCTTGTGCTGCCTGGCATAGCTTATCAATTATATGAGGTGGCGTAGGAATATCAGGGTCACCTATGGCAAAGCTAATTACATCCTTATCCTTGGCCTTTTTCTCAGCAATCTTCTTAGTAATTTCTACAAAGAGGTATGGCGGTAGATTTTCTATTCGTCTTGCCATTCTCATTTCAAATACACCTCACCTAGAGATTATTTATTAACCTCACCTCTTGAAGAATCTTCGACCTGTATCCCCCTCTCCCTCTGGGCTTTCGCCCTTTAGGGCAAGCCTTAAAATGAGAGAGGGAAGGATTAGTCTTGAAGGGGCTGCGCCCCTTCAAGCTTTCCCCAATAGATATCTTAATTTGACCATTCTCCGGTAAACACTGTTTCCGCCGTGCCGCTAAGGAATGCCTCCCCGGCTCCTTCCCATTCCACTTCCAGTATACCTCCGGGCAGCTTTATATCCACTTTATTATCAATATAATCATATAGCTGGGCGGCAACGGTTATAGCGCAGGCACCACTGCCACAAGCCAGTGTCTCCCCTACCCCCCTTTCCCAAACACGAGCTTCTATCTGCTCTCGGTTCACCACCCGGGCTACCTCAAAATTTACTCCCGTGGGAAACACCTTGTGCTGCTCTACTTTTGGTCCTAGCCGGGACAGCGGGAAGTCGGCTACCGGCTCCTGGCAGAAGTAAACAGCGTGTGGATTCCCCATAGAGACAAGGCTCAGGCATAGCTCCCTGCCATCTATAGTAAGAGAGTAAGTTATCATTGACTTTATGTCAACTACATTTCTTTCACCCTGCCCTATTACCACCGGAACATCCTTCTCCCCAAATTTTGGTTCACCCATACCGGTCTGAACTTTGGTTACTTTACCGGCTACTTTATAAATCCTGGCTTCTCTTACACCAGCTTTCGTCTCCACTGATATTTCCCGAGCTCTAGAATTAGCCAACTCCCTATCTACAAAGTATTTAACCAGGCACCTTAGCCCATTGCCGCAAGCCTCAGCCTCAGAGCCGTCAGCATTGAAGGTGCGCATCTGAAAGTCAGCGATATCTGAAGGCAGCAACAGCAGCAAACCATCAGCGCCAATGCCGTAGTGGCGGTCACACATAGCTACTGCTGCCTTTGACCAATCATGCTGCATATCACCGGGTTTCACCACTATGAAATCGTTTCCGGCACCCTGCATCTTGGTAAACTTCATAATCACCCCATCCTTAACTACTAGAGCTTCTAAGATTCACCTTTCTAGTATAGGTGAACAGATAAAAAATAATACCATACCGTCTGGGTGCCTTTCAATTCAGAGTATTGGTGCGGTTCATTCAGGTGATATTTGCCTAGTTAGCACCAACGGTTTTGAGCATGCTTAGCAGGCAGTGGAGAGTGTAAGGGAACTAATGAACTCAGAGTTATTATTAGAGCAGTGGTGGGCCATTCTGGACTCGAACCAGAGACCTCAGTCTTATCAGGACTGCGCTC
>CAZMUD010000093.1:0-2953 GCA_964569715.1 uncultured Dehalococcoidales bacterium | reverse complement strand
ACTACAGGTATCAAAGAACCTGCTTATTGTCGCTGAGGATGTGGATGGTGAAGCCCTAGCTACCCTGGTGGTTAATAAGCTGCGGGGCACCATCAATGTGGTGGCGGTTAAAGCCCCTGGCTTTGGTGACCGACGCAAGGAAATGTTGAGAGATATGGCAATTCTTACCGGTGGTGAGGTGATTTCAGAGGAGGTGGGGCGCAAGCTGGACTCGGTGGTTGTGGAGGACCTGGGTCGGGCTCGCCGGGTAACTGTGGATAAGGATAATACTACTGTCGTTGAGGGTAAAGGCTCAGATGAGGCGATTAAGGGGAGAATCAAGCAGATTAAGACTCAGATAGAGGACACGACCTCTGACTTTGACCGGGAGAAACTTCAGGAGAGGCAGGCGAAGCTGGCGGGTGGGGTAGCTGTAATCAAGGTAGGAGCGGCTACTGAGGTTGAGCTTAAGGAAAGGAAGCATCGGGTTGAGGATGCCTTATCAGCTACCCGGGCAGCAGTAGAGGAGGGCATTCTGCCTGGTGGCGGTGTTGCCTTGCTCAATTCTCTGTCGGTTCTGGATAAGCTAGAGGTTAGTGGCGATGAAGCTACCGGAGTTAACGCTGTGAGAAAAGCTATAGAGGAGCCAATCCGCCGGATTGCAATAAATGCTGGTAAGGATGGCTCGGTGGTAGTGGATGCGGTCAAGAAAAGTCCGCCCGGAGTCGGCTATGATGCTGAAGCTGGTGAGTTTGGTGATATGGTGAAGAGGGGTGTTATTGACCCGACCAAGGTGGTAAGGTCCAGCCTGGAAAATGCAGCCAGTATCGCCGCTATGGTTCTGATTACCGAATCACTGGTTACCGATATTCCAGAAAAGGAAAAGATGCCGGCAATGCCACCCGGTGGCGGTATGGAGGGTATGTATTAATCGGGTTTGTTAACCCTATCCCCTTTTTCCCCTTCCCCTTAATAAGGGGAAGGGGAAATTAGTTTCTTCAGAGGGGCTAACGCCCCTCTATGACTCCCTTAGCATCAAGTAACCCTTGTGATATAATAGAGACGAGATAATCCAAAGGGGGTTGATAAAATGGCTCGAAAGAAGGGAACACGTATAGGGGAAAAGAGTAGGGAAGGACTCACAGACCAGCGTTACATAAACCCTCAGGATGCCCGAATACAAAAGAGGAAACTAGATAAAGCCCTTAGTAGATTAAGAGGGCAAACATAGAGCTTTAGAGGATACTTGGAAGCTATAATGGGGCGTTTAAGAGGGGCGAAAGCCCCTCTTTTCTTTTTCTTCCCCCTCTCCTTTGAAGGAGAGGGGGATTAAGGGGGTGAGGTAGATAAACTATCTTATAGCTTCAGTAGATCTGCCAGAGGCTCGTCCTCAGTAACCGGGCCAACTACAGCCAGGCGCAGATGCTTACCTACCAATAGCTCTTGGGCTAACTGCTTTAGCTCGACATCAGTGACGGCATCAATAATAGAAACTACCTGGTCAACAGTAAGAATGTCTCCGGTGAGAACCTCTTGTCCTCCCATCCAGCCAACAACACTGCGAGTATCCTCCATACGTAACAGCAGACGCCCCTTGACTAATTCTTTTGCTTTGGACACTTCAGATTCAGGGATTGGTTCCTTGAGTTGGGCAAACTGCTCCAGGATAGCCTTGATAGCTACTGATAGATTCTTAGGTTCCACCCCGGCATAGACAGTAACTGCGCCTGAGTCAAGGCAGTGGTCGACATAGCTGTGAATGTTGTAGGCAAGCCCTAATTTATCCCGGATTTCAGTAAACAAACGACTGCTCATCCCTTCCCCCAGGATGACATTAAGCAGGTCAAGGGTGTAGCGCTTGGGGTGGAGGAGCGGCAGTCCGGGTAACGCCAGGCACAGGTGGGCCTGCTCAGTGTCCCTTCTCTCAACCTGTAGCCGTGGGTTCTTTTGCTCCTTATAAGCCAAATATGCAGGGCGAGGCTGCTGGTTAGTCCAGTGAGCTACGGCTTGGCTCACGGCAGTTACTGCTTCCTGGTGCTGGATATTACCGGCAATGGCAACTACCGTATTATCAGGTAGATATTGACCTTTGAGGTGGTCAAGCAGCATCTCCCTGGTAATGGCAGCCATTGATTCCTTATTGCCAGCGATGTCGCGTCCCAGGGGATGCCCCGGCCATAAAAGCTCATCAATGAGCAGGTTGACCTGCTGTGACGGTGAATCTTTAGTCATGTTAATCTCTTCAATAATGACCTGGCGCTCTCGCTCTATATCTACAGGGTCAAACTTAGAGTGGAGTAGCATATCTACCAGTACATCCAGAGCCAGGGGGAAGTGGGGTTGAGCCACTTTAGTCCAGTAGACGGTTAATTCCTTGTCGGTGCCCCCATTAAGGATTCCGCCCACTCCTTCTATGGCTGTGGAAATCGCATTAGCTGTTGCCCGCTTTGGTGTGCCCTTAAAGCACAGGTGCTCAATAAAATGTGAGATACCGGCTTGTGCCTCAGTCTCGTATCTGGAGCCGACTCCAATAAAGAAGCAGATAGATACCGAGCGGGTATGAGGCATAGTAGTGGTGAGAAGCCGCATCCCATTATCCAGTATTGTCTTTTGATGCAATATGCCACCTCTTTAGTAATTATTAGAATATATTCTAAACGGTATCCCTGAGCCGGGTCAATTTAAGGGTAGGTTGAAGGGCAAGCCAATTCTGACAGTTGACGAATATTTCAAGATAAGATAGAGTTTATTATGTCTATCATGCCGAAGTGGCGGAATGGCAGACGCGCTACGTTCAGGGCGTAGTGTCCGCAAGGGCGTGGGAGTTCAAATCTCCCCTTCGGCACCAAACCTGGGTAACAACCAGGGAGTTGCTAGTAAAATAGAGTTTCCTATCTGGATTACCTAGCCAGAATGAAAGGCGCTTGTAGCTCAGTTGGATAGAGCGCAGCCCTGCGGAGGCTGAGGTCGTGGG
>CAZMUD010000092.1:0-3000 GCA_964569715.1 uncultured Dehalococcoidales bacterium | reverse complement strand
ATTAAGGGGGTGAGGTTAATAAATAAACTCCTAAATTTTCTAATGGAGGAGTAAGCCAAAGTGATTAAAGAAGCTATTCAAACTTTAATTTCCGGACGTTCACTGACGATGGAGGAAGCAGCCTCGGTGATGGAGGAGATAATGCAGGACGAGGCTACTCCAGCTCAATTTGGTGCCTTTGTTACCGCCCTCAGGCTCAAGGGAGAAACAGCTGATGAAATCGCCGGGATGGCTAAAACGATGAGGGCTAAAGCTGTCCCGGTGACCATTCCCGAGCCGGTAGTAGATACCTGCGGCACCGGTGGTGATGGCTCAGCTACCTTCAACATCTCCACGACGGCTGCCTTTGTTGTTGCCGGCGCCGGGCTCAAGGTAGCCAAGCACGGCAACCGCGCCATGAGCAGCCAGTGTGGCAGCGCTGACGTGTTAGAGGCGTTAGGAGTCAAAATCGACCTTAATGCCGAACAGGTGCAGAGGTGCCTACAGGAGGTGGGGATAGGTTTTATGTTCGCTCCGGTATTCCATCCGGCTATGAAATACGCGGCGGTTCCTCGGCGCGAGATTAGAATTCGGACTGTGTTTAATATCCTCGGTCCACTGACTAACCCGGCTGGTGCCGAGGCTCAGGTGCTTGGTGTAGCCGATGAGATGCTGGTGGAGAAGCTGACGTTAGTGCTCAAAAGTCTGGGCTGCCATCATGCTCTGGTAGTCCATGGCGAGGACGGCTTGGATGAAATCACAGTCACCGGGAAAACCCAGGTCTGTGAACTCAAAGACGGTGGCATCAAGAGCTATTCCATCAGCCCTGAGGACTTGGGACTATCCAGAGCTAGCCTAGATAGCCTAAAGGGTGGCACTCTTGATGAGAATGCCGCCTTGTTGCGTAGAGTCCTGGTGGGCACCCCGGGTCCTCAGCAAGATGTGGTGCTGATGAATGCCGCCGCCGTGTTACTGGCTGGAGGCAGGGCAAGGACACTTAAACAGGGGGTAGCATTGGCTAGGAAGGTAATAGACGAAGGCCACGCCTCGGCGAAACTAGAACAGCTAATTGGGCTTAGCCAAAGCTTGGCCTAGGGAGTATTAGATGATTTTAGACCGAATAGTAGCCGATAATCTCCGGGAACTTGAAGCCAGAAAATGTAGCTTCCCGTTAAACGAACTGAAAAGGGCAGCCTCGGAGCAGCCTCCAGCCCTCGACTTTGCTTCGGCACTACGTGGCGACCACATTCAGCTTATCGCCGAGGTTAAAAAGGCATCCCCCTCTATGGGCATTATTCGTCCTGATTTTAATCCGGTGGAGATAGCACAAACCTACGCTAGTAACGGAGCTTCCGCCATATCGGTATTAACCGAGACCAAATACTTCCAGGGTAGTCTCAACTACCTCAAAGCCATCAGAACTGCGCTAGGAAATAAGAGGCTACCTTTGCTCAGAAAGGATTTCCTCTATGAGTCTTACCAGATTTACGAATCCCGGGCTTATGGCGCTGATAGCCTGCTACTCATCGTAGCTATCCTGAATCCTGAAAAGCTGGAGGAGCTACTGGAACTGAGTCACCAGTTGAACATGAGCTGTCTGGTGGAGGTGCATAACGAAGCTGAGCTTGAAATTGCATTGAGGAGCGGAGCCAGGATAATTGGCATCAATAACCGGGACTTGACCACCTTTACCGTGGATATTACCACCACCGAGCAGCTCCGACCACTTATCCCGCCAGATAGAATAGTGGTCAGCGAAAGTGGTATAAAGGGCCGAAGCGATATGGAAAAACTGAAAAAGTGGGGCGTTGACGCAGTTCTAACTGGTGAGGTTCTAATGTCAGCGCCTGATATCGCCACCAAGATGAAGGAGCTACTGTGACCAAGGTCAAGATTTGTGGGCTGTCTGAGATAGAGCATGCTTTGGCAGCTAGCAAAGCCGGAGCTGATTTCCTGGGATTGGTCTTCGCTCCCAGCCGTCGCCAAGTCTCTCCCGAAAAAGCACTACGGCTAATAGAGGCGGTTCATAGTTTGAAAACCTGCCCGACTGTAGTTGGTGTTTTTGTGAATGAAACAGCTAAGGAAGTTAACCGTATTGCCGACTATTGCCGATTGGACTGGGTACAGCTCAGTGGCAAGGAAAGCTGGGATTATTGCCAGGAGATTGGGCGACCGATTATCAAGGTTATCCACGTATCCAGTGGGCGAAAAACCGAGGAAATTACTGATGAGATAACCACATGGTATCAAGTGCTTGATGGGAAGCTCGTCTGCCTTCTTGATTCACGAGTGGGAGACGCTTATGGTGGGACAGGGCAAGCCTTTAATTGGCAATTGGCCAAGGAGGTATCGGCAAGGTTCCCAGTGATTATCGCAGGTGGACTAACCCCAGGGAATGTTGGTCAGCTGGTCAAGGAGATTCAGCCGTGGGGGGTTGATGTTTCCACAGGTGTGGAGAGCAACGGTCAGAAAGACATTTCAAAAATCAGGTCTTTCATTGGGACGGTGAGAAAGGCAGAGAAGGATGTCAGTCAATCTCCAAAATCTTAGGAACGTTCACTAAAAGGAGGCGGTTATTGCTACCCGACAATAGAGGATACTTCGGAGACTACGGGGGGCGTTTTGTCCCTGAGACCCTGGTGCCGGCCCTGGATGAGCTGGCAACAGCCTATAAGGAGACAAAGGCTGAGCCTACTTTCTGGGCTAAGTTTGAATCACTGTCTCGCACCTATTCCGGAAGACCAACACCACTCTACCTGGCGGAGAGGTTAACTGAGCACTGTGGGGGTGCACAGATTCTCCTTAAACGGGAAGACTTGGCTCATACCGGAGCCCATAAGATTAACAATGCCCTGGGGCAGGGTCTTCTTGCCCAGAGAATGGGCAAACAGAGAATCATTGCTGAGACCGGAGCCGGGCAGCACGGTGTGGCTACCGCTGCCGTATGCGCCATGCTGGGGCTGGAATGCATCATCTACATGGGTGAGGAGGATATGCACCGGCAGTCGCTTAATGTATTCC
>CAZMUD010000091.1:0-3361 GCA_964569715.1 uncultured Dehalococcoidales bacterium | reverse complement strand
CTCTGGAGAACCTCTCCCCGATTAGCTTCACCACTGGCATCTCACGAGAAGCCCACTCGATTCGCTGCCTGCCCGCCTCAGCTAGCGAAGGGTCTTTGACATCAGAATTCTTGGTTGAACTCATTTTCTACTCCTTATCTTCATCAACCTCGCCCTCTTTAGGTTTTTGATTAGGTAACCCTATCCCCTTTATCCCCTTCCCCTTGGCAAGGGGAAGGGGAAAGTATTTTCTTAAGAGGGGTTTCACCCCTCTTAAACTCCCCTTCAAACTATCCTTAACCTTATCCCTTTACCCAACAGGGACTTTGTCTTATTATTGCTTACCTTTCGGTCGACCGCCTTTGTGAAGACGAGGGTTTCGAGCAGGACATTTCTCTAGCGGCACCGGACAATCTAGACAGGTCTCCCTGCCGTACTCCTTACACCCGTCCAGCCAGGGTACTTCGCCATTAAATTGCCCGTACAAAGGGTGCTTCTTCGCCTCCTTCTTCAACGGTCTTCCCACTTTCCTCACTTCACGTCCCCCGCTCTCACACCCAGTCTAACTCTCTTCACCAACATCACTCATAATATCCCTGGCTTGAGTTAACATTGTATCATAAGTTCAGCGAGAAAATTCGGCTGAATAAATATCGGCGTGAACTTCCTCAAAGTAGATGGTAAGTAATATCATCTGAAATGGGTGTCCCTTTCAGACTAACCCCATTTATTTCCCAAACTGCTCAGCCACCCAGTCGGGTATAGCCAATGTGCCCATAATAATTGGTTTTTGATGGCAATCACTGCCGCCAGTCATCAGTAGGCCGTGCTTCTTAGCGAATTCCATGTAATGCGACGTGGTTCTGGCATCGTGTCTTGAATGCCAGCACTCGACACCGTCAATATATTCCAGCATATATTCTTCGATAATATTCGTCTGCTCGTTCAAGTCAGACGTTATGCTTACTAAAGAAGTGCCATTCGGGTCATTGGGGTGTGCCAGTACCAGTATACCACCAGCATTTCTGACCAGCCTTGACGCTTCAGCAAGTGAAAGCGGGTATTTAGGGACATCGCACTTGACCAGATATTTATCAAATGCTTCCTGCCTATCCCTGACAACCCCTTTCTTTATCAGGTATTCGGCTATGTGGGGTCGGCCGAATGCACCATCGACACTATCCTGTATCTTCTTGATGTCTTCTTCGGTAAATCTTCCAATGTTCTCTTTCTCAAATTCAACATTCAGTTTCTCCAAGATTTGACGGGCTCTGCTCTCTCTATGCTCTCTCATCAATTCAAGTTTACTTTTTAGCTCTTGACTAATGATATCATACTGGTATCCCAGGAAATCCAGGGAAACAGACCTGGACAGTATTGAGCTATTGCCTAGCTTGTTTTGATGACTTTTGTCACCTTTTTTGCCATTATTATACTGGAATGTCACGTTTAATTCTACCCCGGTAATATAGATTATGCCATATTTTCTTGCCAGAGTGATTGCTCTTTCCTGGCAGTTTATAGAATCGTGGTCGGTTATTGACATCAAATTGATATTTCTCTTCTTGGCTTCCCGGAAAACCTCCTCTATAGAGAGATTGCCATCCGAGCCAGTCTTGGTATGGATGTGTAAATCTATTTTCATCCTTCTCTCTTTTCCACACCGATGACGTACCAGTCTTCAGGCAGGTCGTGCCGGGTATCAACTATCAAGTGGATGATATTAAGACTCGGATACAGGCGTTTGAGGTCATCTAAATCCACTGCTTCGAACCTCTTTTTATTGTTTAAGTAGGCTTCTTCAGTTAGTGCGTTCGATTCATAATCCTCTTTAGTGCGACTTAGTATCCGCTTGATTGATACATCCTGCGGACAGTCCGTTTGCAGGATGACGAAGGCCAGGTTGTGTTTGGCGGCTATTTCAGCGGCGCGTCTCCTCAGTGACCGGGTAACGAAGGTAGCATCCAGTATCACACCATCGCCCTTTTCTAGAGCCTCGTCTGCCTGCCTGAACATCTCATCATAGACCATTGTTCGTTTATCCATATTTGAGGCGACTTTTTCATCGAATATGTCCTCGTTTTTCAGCACCTCCTGTCTAATCAGGTCGGTGCGAAGGAGCGGGTAGCCCTTAATCCTGGCTACTTCCTCAGTCGTCTCAGTTTTCCAGGTGCCGGGAAGACCACAGGCAATAAGCAAAAAACCAGTCCCCAGCTCGTTTTCCACAAATTTCACAAATGGCTCTTTCAATTTACCGCCCCCTTTTATACTGTGCTATATGAAGTTATCAATCTTTATTCTAATCCATAAACTTGCCTCGGTGTAAGGTATTGCGGGAACCTATCCAGTAATGCCAAGCGAACGAGGTAGCAAAAATGACATGCATCAACATATCTATCTTTATGTTTAACTTCGTATTCTTTAGCTAAGAGAGCAGGCCCTCCCCTAACCAAAGGCCTACAGATTGGGTGTGAATCAGCATCATAGTTCCTAACCATCCTCGATAGAGGGGTTTTCCACATATTACCCATACTTAGCCCCTGACAGAGATGAACATTGCCATACGAATCAAGATGGACTCTCTTCGGAGATTCAAGGTCCTCATAAGGACATTCTGTAAATTCTTCCCACCATCTTTGTGGAAGCCCTTCCACCAATTTCTCAACAGCTCTCCCTCGAAACATAGTACTGCCGCCAATAACCGGCTCTCCCTTGCCTTGCTCCTTATCTACACCTGTTTTAACTGTCGGTGTCTCAATGCAGATTTCAGCAGCAGGCATGTTTAACTTCTTTGCTGCGTTTAGGGCACGCTTGGCTGGGTTTTCTTTTTCATCTTCATAGTGAAATGGATCGTTACTTATGCTGAGATTTGAGATTCCCAATTCACAAAGAGATTTTAACCAAAGCTCGGCGTCCTCTTCAGATGTTGCGTAATACCCATTGGTTACCACACCTACCTTGAACTCCATACTACGAGCAATTTTGATTCCCTCAAGCATTAGAGGGTAGAATAAAAACGGCTCTCCTCCTTCAAAGTATATCCACTCTATTGTGCCAATCTTAGTTGCTTCATCAAGAACCTTCTGTATTTGGCTCAAAGTGAAAGTGCCCTTAGCACTCGGGCCACTATAGATAAAACAATGGTCACATTCTGAATTACACATGTAGGTTAGAAGAAAATGTAGTCCCGTTAGCATAATACTCCACCTTTAATAGATACAGGCATTTTCATACAATAGCTATACCGACGAAATAATGGGGTGACTAATCCGGTTTACTTTGCCCCATTCTATATATCATATATACGATTCGGCAAGCTCGAAATATCTCCTGGCAACAACCAGAACCTCTGCCTTTTCCTCCTCCAAGATATGGGGGTCAT
>CAZMUD010000090.1:0-3402 GCA_964569715.1 uncultured Dehalococcoidales bacterium | reverse complement strand
TTATCTCATCGCCTCAGCTCCCAAACCATAATCTGTTTGAGCTCACTTCACATATTTAGACTTGAGTTTAACCTTTATTTATGGAACTGTCAATAGCTATTGCTCGCTAGCTCTCCACCTGAGCATTGCCATTCTCATCTTCCCTGAAATGTAGCCTGTCTCTTTTACTTCAATTAAATCGGGGTGAGAGGACTTGAACCTCCGACCTCAGCGTCCCAAACGCTGCGCGCTAGCCACCTGCGCCACACCCCGCTATCAAAAGTATTAACCCTGCCTTCTTTTATAGCTACCTTCTCTTACAACTACCTCACTCCCGTATTTATACCTACCTTCCCCATAAGTTTGGCATATTCCTTATCCACCCTGTGTTGAATCTCGGCTATCGTTTCCTCAGATAGATGCCTGAACCTTCCCTGCAATTTCAAATAGTCTGACACAGGTTTAAGTTTGGCGAGGTGAACGCTCAATTTATGCTTGCCATCTTCTATCTCATATAGAGGGAATATCCCTGTTTCTACAGCCAGGCGACCTATACTGACTGTTAATTCAGGAGAGCACCTCCAACCAGTGGGGCAAACGGATAGGATATGGATATAAGCTGGACCACCCTTTGTTACCCCCTTTACCACCTTGTTCATCAAATCAAAAGGATAGCTGGGACAGGCAGTAGCTACATAAGGGACATTATGGGCAGCAACTATAGCTGGCATATCCTTCTTCCAGGTAACCTGCCCGATGCTTTTCTTCCCGGCTGGGGAGGTAGTAGTAGAAGCACCGAAAGGAGTAGCTGAAGACCTTTGAATCCCTGTATTCATATAGGCTTCGTTGTCAAAGCAAAGATAAAGAAAATCATGACCCCTTTCTAATGCCCCAGATAGTGCCTGAAGCCCGATGTCGCTGGTTCCGCCATCACCCGCCATAGCTACCACGTGTACATCTTGGTCTGACCTTCTTCCTTTCCTCTTCATCACCTTCAAACCTGCCTCTATGCCAGAAGCTACTGCTGCCGTATTTTCGAATAGGGTATGAATCCAGGGAACACGCCAGGCAGTATAAGGAAATTGTGATGAAACCACTTCCATACAGCCGGTGGCGTTAACGATTATCACATTCCGCCCCAATGCTTTGCAAGCTAGCCTTACCGCCAGAGCCTCACCACAACCGACACAAGCCCGGTGTCCCGGGGCAAAGAGTTCCTCAGCGGCAATCAATTGAGACGGAGAAATAGGGCGCTCTTCCATTATTCCCTCACCCCAAACATCTCAAATTCTTGCTCGCTTCCCGTTTGCGAGATTTCTATACCTCTACTGACTATAGACTCAAATCCAGCCACGGTAATATCTCTACCGCCCAAACCACCAACAATGCTTATTGCCTTTGGCTTCTTGTCCTCATGATATAAGGCCGACCTAATCTCGGAGCAAACTGGCCCACCAGGCCCGCCAAAAGAAATAGCTCTATCCAGCACAATGAGAACCTCCGCTTTCTTAACCGCTTGACGGAGTTCTTTAAAGGGAAAAGGGCGCCATAGGCGAAGCTTTATTAGCCCAACATCTTTGCCTTCTCCCCTCATCTTATCTATAGCATCCATTGCTGTTTCACTAAAGCTGCCCATAGTCAACAGGAGAACCTTCGCATCCTCACTGTGGTAGCCTTCCACCGGGGAGTAGTGGCGACCAAAGACGCCACCAAATTCATGCCAACACTCAAGAACTACCTCTTTAGCTGCTGTTAAAGCTACCTCCTGCGCCTTCTTTGTCTCGGTATATATGTAAGGCGGTCCGAAACCCCCCATAGTTAACGGTTTATCAGGGTCTAGAGGCAAGGGGTATTGATATGGCGGGAGAAATTTGTCAACCTCACTCTGCTCCGGCATATACACAGGTTCAATTACATGTGTCAGGTGGAACCCGTCCAGGTGAACCATCACCGGGAGCAAAACTCTGTGGTCTTCAGCAATGCGGAAAGCACAGAGCACATTGTCCACAGCTTGCTGGCCATTCTCGACAAATATTTGAATCCAGCCGGTATCTCGGACAGCCATAACATCGGAGTGGTCGCCCCAGATACTTATTGGCGCTGATAAAGCTCGGTTAGCCACTGCCATAACTACTGGTAGCCGCATAGCTGAGGCAACATACAGCACTTCATGCATAAGCTCCAATCCTTGACCAGCAGTAGCCGTAAATGCCCTAGCCCCGACTGCTGCGGCTCCAAGGCAGGCACTCATCGCCGAGTGCTCAGATTCAACCGGTGTATAGGCTGCGTCTAACTCACCATCAGCTACTAGCTGGGCAAGGTGCTCCACAATATGTGTTTGCGGCGTAATAGGATAGGCAGCCACAACATCAACATTGGCTAGTTTGGCTGCTTCGGCAATAGCCAATGAAACCTCCATTCCTATCCTTGTCGCCATTATTCTTCCTCCTCTACCATGGTTATTGCCTTTCTATGGCACTCCGTAGCACAGATGCCACACCCTTTGCAGTAAGATAAATCGGCTTCAAAATATCCATCAGCCTTTCGCTCAATGCATCCCTCAGGGCAGAAGATATAGCAGAGGGTGCATTTTTTGTTGCACTTACTCTTATCAAAGACCGGCCTTTGTGACTTCCAATCCCCGGTTTTGTATTGAACAGTATTCCCTGGCTCGGCTATTATTGCACCGATTTCCAGGTCTTTCCAGGCTAGTTCGCCTTCAATCTCAGCCAACTCCCCTACTCCTTAACTACGGTTTCTTCAAACGCCTTTTTCATAGCATCGATATTTCTTTCAGCCAGATGCCCGAATCGCTGCCTTAGCGGCTCGAACAGGGACTCCAATTTAACCACTCCAGTCGCTCTCAGCAAAGCTCCTAGCATAGCAGTATTGACGATAGGGATTCCCAGCAGCTCTCGGGCAATCTTGGTAGCATCAACTACAACTAGCTGCCATTTATTTCCAAACTCAGATTCAACATCCTGAAGGGGTCTCCCAGTATTAATTATCAATGCCCCTTTTTCCTTAAGCCCTGAGGTAACATTGACAATGCACAATAGTCCAGGGTCAAGCACTACTACTACATCAGGTTCCGCAACTTCAGCTCTTATCCTGATAGGTTCTCTACTACTTACCCTGTCAAAGGCTAGGACTGGTGCTCCCCTCCGTTCAGCGCCAAAAGCAGGGAGGGCTTGAGCGTACTTACCCTCATCTATAGCCGCCTTCGCCAGTAGTTCAGCAGAGGTAACCGCACCTTGACCCCCACGACCATGCCACCTAATCTCAATAAGTTCGGTTTTATCTATCACCTTGGTCTCCCAAGTCACAACCCGAAAAACTACGTTTTCCAGTAGCCTATTATAAAAAGTACCCCTGGAGCGACTCGAACGCTCGCACCCAGCTCCGGAGGCTGGTGCTCTATCC
>CAZMUD010000089.1:0-3627 GCA_964569715.1 uncultured Dehalococcoidales bacterium | reverse complement strand
CCATCCCGCACATCAGGCAAAGCACGGGAAACGATGACACTCATCGCGTAGTCAAGATAAGAGCTCCGCATTTCATCTTCTATATTTACTGGTTCGGTTTTTCCTAAAACCATCCTCGGTTAAACCTCCTATTCCTCGGTATCACTCTCATCATCAATGTCAGGGGATTCCTCGGTCAATAATTCTGACTCCTCTCCGCCTATTATGGTATAGGTGGGCTCCCCAGGCAATGCCTCCTCATACTCAAGTTCACGCCTAATTATTCTATCGCCAACATGAAACCGCAAACTCTCAGTTCCCTTTGGGGGAAAGGAAGGGCGCCCTGCCTGAGAGGAGTCCTGATATACCTCTCTAATAATGACCGTTACTGCCTCTTTTGCCGAGCTGATGATAGTGGCTGTATACTTATTACCCCCTTCCATTAACCTGATAAGTCGCTGCCCATGTTTAGGCTCGACTTGTCCCAGATACTCCCCACGACTATTCTCCACTATCAAACTAGAACCCTCTATCCTCAAATTTGCCTGGTCACCCGCTACCGTTTTAGCTAGTATCTCCGGTGGCGCCAGGTGATAAAGGTTAACCACCCCCGCCTTGCCTACTTCCTCAATAAACTGCTGCGGCTCGACTTTCTGAAAATCACCCTCTGAACTAACCACAGTCTCTGCCAGATGGGATAAACGGTCAAGATTCTTCCCGGCAATAATATTATAAGGGTCAAATTCTATAGCTCTTTCATAGGCTTCCCTCGCTAGAGAATACTCTCCCAGCTCCATATAGGCTCTACCCAGACGATTGTAGGCATCGACATCACTGGGAAAGCTCTCCAATAGGCCCTTATTAGCGGCTACCGCCTCCCGCCACCGACCTTGCATGGCTAAGGCTATAGCCTGTTTACCAGACTGGCGTCTTAGTCTTGTCCGTTCCTCTTCCTGATATGGCATCCTCCACTCCCGGCTGCAATTAGCCCTTAATCATTATTCTACTCTAATCTATCCCTCCGTATCCAGTTCAAATGCACGATGTAAGGCACGAACTGCATCCTTAACCCTAGCCTCATCAATAATACAGGTTATCCTTATCTCCGAGGTGGTAATAAGCTGAATATTTATGCCCTGCTCACTGAGTGTCCCGAACATCCTAGCCGCATAGCCCGGGGTATTCTGCATCCCGGTGCCGATGATATTAACCTTGCTCAGCTTGGAATCGCTGACGCACTCCCTGGCACCAATCGACCTGGCTAGGGGTTCCACTACCTCCATTGCCTTATCAAGGTCACTTTTAGCCACAGTAAAAGTCAAATCAGTGATATTATTAATACTGGCGTTCTGAACAATAGTATCGACACTAATATTCGCCTTGGCTAGTGGTTCAAAGAGAGCGGCGGCAATGCCCGGCCGGTCAGGAACACCAACCACCATTATCTTGGCCACGTCAAGGTCATAAACTATACTCCTTACCTTGTTTCGCACTTCCATAGATGCCCCTCCATAAATTAATGTCCCTGGATTATCAGTGAAGCTGGAGGCTACCAGAATAGGGATATTAAATAGCTCCCCCAGCTCAACTGCCCGGGGGTGCATCACCTTAGCCCCATAGCTGGCCAGCTCCAGCATCTCCTCATAGCCAATCTCAGGTAGTTGTTGCGCCTCAGGAACAAGGCGCGGGTTAGCGGTATAGACACCTTCCACATCGGTATATATCTGGCATACCTCTGCTCCCAGGCTGGCAGCCAGAGCCACTGCCGTGGTATCAGAACCACCCCTGCCCAATGTGGTTATATCCATCTCCTCAGTAATCCCCTGAAAGCCAGCCACAATGACAATATTCCCCTTCTCCAGTTCCTTAACCACCCGCTTGGATTCAACCTTTAAGATACGAGCTCGACTATAGGTAGCATCAGTCCGTATCCCCGCCTGGGCACCGGTGAGGCTAATGGCATCATAACCCATACTCTTGAGCACCATTGCCAGCAGGGTGCTGGAAACAATCTCACCGGTGGATAAGAGCACATCAAGCTCCCGCTCGCTGGGTTGCTCAGTAATCTGGTAAGCCAGGTTGACTAGCTCATCGGTGGTATCCCCCATCGCCGAGACCACTACCACCACCCGGTTACCCTCATCTCTGGTGGCAGCTACACGCCGAGCCACACTCTTAATCCGCTCGGCATCCACCACCGACGAACCACCATATTTTTGAACAATTAAAGCCATTTAATCTTTATCCTCTTCCTATCAATCTACTCATAATATCATACCCTTCGTCAATGAAAAAGCCAGTTTTTGCTGCCTCAGCTTCGGTGAATCTTTTGGCTCCGTTAGCGGTAAACCCCGCTCCCCACAACAGAAATGGAACCGGGTCAGGACTATGGGTCCGGGTCTCAATCGGTGTCGGGTGGTCAGGCATAACTAGCACCCGAAGGGCATTTGGCCGCCAGGAGCGCAGTCGGCTGATAACCTCCATATCTATTCTCTGGATAGCCTCTACCTTATCGTCAATTGCGCCAGCATGAGCCACCTCATCCGGCGCCTCAATATGGATAACTACCAAATCATGCCCCTCAAGTGCTTTCAGGGCGCCGACTGCCTGGGCAGCATAATCGTTGTCCAGACCATCAGTTACCCCCGGTATTTTCAAACTGTCCATCCCGACCATCTGGCCCAAGCCATGCAGCAGGTCAACGCCAGATGTCATCGCTGCCTTAAGACCGTAAACCTGCTGGAAGGGTGGCAAATCAGGCGCCTTACCACTACCCCAGAAGAGCCAGAGCATCGTTGCCGGGATATCGCCACGAGACCTCCGCTCTACATTCACCGGATGCTCCCTGAGCACAACCTCCGAGCGTTTCATCAGGTCTTGTAACAGGTCGCTCCCCGAACCACGAGGTATAAACTCATCAATAGGCTTGCCCGGGATATCATGTGGCGGAGTGCAGATAGCCGAAAGGGTATCCTCCCGCCCCCTGAGCTTGCAGATATGCCGGTAGCTGATGCCGGGGTAAAAGCGAATCCGGTCACTGCCCAGGCTTTCGTTTAAAGCACCGATAAGCTGTTGTGCCTCATCAGTACTGATGTGCCCTGAGCTGTAGTCCCGCATCTTGCCATCACTAATAGCCACCAGATTGCAGCGAAAGACGACCTCTCCATCACCAACAGGAATACCCATACTTTTGGCTTCAATGCCAGCCCGCCCCCGGTAGTAGACCTTCGGGTCATAACCAAGCACCGACATACAGGCGCAGGCGCTAGAAGGCTCCATCCCCGGCGGCACGGTGCGCACCAGTCCCAGAATACCTTCCGGCGCCATAGCGTCCAGGTTCGGAGTATGAGCCAGCTCCAGGCAGGTCTTGCCACCACGCTCGGGCAGCGGTAAGCCCGAAGCACCATCCATAATAACAATGCAGTATTTCAATTTTGGTAACCCTATCCCCTTTATCCCCTTCCCCTTAATAAGGGGAAGGGGAAGATTTTTCTTAAGAGGGGCTCCGCCCCTCTTCAACTCCCCTTAGTTCACCATTCTTGAAGAATAGGTCAAATCCGCCTATAATATCAAGTGACGGGGCGTAGCGCAGCTTGGTAGCGCGCAGCGTTCGGGACGCTGAGGTCGGAGGTTCAAATCCTCTCGCCC
>CAZMUD010000088.1:0-3772 GCA_964569715.1 uncultured Dehalococcoidales bacterium | reverse complement strand
TGTCAGCAATAACCAAGCCAATGGTATTAAATGGGTCGGCGAACATCTTATATAGTGGCATATTCCATGCCCCGGATGAGGTCTTGTCAGCCATAAAAATAATTATGGTCTCAGCCTCCCGCTCCTCAAACTCCATCTCAGCCACCCCCGGACCCATTCCCCTGACATTACCCGAAAAAGCGTCCGCCAGCAAATCCTGCCCGGCACCATGAAGTTTTAATTTCTTGGCTATCTCTGTGCAGTCAACAAAGGTATCCCAGGCTAACTTATGGACTTTCTCATTATCTACACCCTGTTGGTGAGTCATAATCAGCTGCAGGTCATCCCCGCACTTGGTTACATGGTAGTCAACCAGCAACCCTTCCTTCTTAGCTTTGGCTATGCACTCCTCACCCTTAGCGATAACATCGGGGTGAGACTCGGAATGCCCTACATAACCACCAACATCAGCCTTGATTACACTCAGTGTGATTTTCATAATCTCCTCCCTCATAATTACTAGCTAATAATCAATCCCCGGGCGTGCCATTATTCCCTCATCATAGGGGTGCTTAATCTTCAAGCACTCAGTGACCAGGTCAGCCAGTTCGACTAGCTTGGTGTTAGCATGGCGACCGGTAAGGATAAGTTCCACATTCGGAGGCTTATCCTGGATAAGTCTCACCACTTCGTCCAATTCGACCAGCTTCCAGGCTACGGCTATATTTACTTCGTCAAGCACTACCAGGTCGTAGTTATCACTAAGCATAGCCTCACGGGCAACTGCCAAAGCCTGCTTTGCCTGCTCTATTTCCTCCGGCTTAACATTTGCCGGGTCGGTAAAGGTTCTAAACCCAAACCTGGCTATCTTAACATCGGGCAACTTGGAGAGGGTTTTCCATTCACCGTAGGGATAGTCCCCCTTCATAAAGACAACAATGCATATTCTCAGCCCGTGACCCAGGGCTCGGAGCACTACACCCAGAGCTGCTGAAGTCTTGCCCTTCCCATCACCGGTGAAAATCTGAACGAGGCCATTTTTGAAGGATGCTGCCGACGAAAAGCTATTTAGTGATGAAGTTTCTGCCAATAAAACTCCTAAAACGAAAGACTAGTAGCAAATTAACCAAAGATTATGACCCAAAAGGTAATAATAGTTTAACAATCTCACCCCAGCTATGTCAAGGAACACGCCGAGATTTTATCTCGTTTTTAGAGGGAAAACAGCATCCTTGAGCTTGCTGCGAAACTCCCTGTTAATCATAAGTGACAATCTAGCGACATATGCTACACACCAAGAGGCTAATTCCATGTGGAACCTTGTTGATCGTAACAGTTTTCACACAGGCCAAACCTAGACTGCCAAACAGTTATCCTGGCCTTACTAGAAAAATCGGGCTAGTGGCTCCCTGCAGAATCCTATCGGCGACACTGCCCCAATACCAAAAGCCCAGTCCAGAGTGCCCATGGGTTGTCATCACAATCAGGTTAAAGGGATTTTTTCTTACGTATTCAATTATTTCATTGCCTGGACTCCCCATCAGAACCTCTGACTGCACCCTGAGACCTGCATCCTTAAGCTGCTTCTCCACGGCAGCCAAGTATTGAGCAGATATCTGCTTACAGTGATCCGTTATCTGCCTAACATGCTCATCCCAAGTTAGAGGCATGCTTGCTTCTGGGTAGTCCGCTGAAATAAATAGAGGTTCACAAACTCTAAGCAGAACCACATCCACCAATTCTGCACCTCGCTGTTTCGCCAACGCTTCAACATGTGGAAGCACTGACTCAGCCAACTCCGAACCATCTAGTGGGACTAGCATTGTTCTCTTTGGCCATTGGTCGTAAACGATCTCGTCGGGAATCTCAGCACGAGACAGCCAAACTGGAATCTTTGATGCACGCAGGACTTTATCAGCCACACCCCCAATAGCCCAACGTCTGATTCCAGAACTCCCATGGGTTGCCATGAGAATCAGATCAACCTCATTCTCATCAGCATAATGGAGGATTTCTTCAGCCGCGTGGCCGACAACCAATTCGCCTTTGGCTTCTACTTTCTTGGTTCCCGGTTGAATACCTGTCCTTTCCTGGACCTCTTGTGAGTGGCGTCCTATAGTCTCAGCCGCTTGCTCAATATAGCGTTTATGCATGGGCATAAAATCATGTTCCGCTGGACTACAAACATGAAGTAAAATCAAGTCCATATCTAATCTTCCAGCAAGCTCCTTGGCGTAAGTAAAGACAACTTCAGCAAGCTCCGAACCGTCTAACGGGATAAGCATCCTTCTATACATTTTCATACCTCCACTTACGCATTCATAATTCTGGTCTTAATAATACATCACGTACTAAGACAAATCAATTTATCTTAAATAGTTTCGCAACAGGCTCATTCTTGTGGCTAGCCTTGTTTAATGGTAAAATGTAAATCTGTGTCAAGAAAAGCATTCTACGATTGTTTAATAACTCAACGGTCATTGCGAGGAGCGTGAGCGACGAAGCAATCCCGTACGCGGTTTGAGATTGCTTCGCTCCGCTCGCAATGACAAAGAGGGAGGCTGAACAATCTCGCATTCTGCCATAAATAGTTGTATTAAATAAGTAGAACGGGAAGGTAAAGTGGTTATTGAAAAGCTTGAACTAGGGATGTTCGCTTCTAACTGTTATATCGTGGGCGCTGAATCTAACCGGGAGGGAATAATAATTGACCCCGGTGCTGAGGCTGGTAAGATTCTGCAAAAGGTCGAGGATTTGGGGCTTGAGGTAAAACTTATCGTGTTAACCCACGGGCACATAGACCACACTGGTGCCCTAAAAGAAGTCAAAGAGGCAACTGATGCCGAGGTGGCTATTCATACTGACGATGTCAAGTCTCTCCAGGCAAGAGACCCTTTAAGTATAGTATTCCGCCGTTCTCTTCAGACTCCGCCTTCCCCTGACCGGTTACTCAAGGATGGCGATAGCATAGACATCGGCGACCTGCATTTTTCAGTTCTTCATACGCCAGGTCACACCCCGGGCGGTATCTGCCTCCTGGGAGAGGGAGTAGTATTCAGCGGTGACACCCTGTTTAACTTCGGTATAGGCAGGTTTGATATGCCTGGCGGCAATGGTAGTCAACTAATGAATAGCATCCATACCAAGCTTATGGTGCTGCCCGATAGCACTATTGTTTACCCTGGTCACGGTCCTGAAACTACTATCGGCACCGAGCGCCAATGGAATCCCTTCCTGCGCAGCTAATCTGTCTTCTAGAGAAGGCCGGAAAACTCAGCTAAGACTGGTGCTATAACCAGGGCTATTATTGACATTAGTTTTATCATAATGTTCAGTGATGGCCCTGAAGTATCCTTCATCGGGTCACCCACAGTATCACCAATAACAGCCGCTTTGTGGGCATCCGACCCCTTGCCACCAAAAGCCCCGGTCTCTATCCATTTCTTGGCATTATCCCACGAGCCACCGGCATTGGCAAAGGTTATAGCCAGTATAAAACCGCAAGCAATAGCCCCTACCAGAAACCCAGCGAGGGCAAGCGGTCCCAGCAGGAGACCGACAATAACCGGCGAAATTATTGTTATTAGACCGGGAGCCAGCATCTGCTTTAAGGCAGCCGTGGTGCAGATAGTCACCGATTTACTATAGTCAGGCTTAGCTGTTCCCTCCATCAGCCCCTTTATCTCACGGAACTGTCGGCGAACCTCGTTGATTATGGAGAAGCTGGTCTTGCCCACAGCATTCAGTGTCATGGCACAGAAAATAGCCGGCATCATAGCCCCCAGAAAGATAC
>CAZMUD010000087.1:0-3851 GCA_964569715.1 uncultured Dehalococcoidales bacterium | reverse complement strand
GAAGCCTCTCATACATTATCTCTACGTCTCTAGGCAACTTATTGCCTTTATCCAGTCCTCCCATATTACCTCTCCCTCTCTTCAGCCAGCTCAGGGGCAAGCCAGCAACCCGGGTCAGCAGCCATCATGTCACCAGTTTCCTCGTAGGCTCTGCCCCGACACCCGGAACAGGTAACTTTGTATAAGCAGTTCCCACAATCACCCTTGAGCAATTCTCTCTGCCGCAGTTCGGCTAATACCGGCGAATTTTCCCAAATGGATATTATGCTCTGTTCCCTGATATTGCCCAGCTTGACCTGGAGCAACATGCATGGATTCACCTCGCCATTGGATAAAACCATCACATAGCCCATAGGCATGCCGGCGGCACAACCCCTTCCGTAATAAGGAACTCTTTGCAGCACTTCCTTAGGGAAGTGTTTGGGCTGAATCTGCTTTTGCTGCAGGAGAAGGGGATACATAGGGCAGGCAGGAACCCTTATCACGATGGGACAGTCCTCCTGAGACTGGACAAGCCACTCCATCGCCCGTTTCCTCTCGTCACGGCTCAAGACCTCTTCCCGGCACTCCTGCTTAGCTCTTCCGGCCGCCACCAAGTCAAAGAATTCAGCAGCATTGGCGCCGCTATCCACCGCCAGACGCAGCATATCCTCCAACTGCGGCAGGGTTTCCTTCCTGATGACCATGTTGAACTGAAAGGGCAGACCGGCAGCCCGGCATGCCTCCACACCTTTAAGGGCCTGCTCAAAGGCACCACTTATCCCCCTGAAGGAATCGTGGGTTTGAGCATCAGCCCCATCAACCGAGATAGCCACTGACATGACACCCGCATCCAGCATCTTCCTTGCCATTCCTTCATCAATAAGAGTGCCGTTACTGCCGATAGTGGTTCTTATCCCCTTTGAGGAAGCGTATTTCACGACATCCAGCAAATCCTCCCGGCATAAGGGTTCTCCCCCGTCAATAATCAAAAGGCCTATCCCCCACCTCGACAAATCATCCATGAGCCTAAATGCCTCCTCGGTCGATAGTTCATCGGGAGCCACCTGGTCAGTAGACTCACTATAGCAGTGCTTGCACTTCAGATTGCACTTTGTGGTGATGCTGTAGGAAACCATAAACGGCGGCTGTATCTGCATAAAGAACTCCTCACTTCCAACTTGACCACGCTGAACTGGAACGTAGCCAGAGTTATTATACGCTTACCACGAAGACTAGGCAACGCCTATTTATCAGGCTATCCAGCCTCAAACTTATTGCCTTAAAGCCCTCAGAGCCATCACTAAAGCCAAAACCAGGATAGCTGAGGCTGACACCAAGCCCAGCTGCACCCCCACTCCCCCTCCTACCCAGCCGACCAGGGGCGCCCCGATAGCCACTCCGGCAGTAAGCAGAGCATGGAACACCCCTGTTGCCATGCCACGCTCTTCAGGAACCGTATGGTCAGCAACCAATGCTGAAATGGACGGAAAGAGAATTCCATAGCCTATCCCGTATAATGCCATTACCGCCGCTAGCAGCGGGAATGTTGCCATCGAAGGCAATATAACCAGCGAAACTATGCTAAGGCTCAGGCCGGCAATAGTCGGTATCAGCCGCCCTACTTTATCAGAGAGAGCCCCGCTCGGAAACTGAGCGATTATGAACATAATAACGAAGGTAACCAGCAACATCCCCACATGAAAGATTCCCATTCCCAGGTTGTTCACATAGATTGGTAGCAGTGTAACCACACCCCCAAAAGCAAAATAATGGGCGAAGATAGAGCAGTAGGAGAGGGTTAAACCTTTTCTCCTCAGCAAACCTTTTACCTGCTTGAGGGTTTCACCAAATGAGGTCTTGGCGGTCATACCGCCACTCTTCTTATTAGCAGGCAACAACAGGCTCAGCACCACGCCTATGATTAACAGTATCGCCCCGAACAGGAAAACAGCCTTGTAGCCCAGCCGAGAGGCAATAACCCCGCTCAATCCATAGCCCACCAAGGTGGCTGCCGCCAGGGACATACCATAGAAGCCCATCGCCCTGCCCTTCCGGGTTCTATCGGAATAATCAGCAGTAATTGACATAGTAGCCGGACCTACCAGGCCACCGCTCATCCCGTGAAATGCCCGCACCAAAGCCAGGTGAATCGGCAAGCGGCACAGGGAATAAAAAAGCATCCCCAGAGCATCTCCGATTAGTCCAGCAACTAAAGGCACCTTATAGCCTACCCTATCAATCAACCGACCAGACAGGATATTAGCCACGGTATTGGTTATGGAATATAGACCAATAATAAGACCGACAATGCCGACACTGGCACCAAGCCCAGAGGCATAGAGAGCCATAACCGGTAGCAGCAGGTGAGTATCAAGAAAGCCGAGAAAAGTTACCACAGAGATGATAGGTAAAACCCTTCTACTTCGCGGTTGCTCTAATTCATTCATTCGTTACTCTCCACGCCAGTATAGCATACGACAAATAGGGCAAAAAGCTCCTGAAGCTGGGCATCTAGCCTGGGGATAGGGCTACATTTGTTCAAGTTGCCTTAGCTTGCTATAATGAAGCAAGTTCATTTGGTTAAAATTTAAATGGCTAAGAACAAAAGTGAAGAAGCCAGTTTGAAAAAAACTCTACCCTATCACCGGATAGTGGCTAAACTTGGCACCAGTCTCCTTACTGGCGGCAGCGACCACCTGAATCAGGACATAATGTCAACTCTTGTAGCCCAGTTGGCGCAGCTACACAGGCAGGGGCTGGAGCTGCTCATAGTCTCTTCCGGAGCCATAGCCGCTGGCAGGCATAAACTGGGACTGACCAGGGAGCATAAAGGTATTCCCTTTAAGCAAGTGCTGGCTTCAGTGGGGCAGAGTCGGCTGATGAATGTCTATGAGCAGCTTTTTGCTCAGCATAATATTACGGTGGCTCAAGCGCTGCTGACCAAGGCTGACCTTGCCGACCGGGCTGGTTATCTAAATACCCGCAACACCCTCCTGGCTTTACTGGAGCTTAGAGTGCTATGCATTGTCAATGAAAACGATGTGGTGGCGGTGGATGAGATTCAGGAGGCTAAATTTGGCGATAACGATAACCTGTCAGCTATGGTAGCTAATTTAGTCGATGCCGACCTGCTGTTAAATCTCACTGATATTGCCGGGCTATATACTGCCGACCCGCAGCGTGACCCTGATGCCCGTCTTATCCCGCAGGTGGACAGGATAGATTCAGAAATTGAACGCCTGGCGACTGATACGGCTGGCAATCTTGGCACCGGGGGTATGACTACCAAGCTCGAGGCTGCCAAACTGGCTACAGCCTCAGGGGTAACCGTAATCATAGCTGACGGCAGGGAACCAGATATTATTTTAAGGCTGGCTGCCGGTGAGACAGCCGGCACCCGTTTCCAGCCAATCACCAGCAAGCTGGAGAGTCGTAAGCGCTGGATGCTCAGCGGTCTTTCCACCAAGGGGAAGCTGATGGTGGATTCCGGGGCAGCCCTGGCGCTAAGGAAGCAGAACCGAAGCCTGCTGGCAGCCGGCATAACACAGGTGGAGGGTGAGTTTCAGCGTGGCGACATAGTCAATATCTATGACCCCCAGGGGTCTCAACTGGGCTGTGGCATAGCCAACTATAGCTCGGCTGATATTGCTGTTATTAAAGGGGCACACTCAAAGAAAATTACCGCCCTGCTCGGCTACGACTACGGCTCTGAGGTCGTGCACAGAAATAATTTGGTGGTATTATAGAGGTGACCTATCCCCCTGACCCCCTTCCCTTAATAAGGGAAGGGGGAGTATAAGTAAAAGAGGAGCTTCGCTCCTCTTAAACACCAGTTGCTAATGGGGGAAGTTTGAAGGGGCAAAGCCCCT
>CAZMUD010000086.1:0-3973 GCA_964569715.1 uncultured Dehalococcoidales bacterium | reverse complement strand
GCTCGCACCCAGCTCCGGAGGCTGGTGCTCTATCCACCTGAGCTACAGGGGCAGGTGGTCTAGTTATAATACCCTATAGCGACTGCTTAAGCAACAAATAGCTATACTTTTACCCCCCTAGCACCCTCACCAATAAAAGAGGTGTATGACCGGCTTGCAGAACCTTATGGGCAACGCTACCGGAAACCCATCGCTTAACCCCCGAACGCCCATGGGTCGATATAGCAACCAAACGGGTACTTGTTTCATCAGCGAGCTTAATAATTTCCTGGGCAGCGTTGCCTGTCTTCACCTCAGACCTTAAAGTAGCCTCTGTATTTATTAGCTTCCTCTTTACCCCTTCAAGATACTGTTTAGTCTCTGCTTTCATCGCTTCTACCTGCTGCTCAGAAAAAAGGATATAATTCAATCCGCCGACGGTATGAACATATTGGCCAGGTTCCACTACCTGAAGGAGGGTAACCTCTGATTTTAGCTTGTTAGTGAGTTCCTTAATATACGGCAGTGTTACTTCACCAGCATCAGAACCATCCAGCGGGACAAGAATCTTGCTAAACATCTCCCCCTTGCCTACTTTTAGACCAGGGGTGCCGGCTCTGATGAATAGCATTGGTTTACTTGTCCCTTGGACTACCCTAGTGGCTATGCTCCCCATTACCCAGAGCATCACACCAGAGCGACCGTGAGATACCATAACAATAAGGCTAATGTCATTTTTCTCAGCGTAGTCAATGATTTCAGCAGCGGGGTCACCGTCCAAGACTACCGGCTTGACTCTGGCTGTGAGTCTCTTCTCTCCAGTGCGATAAGCCTTGATGTGACTCCTCACCTGTTCAGCTATCTGCTCAATATAGAGGTGATACATATGGCGATACTGACTCTCCCCAGACTCACAGACATATACCAACTCTACCTCGGAATTGAAAGTCCCAGCCAGTTCCTCTGCGTAGGGAAGAGCCAGTTCGCTCAGCTCCGAGCCATCTAACGAAACAAGAATTCTCTTAAACATCCTTCTACTCCTTACTTAGGCATACCTTATAATCAGGTAGAGCCAGCACAGGGCAACTATCATAATCATAGGTAGGAATGCATACTTGAGGAACCTACCCCAACCAATAGGATAACCTTCTTTCTCAGCAATTGCCGTCCCGACTACATTAGCTGAAGCTCCGATAGGAGTAGCATTACCACCAATGTCTGTTCCCAGGGCTAAAGTCCAGCTTAATGTCGGCAGGGCTAGTCCATGCGATAGGGCAAGCTGCTTAATTACAGGGACCATAGTGGCAGCAAAGGGAATATTATCAACAATAGCCGAAGCAAAGGCAGAAATCCATATGATGATAGGTATCACCAGTAGAATATTCCCTTCTGACACTTCCCCAATATACTCAGCTATCATCTTTAGCACCCCGGTTTCCTCCAGTCCACCCACGGTGATAAATAAACCGACAAAGAAAAGAAGCGTCCGCCAGTCCACCCTCCGGACAATATGGAGGACCTTATTCATAGCCGCAGTTAGCGTAAGAAAAGCAGCAATACAACCTATTAAAGCCATTGAGAGCCCGGTTTCAGCATGGGTAACTATCAAAGCCACCACCAAGATGAAGATGCCGGTATTTATCCTGAAAAGCCCAGGGCTAACAATAGCCTCACCAGGCTCAGGGTAATGGTTATGTGAAGAACTGTCTTGCTGAGACGAAGTCAGGATTTTACGGAAGATGAACCAGAAATAGGCTAGGGTCACCAGCATTCCCAGCCAGGCAACCGGGCCGGTATTAGCGGCAAAGTCAGTAAAGGTATAACCAAAGGCAGTTCCTATAATTATGTTAGGCGGGTCACCAGACATGGTGGCACTACCCCCACAATTAGCCGCGAAAATCTCGGCAACTATTACTGGAACCGGGTCAAATTTGAGCAGGCGAGCCAGTTCAATAGTTACCGTGGCCAAGAATAATAAAACTGTAATACTATCGATGAACATTGCCAGGAAGCCGGAGAGCAGCATAAAGGCAATCAAAATCAGAACTGGCTTGTACTGAACCATCCTGGCTACATAAAGGCATAGCCAACGGAAGAAGCCGGCTTCAGCCATACCCTCTACCATAACCATCATGCCGCCAATAAAGATGATGGTCTGCCAGTTTACGCCATGGGATTCTATATGTTGCTCACCTGGTATCCAGAACCTAAACTGCCCGAGCTGTTCAAGGTTCAAAACACTAGAAATTGCCGACGGGCTCTTTAGGACAATGAGAAAGACAACTATAATGGTAAGAGCAGCCCCAATAAGGGCGGGAATATAACGGTGAACCTTGCCACTTACAATGGCAATAAACATAACCACGAAGATGACAAGGGCAGCGATTTGGCTCAACTCTAGCATTTATTTAGAAGACCCTTTCATACATTACCCCTACAACCAACAGCACACTCAAACGAAAAACACCGTTATTATAGCAGGACTCCTCTCTTGGCAAAAGAGGAGAGAACCAGTTAAACAGAGGCTCACCCCATACCTATGCCCGAAGTAAACATAGCATAAGCACCAAAGATATAGAGCCCGATTAACAGGAGTCCATACCAACTGATGACGATAAAGGTCTTACGTTTCTGGCGGAATCTAAGTCCCACAATAACCAGTAGACTCATTACTATTACCACCATAGCGGTAATGAGGTGAGTACTTGATACTGAAGAGAGAACAGGGCCTTCACTGTAGAAAGGGTCAATAGCGATGATTTTGGCGATGTTAATCATATTCGCGCCTAGTATGTTAGCTACCGCCATATCTATAGCACCCAAACGTAGGGCAGCCACAGTAACCGCTAACTCAGGCATTGAGGTAGTAACTGCCAAAAATAAAGTCCCGACAAGGCTGGCACTCCAATCGTAGGTTTCAGCAATCTCATCACCAACAAATGCTAACCAGATTCCAGCACCAATCACTGCTGCTGCCGCCAATGTAAACTTCCACCATACTCCCCTCATGGAGTCCTCGCCATATTGAAGAGGAGAAGCTAGTGATGACGGTGGACGTCGATTACGCTCATAGTGGAATATCCCCCACATTCCCAGTAAATACAGTAGAAAGATAATAATGCTTGGGATGCCCACCCATCCCAGGGTCAATCCGGAAAACCTTTCCCCTGCAAAGATACTCCCGGCAGCCAGAGCAATAAGTAATATCCCCATCCCCGCCGATAGCATATGGCCCAGGCTTGCTTTGCTCAAAATTGGGGTATGACGATATAGCACATCCAGTAAAGCCAGGATAAGGAGATTGAAAAGACAACTGCCAAAGAGGGTGCCCAAGGCTAGGTCAGGAAGCTTAACCAGGGCAACAGCACTTATTCCAGTAGCCAGCTCAGGCGTAGAAGTAACGATAGCCAAGAGCACCAGACCTATCCATAGCCTGCCCAAACCTGTCTTCTCGGCAATAGCATCCCCGTATCGGGCTAGCTTTGTCCCAGCAAACAGGATGACGACGAGACACAGGATAAACTTTAACCAAACCAAAGATTGGGGCTCCTATTCTCACCTCGGCGGGGTGTATTCATTATATCATAATATCGTATCAAGTTTGCGGCTCAAAGGGTTTGCTATCCTTTTATTTCACTTCTATTTACGGTAAAATAGCTACCAAGGAGAGGTGTCCGAGTGGTTGATGGTGCCGCTCTCGAAAAGCGGTCTCCGCGTTAGTGGAGCGTGGGTTCGAATCCCACCCTCTCCGCCAGCCAAGGACCATTAGACTTGACCCGCAAATCGTGGAGAGGTGCTGGAGTGGACTATCAGGCGCGCCTGGAGAGCGCGTGTAGCCTTTGGCTACCGTGGGTTCGAATCCCACCCTCTCCGCCACAATATTATGGTAACCCTATCCCCTTTATCCCCTTCCCCTTGACAAGGGGAAGGGGAATTATGTTTTTGAAGGGGCTAACACCCCTTCAAACTTCCCTTAGAGGTTGGCATTTCACCT
>CAZMUD010000085.1:0-4097 GCA_964569715.1 uncultured Dehalococcoidales bacterium | reverse complement strand
CCTAGCACGACGCGTCGGAGCCCGTTAACAGTTATCACTACCCCGATTATCAGCACCAGGATCCCTAAAACGCCAAAGGGGTCGTGTATTAACCTGACTGTTTCATTTACCAATATAGACCACTCGGAGAGGAAACTTTCCCAGTCAATCTCAGGGCTTCGCCACATGCCAATTCCCAGGACCGTAAGCACCAGACCGCCAATGAAAACAACTAATCCCCTCACCCTCCTCATCCTCATCATATCTCCTCTGGCTAGACTTATGCTATTGTAAACACACTCCTGCGATAATGTCAATCTTTTCGTCGTCATGGAGTGGTAGAGCCAGGGTAAATTGTAAAATAGTAAGGGGGGGCAAACGGGGCAAACGGGGCAAACGGGGCAAACGGGGCAAACGGGGCAAACGGGTATTGCATGACTAGGGAATAAGTAAAGAAGGGCTATCAGCTGCCTTCTTTACTTGTACTCTTGGCAATGCTCTTTAAGATGGTGAGGATTCCGATGACGGCGCGCTGCACCTCAACCGGCTCTTGGGCCAATACCTTGGCTACATAATGGTCCAGTCGCTCACTGCTATAGGTCGGACTCTTCTCAGTTACCATAGCAGGTTGAGGGGATAGGTATCCGGCTAAGGTGAAGAGCTCGTCTTCCTCAAAACCTAGAGGCCTGGCGATTTTTTGCAGAATGTGGGCGGAGGGGAAGCGCTCTCCTCTCTCTATGCGACCGAGGTGTGACGCTGACACGCCTGACCTGGCTGCTATCTCCTGGAGTGTCAGTGGCAACGAAACCCTTTGCTGCTTGATTATTTTGCCTAGGTGGTTACCGTAATCATTGTCCATAATAAACATTATAATTCGCCAATTGGCAAATGTCAATACCCCTTGACGGCTAAAGCTGTGGATTATACAATGACATTTAGGCACCCAGAAAAATCCGGGATTTTTTTCTGGGAATCCGCACTAAGTAAAATGGCTAAGAAATACGATGTCATTATTGTGGGTGGTGGTCCGGCGGGCATCTTTGCCGCTTTAGAATTGACTAAGTCATCCGACCTAGATATTCTGCTTATAGAGAAGGGGAGAGATATTGATGGGCGCCAGTGCCCGGCTCGTGACCGGGGTGGTCCTTGTATTTCTTGCTCACCTTGCCATCTCGTTTGTGGTTTAGGTGGAGCTGGTGCCTTGAGTGATGGCAAACTGACGCTCTCACCACAGGTAGGGGGTCGGCTTGTTGACTACCTCGGGGAGAGTAATACCGAAGACCTGATTAAGTATGTTGATGACATATACCTCAAGTTTGGTGCCTCAAATAAGCTGTATGGGGTTGGGGATGAAGTCGAGAAGTTACGCCGCCGGGCTTCTCTGGTGAAATTGCGTCTGATACCAATGCCGCTTCGTCATCTTGGTACTGAGCATTGCCGTTCGGTGCTCAAGGCTATGCGGGATTCCCTTGTTTCACGTGTGGACTTTGAGCTTGAGACAATGGCTTCCACTATCATTGTTGATAATGGTGCGGTTAGACGGATTGAAACTGAGGCAGGCGAAGAGTTTGGCTGTCAATACCTGATTCTAGCTCCGGGTAGGGAAGGGGCGGATTGGTTATCTAAGGAAGCTAACCGGCTTAACCTGACCATGTATAGTAACCCTATTGATGTTGGCGTCAGGGTGGAGGTGCCAGTGGCAGTGATGGACGATTTGAGCAATGTGCTATATGAGGCAAAACTGGAATTCCTGTCACCGAGTTTTGATGACCATATTAGAACATTCTGTATGTGTCCGGCCGGTGAGGTCATTATGGAATCTACCGGCGGTTGTGACCCGGTAATCACAGTTAACGGGCATAGCTACGCTGACCGTAGAAGCAACAATACTAATTTTGCTCTGTTGGTGAGCACCACCTTTACCGAGCCTTTTCGGGAGCCTATTGCCTATGGTAAGTATCTGGCTAGACTAGCCAATATTCTTAGTGGTGGGGTGCTGGTGCAGCGTCTGGGTGACTTTATGCAGGGTCGGCGTTCCACCCCAGCCCGCATCAAGCGTGGCTTAGTTCAGCCCACCTTGAAGAGCGCTGTCCCTGGTGACCTTAGCTTTGTTCTTCCCTATCGGCACCTTACCGGAGTTATGGAGATGCTTCAGGCACTGGATAAACTGGCTCCAGGTGTGGCTTCACGCCATACCTTACTTTATGGGGTTGAGGTCAAGTTCTATTCTAGCCGACTCCAGCTTAGCCCTAGCCTGGAGACCGAGATTAGCAATATGTTTGCTATTGGTGATGGGGCTGGCGTTAGTCGTGGTTTAATCCAGTCATCAGCCTCTGGTATAGTGGCAGCTGGTGAGATACTAAGGAGGAGTGGCTATTAGGGCAAGACAGATGCCTGGTGGACTTAGGGAGGGGACCATCTGCCTAGCATTTCTTGACAGGGCAGCTTATGCTGACTAAAATAGGAGTGATACTATTGGCCTACGATAAGAGACCGAGGCATTAGAAGTAGGTAAGAAGGAGGCTGGTGCTGGGGTGACTGGTGTGGTAGCTGGTAATAACGAGAGCTTTGAGAGTTTGCTCAAGCGCTTCAACAAAAGGGTGCAGCAGGCTGGTATCCTATCCGAGATACGACATCGTGAATACTTTGAGAAGCCCAGTATTAAGCGTAAGCGAAAGGAAGCTGCTAAAAGACGCAAAGCTGTCAGGACATCAGTAAGGTAGCAGAAGTTACTTTGGTTGTAGGTTAAAGTGGAAGCAGGTTTAGAAGAAAGGCTCAACAGTGACCTCAAGCAGGCGATGAGGGGTGGGGATAAGGTGAGGCGTTCAGTTATCCGATTGGTACTGGCCGCCGTTAAGAATGCTGAAATCGCCCGACAAGCCGCTTTGGAGGACAATGATGTCCTGGGTGTTATTGCCAAGGAAGCTAGGCAGCGTCAGGAGAGTATTGAAGCCTTTAAGCAGGGAAATCGCCACGACCTGGTGGCTCAAGAAGAGGCAGAACTGGCTATCCTAAATGAGTATTTGCCCCAGCAGATGACCCGGGAAGAAATTGTAGCTGAAGCTCGCCGGGTGATTGAGGAGGTAGGAGCACAGGGAGCTGGCGATAAAGGTAAGGTTATGCCCAAGCTTATTGCGCAGCTTAAAGGCAGGGCAGATGGGCGCGAAATAAATGCGGCAGTGACCGAGTTACTTGGTTCATAGCATAATTGGGCGGTTATTTGACCTACTGTAACATTTGGTTAAGCTGGCACGGGTGCAAAAAGAAAATAATATTTTAATTTAGAGGGGCATCAGCCCCCTATTCGATATTATCCCCACTTTAGTAATATTAGGTATTAATGGGGGTGTTTAAGAGGGGCGTCAACCCCTCTTTTTTAATATCATTCCCCCTCTCCCTTGAGGGAGAGGGGGATACAGGGGGTGAGGGTGACAACAAATATCAATCTAAGGGCTATAATTGACAGCGGTTGAGTGCTATAATTAGGTCAAGAGGCTAGCCATGCATGAGGCGATGCTCTACGAAAAACTGCCGAATTCCAGGGTTCGCTGCCGTATTTGCCAGTGGTATTGCAAAATAGGTCCGGATAAGTTTGGCGTCTGCGGCATGTATCAGAATAAGGGCGGGACTCTGTATAATCTGAACTACGCCGTAGTCTCGTCGGTGGCTGCCGACCCTATCGAAAAGAAGCCATTATTTCACTTTTTCCCTGGTAGCCTGGCTTTCTCCCTGGGTACCCTGGGTTGTAACTTTCATTGTAAACACTGCCAGAACTGGGAGATTTCCTCCGCTGATAGCAGGGCAATACAGCGTGGCTGTCAGGAAATGCAACCCCAAACGTCTATAGAACTGGCCAAACGCCACCAGTGCCAGGGCATTGCCTGGACATACAATGAGCCCAGTATCTGGTTTGAATATACCCTTGACTCAGCCAAGCTGGCTAAGGAGAATAACCTATATACTGTCTATGTGACCAATGGCTACCTGTCTCCCGAGGCACTGGATACTATTGGACCTTACCTGGATGCCTGGCGCGTTGATATTAAGGGCTTCTCTGATTCCTTTTATCGTGAGCTAGCCAGGGTGCCTCGTTGGCGAGAGATACTTGAGGTTGCCAA
>CAZMUD010000084.1:0-4400 GCA_964569715.1 uncultured Dehalococcoidales bacterium | reverse complement strand
CAGGATGGCTACCAATCTCCGCAACGGAAGAGAGGTTCCTACCCTCGCCCTATGCAAATACATAAAAATTCCCATTAACCAGTGGTCAGATTTGGTATGTTCTCCAGTTACCTTAAATATGCCTTGCTTTAAAGCTGGACAACGCCTGACTACAGGTACCATGGCAGGGTTTCTAGATAGGGCTGGGGAAGAACGATTTTTGGCCAAGGCTGCTAGGTTTCAAGCAGACTTGGCTCAAATGGAGGCAAGCCAATCCCTTTACCGGGGGATAATGGGTGCTCTGGGTTACTCCAAGAATAAGCTCCCCATGCTCAAGCTAGCCCGCAGTTTGCCACTTCAGATTCTAGAGTCGGTGACCCAAGACGAAATATCGGATGAGGAATGCCTTGTCCGGCAGCAGGCGCTACTATTGGGGACTGCTGGGCTGCTTCCCTCCCAGCGCCAGGACAGGCACCAGGAAGATAGATTAGAGGACAAATGGATAGACAAGTTGGAGAGGCTATGGCTTTCTTCCCATCACATCAAGGCAATGTCTCCCAATGCCTGGCGTCTGTTTAAGGTTAGGCCAAATAACTCCCCCATTCGTCGCCTGGTAGCTATGAGTTATCTCATACTCCGCTACCGGGGAAAGGGGATACTTGAAGAGTTAGTTAGCCTGGTAAGGGAGGTGCCTGCCAGCCGAGGCTGCCAAAAATTAGAAAAGGGATTACTGGTTACCACTAGTGGCTATTGGGCAAGCCACTTTGATTTTGGCTCAGGCAACAGGATAAGAAGCCCGACTCTTCTTGGTAGTGGGCGAGCGGCTGATATTACAGTAAATGTGCTCCTGCCCTTCACCCTTGCCTGGAGCCAATTTACTTCCCAGCTAGAACTGGAGAAGAAAGCCTTTGACCTCTATCGCCGCCACCCAAAGCTGGCGGTAAACTCCGTGGAAAGGCATATGGCGGCTCAGCTTGGGCTGAGCAGAAGCCTAATCAACTCAGCCCAGCGGCAACAAGGGCTAATCCACATCTATAATACTTTATGCATTCAGGGGAAGTGTAAAGACTGTTGGTTAAGCCAGCTTGAGGCTGGGAATCACGTCCAAATCTAGGCTGTCTATCCTGCCAGCCTGGAGGCGGTAGTAGCCACAGGCAGCAATCATAGCGGCATTATCAGTGCATAGCACTGGCTCAGGAACCAGAACCGGTATGGGCGAATTTTTCACCAGCCATTGACGAAGCCGCTCATTTGATGCCACCCCACCGGCCAGTAAAATTTGCTTCACCCGGTGCTCCTTGGCGACAGTTACAGTTTTGGTCACCAGGACGTCAACCACTGCCTCCTGGAAGCTGGCGGCGGCATCGGCCTTGGTTGAAACCTTACCCTGCTCCACCAATCGCAGCAGGGCTGTCTTGATGCCGCTGAAGCTGAAATCGTTAGTTCCCTTCAACCAGGCGCGAGGTAGCTGGATAGAGGCTGTGCCGGCTCTGGCTGCTTGCTCAATGGCTGGACCACCGGGGTAGCCCAGGTCTAATATGCGGGCTGCTTTGTCAAAGGCCTCGCCGGCGGCATCATCCCGTGTCCGCCCCAATACTACATAGTCACCGTGCCCCTTCATCAGCACCAGGTCACTGTGCCCCCCGGAAACAATGAGGCATATCAGGGGAAAGAGGGGTGCGGAATCGGGGTTGTGCTCAACCAGCCAGTTAGCGTAGATATGCCCTTCCAGGTGGTTAACCCCGGTAATAGGTAACCCGTGAGCTAAAGCGATAGCCTTAGCCGCATTTACTCCTATCAACAATGAGCCAGCCAGGCCGGGGCCGATGGTAACAGCAATGCCAGCCAAATCGCTCCAGGTAACCTTAGCCTCAGTCATCGCTTGCTTTAGTATTGGAATAATGGCTAGAATGTGCTGGCGGGAGGCTACCTCGGGAACAATTCCCCCATAACGGGCATGGATTTCCACCTGCGAGGCAATCTGGTTGGATAGAATGCTAACCCCGTCCTCCACCACCGCAGCTGCTGTCTCATCACAGGAGGTCTCGATACCCAGGATTTTCATACACCTGAATTATAGCATAGAGAGAGTGATAAAATAATTAGTCTCTTTTGACACACCTAATAGCCGATGATATGATTAAATTAAGGTCTTATTAAATACTGGTAATAGAGAGGTGATGCTATATGTCTGGCATGGAAACACTATATCTAGTGTTTCTTTTTGTTTGTCTTCTTTTGTCAGCCTTCTTTTCTAGCTCGGAAACAGCCTTTATTTCCCTGCAGAGGATAAGGTTAGAGCATCTGGTTAGTACCAAGGTAAAGGGGGCAGGACTGGTAGCCAGGATGACTGAGCGGCCGGAGAAGCTATTATCCACCATTCTGCTGGGCAACAACTTCGTCAATACTGCTGCAGCTGCTCTAGCTACCGTTCTAGCCATCTCTATCTGGAAGGAGTGGGGTACCCTCATTGCTACCATAGGCATAACCGTCGTTCTCCTGGTGTTTTGTGAAACTACCCCCAAGACCATAGCTACCCAGCATGCTGAGCGGTTATCCCTGGTATTTGCTCGACCGATAGAGGTGCTCTCGTGGTTGCTTACCCCCTTCGTGGTAGTGCTGAGCTGGATAGCCTCGGGGTTTAGTAAGCTGGTGGGAGGGGCACCTGTGCCCAGGTCTCTGGTCAGTGAGGAGGAAATTCGCACCATGATTTCAGTGGGGCATAAGGAAGGGGCGGTGGAGGAGGCTGAGGCTGAGATGCTGCACAAGGTTTTTGATTTTGGTGACCGGCCGGTCCGTGAGGTCATGGTGCCACGCCCAGAAGTTGTATGCATAGAGCGGGGCTCTAAAATAGCTGACTTCCTTGCCCTCTATGCCCAATCCCCGCAATCCCGCTTCCCGGTGTTTCAAGAGAATATGGATAATGTAATGGGTATCCTTTCGATAAAGGATGTGCTTATGGCTCAGGCTAAGGGTACCATTGATAACCAGAGTGTCATTGATAGCCTCGTCCGCCCGGCCTACCTTACTCCTGAGACCAAGCGTATTAGTGAGCTCTTTGCCGAGATGCGCGATAAAAACTACCAGATGTCGGTAGTGGTGGACGAATTCGGCGGCACTGCGGGCATCGTCAGCCTCAATGGACTGGTCGAGGAAATTGTTGGTCCGGTAGGCGATGAACTGGCGGTCGTAGAAAAGGAGTATGAGGTAATCAATGAGTACACCTTTCAAATTGATGGTGGTATGCGCATTGAGGAAGCCAATGAAGAGATGGAGCTGGAGCTACCCGAGGGTGATTATGAGACTGTAGCCGGCTTCGTGCTCGACCTTCTGGGACACATACCTAGGGAGAATGAGCAGCTAAGGTATAAGAGCTTGAAACTGGTGGTAACCGAGATGCGGGGGCCAAGGATTGAGAAGATTGAATTAACCAAGGAAAGCCATGCAGCGTCTACGGGTTAAGCTCAGCCGAGGAGAAGAAATAAAATTCATCTCCCACCTGGATATAATGCGGCTGTGGGAAAGGGCGCTTTGCCGTGCTCAGATACCACTGGCCTATTCAGAAGGGTTTAGTCCTCACCCCCGCTTGTCATTAGCGGCACCCCTCCCGGTGGGGGTAACCAGTGAGGCTGAGTTCATGGATGTCTTTGTTCTCAAACTGGTCTCCCCACACTGGTTCGCCACCGCTGTCAGCCAGCAGTTACCGCCCGGTATTGAAATACTTGGGGTGTATCAGGTAGCGCTAAATATGCCCTCTCTGCAATCGCGGGTTCGCTCTGCCGAATACAGGGTTGAAGTGGAAACGGAAAGGAAGCCGAGGGATATAGAGTCGGTAATTTCCAGCTTGCTCTCGTTGGAGCACCTGCCTTGGCACCACCAGAGGGATACAGGCAGGCGAAACTACGACCTGAGGGCTTTAATTGATGCCCTATGGCTTATTGATTGGCGTCAACCGTATTGCACTATAGGCATGAGGTTGCGTTGTGATAGTGGCGGTTCGGGAAGACCGGAGCAGGTTGCCTCAGCCCTAGGTTTTACCCGTTACCCACAATCGATACACCGCACTAAACTTATCCTGGCAACCTAGAAGTAGGACTGCGTAACAAAAGCCACATACATGTAGCGCATAGTTAAATTAAAATTGTCCTAATTGAAGCATGAATAAATGGTAAGAGGGCAAGGATACCAAGAACCAGTAGAACCGAGGGTGCTGCGCTTCATCCGAGAGCATCACTTGGTATCAGGCCAGCACCGTCTGGTGGCGGCAGTATCCGGTGGTCAAGATTCAGTCTGCTTGCTCCATATCCTGTCTAAACTCCAGGAGACGCTGAACGTAAAGCTACATGTGGCTCACCTTAACCACCAGCTGCGAGGTGCTGAGTCTGAGGCTGATGCTCAGTATGTTTCTCACCTAGCCCACC
>CAZMUD010000083.1:0-4527 GCA_964569715.1 uncultured Dehalococcoidales bacterium | reverse complement strand
GGGGACTAAGGGGGATTTAAAATCCCTCTCTATCTCCCTTTACGAAAGGGAGAAGCGCGGTCTCAGCATATTTAAGGAGAGGGGGATAAAGGGAGTGAGGCTTCGCCCTAGAGGGCTCAAGCCCGAAGGGTTAGTAAACAATCTCTTAGGTGGCTTCAGCCGATTCTCACTCATTTTTAAGCTCGTCCTCTCCCTCTTTAGCCATCGGGTGAGCCGATAGATATACCTTTTTCGCCTGGCTCTTACTTACATGGGTATAAATCTGAGTGGAGGACAGGCTGGCATGTCCTAGAAGCTCCTGGACTACCCTTAAATCAGCCCCGCCATCAAGCAGGTGGGTGGCGAAGGTATGACGCAGCATGTGGGGGTGAATCCTTTTTCCTATACCAGCCATATCAGCACATTTCTCTAAGGTGCTTTGCACACTTCGTTCTGTCAGCCGTTCCCCGTAGCGGTTAAGGAACAGGGCACTGCTCCGTTTGTTACCTAATAGCTCGAGTCTCCCCTGGTTGAGGTAGGCAGTCAGAGCTTTAGCGGCTGGCTCGCCCATTAGCACCATCCGCTCCTTAGCCCCCTTTCCCCAGACCCGGATTTCACGGGAGTTAAGGTTAACCTGCTCCAGTTTCAGGTTAGCCAGTTCGCTTACTCTAAGACCGGAGGCATAGAGCAGCTCCATCAAGGCGCGGTCGCGCTGCCCCTGTGGTGTGGATAAGTCAGGGGCTTCCAGAAGTCGCGTCACCTCATCTGTGGTCAGAAAAGAAGGTAAGCGTCTATCCAGCTTGGGTGAAGAGGTGGTGGCGACCGGGCTGGTGGATATTATTTCCTCCCGCAGCAGGTAGCGGTAAAAGGAACGAATAGCCGATAGCTTGCGGGCAATGCTTGCCTTGACGAAGCCCTGCTCTATAAGGTGCGACAAGTAATCACGCAAAACATGCTTATCTACTTCTCTCAGCGACTCAATCCCTCTCTCTTTAAGGAACTGAAAGAAGCCCAGCAAATCGGTAGTATAGTTGCGCACGGTATAAGGTGAAGCATTCCGCTCCACCTCAAGGTAATTTATGTATCTATTAAATATTTCTTGCATAGGATTAGTCCTGCTGGAGTTTCCCTCTATGCCCACATTTAATACATCTTGACCATTTTCCTCTATATAGGGTCATAAGGCTGCCGCATTTGGGGCAGGGTAGGGGGAGGGGCTTAAAATTGGTGGCGAATGTGCAATTCGGGTAATTGCTACAGCCATAAAAGGTGCGCTTCCTTTTATTTACTTTCTCCACCAGCTCACTGCCGCATTCCGGACAGCTAACACCAGTCTTAACCTGGAAGGACTTGGTAAATTTGCACTCAGGGTAACCGCTACAGGCTAGAAACTTCCCGTAACGCCCGGTCTTGACTACTATCGGCTTACCACACTGTGGGCAAATCTCCTCGGTTACTTCATCGGCTAACTTTACCTTTTCCATAAGCTGGTGAGCATTATCAAGGCTTTTCTCAAAGGGTGTATAAAAGTCTTGAACAACACCCACCCAATCCCTTTTCTCATCGGCTATTTCGTCTAATTCATCTTCCATACGGGCGGTGAACTCGATGTCAACGATATCCGGAAAATACTGGCTAACTAAGTCGTTGACCACAATACCTAGCTCTGTGGGCTGGAAGCTTCCGCTAACCTTGGCAACATACTCGCGCTCCTGGATTGTCGATAGGATTGGGGCATAGGTGCTGGGACGCCCGATACCCCATTGCTCCAGCATCTTAATCAGGGTGGCTTCAGTAAAGCGGGGTGGGGGCTGGGTAAAATGCTGCTCGGGGAAAAGCCCTAGCAAGCTAAGTTCATCGCCCTTTTCTAATCGGGGGAGTAAGGACTGCTTTTCTTCTTCAGCCTGGTCTTTCTGCTCAGTATAGAGAATGGTAAACCCGGGAAAGCGACTGACCGAGCTGGAAGTTCTTAAAAGGTAATCGGTTTTAGAATCCGGGCATCTGGCTTCAATATCGACGGTAGTGTTATCGAATAGAGCCGCTGACATCTGGCTAGCCACCATTCGCTTCCAGATGAGCTCGTAAAGCCTGAACTGGTTAGCCGTAAGGTATTTCTTAATCAGGGATGGTTCCCGCCGGATTCTGGTGGGACGAATAGCTTCGTGTGCCTCCTGTGCTCCTTTGACGATTCTGGTGAAAGAACGGGCGTGAGGTGGAACAAATTCAGCGCCATACTTACTACTGATAAATTCTCTGGCTTCAACTATGGCTGAGCGAGCTACCCGGGTAGAATCGGTGCGCATATAGGTAATAAGTCCTACGCTCCCCTTATTTTCTATAGGCAGACCTTCGTAAAGCTGCTGAGCAATAGCCATCGTCTGCTTAGCAGTGAAGCGGAGCCGGCGCCAGGCTTCCTGTTGTAAGGTGCTGGTGATAAACGGCGGGGCTGGTTGGCGAGCTACCTTTTTCGTTTTTACCTTAATAACGCTGTAGCTAGCCTGTTCAAGTTCATTTTTAATCTCGGTTGCTTCTTCCTGGCTATGAATATCCAGCTTAGCGCCTTTGACAAGACCAACCAGCATGGCACGGAAGGCTACTGCTTCGTCAGTCGGCACTTTCTTGGTTAGCTCAGCTTCAATAGTCCAGTATTCTACCGGAATGAATTTCTCAATCTCTCGCTCGCGGTCAACGATAATCCTTAGCGCCACCGATTGAACTCTGCCTGCGGAAAGACCTCTCCTTACCTTCCGCCACAGCAGCGGGCTGATTTTGTAGCCGACCAATCTATCCAAAATCCGCCGTGCCTGCTGGGCATTAACTAACTGCATATCTATAGAGCGGGTATGTTTAAAGGCATGTTCAATAGCCTCCCTGGTTATCTCATGGAAGACAACGCGGCGGTAGGGCGTCTTGTTTGATTTCATCACCGTGACCAGATGCCAGGAGATGGCTTCTCCCTCACGGTCCGGGTCGGTAGCCAGATATATGGTGGATGCTGTCTTAGCTGCCTCTTTAAGCTCCCGCGCAATCTTACTCTTTGCCCTGGGTACCACATAAGTAGGCATGAAGCCGTTTTCTATATCTACTCCCAATTTACTCCTGGGCAGGTCTCTTACATGACCCAGGGAAGCTTTGAGGCTATAGCTGCTACCCAGAATCCTGCTCAGCGTCCTAGCCTTAGCCGGTGATTCAACTATAACCAGTTTTTTCTTCATAGCTACTATTCTACTTTTACCCTGTATTCCTCTCTTACTTCTCTAGCCAGGGCATAATTCATAGCCCCCACCTGCTTGACCAAGCCCTTAAGCTCCATCATAGCCAGAGTGCTGCTGACCGTTGATATTGATAGACCACTTGAGCGGCAGACTTCGTCAATATGAGTAGGCTCGGCGCCCAGTTGCTTTAGTAACAAAGACTCGGTGTCAGATGTCGGCATAAGTTCTTTCATTTCTACCTGCTGAGCAACAGCCGTCAGGTTCAATTCCTCCAAAATATCGGTATAGTCACGGACTAATTTAGCTCCTTCCTGAATAAGGTGATTGGTGCCCCTGCTAGCTGGCGAGAGGATACTACCTGGAATGGCAAATACCTCTCTGTTTTGTTCCAGTGCCAGATGGGCGGTAATCATAGCTCCACTGGCCTTTCCAGCTTCAACAACCAGTACCCCGAGGCTGAGTCCGCTCATGATGCGATTACGCCGGGGGAAATTATCAGCTTTAGGTCTGGTGCCCAAGGGGTATTCACTTACCAGGGCTCCCTGCTGCATAACACGACGAGCCAGCTCAGCATTTTCACCGGGGTAAACAATATCAAGCCCACAGCCAAATACAGCGATAGTCCTGCCACCTGCCTCTAAGGCACTATGATGGGCTACTGAATCAATTCCTTTAGCCAGACCACTGACAATAGTGATTTTGCTCCGAGCCAGGTCGGCTACTATTTCTTCGGTTACCTGCCTCCCATAGACAGTAGCCCGGCGGGTCCCCACCACTGCCAGGCACCACTCATCCTCAGGGAGCAGGGAACCCCTGACATAAAGTAGTGGCGGATAGCCATATATTTCTTTGAGCCGGGATGGATAGTCCGGGTCATGGCAGGTAAGCACCTTTACCCCGTAGCGGTCTAGCTTTTCCATCTCTGCTTCCAGAGAAATCTTGGGCCGCCAGGAGGTAATAGCCCGTATTGAGCCGCTATCCAGTCCCGAGCGCTTTAACTCAGCCGGAGTAGCCTTCCAGGCATCCTCCAGATTAGTAAAATAGTTCTCAAGCTGGGTTAGTCTGACACGACCAATGCCCGGTATAAGGCTAAAGCCTACCCAGTATTTGATGTCTCTCTTACTCACTTCCACGGTAATGCCATTCTAGCATAGAGGCAAACTACTGACAATTAAGATTATTTGTCTACCTCACCCCCTTAATCCCCCTCTCCTTCAAAGGAGAGGGGGAAATAATAAAAAGAGGGGCGAAGCCCCTCTTAAACTCCCTTTTTTGCTTAGGTGAAATGCCAACCTCTAAGGGAAGTTTGAAGGGGTGTTAGCCCCTTCAAAAA
>CAZMUD010000082.1:0-4531 GCA_964569715.1 uncultured Dehalococcoidales bacterium | reverse complement strand
AAACAGAAACGATACCTTGCTGGGGTCATTGACTAAAAGAATATAGTATGTTTTTTATCTCTAAGTGAACAAAATGAGCAAAATATCGGGCACCATTAGACTATGTTCCCTCCGAGCTTGGCAGATTGATGCTTGTTGCCGTCCAGTAGGACAACAGGAAGGCCATTAACCGGGTGAGTATAGACACAGTTCTCGGCACCATAGACCTCCTTGATATTTTGAGCCGTGATGTCTTCTCCATAGCCTGCCAAGATTGTAAAATAAAAATCCCCTCGCCTACCGCCGAGGGGGAATAGCAAAGTTTCAACAAAAAACCCTACCTCTCCCCGCGGAGCACTGTAGGCTATTCAGGGGCTGGCGTTCTGGCTTTCGATGGTTTACCCATCAATCACAGCGACGCGGCCGCGCCGGACTTGCACCGACTTGCCCTCCACTTAGGCCCTCGCTCACGCTCGGGCACCCCCGCTTACCTATTCTTTTGAAGTAAGTATACAACAATTCTGATAAAAATGCAAGCACACTGGCAGATACCAGCCTACTACTCTGAGACTATGCTGTTATAGCCAGCATGAGACAACCCTGAATTTCAGGTGGAGCGGGAGCAGGATGAGTTAATGCCAGTAAAGTGCCCTATTGAGACACACGGCACTTAGTGGACAATGTTCTTGACAGTTGTCCACTCCACATTTATAATTAGCACTACAAGACCTGAACACTCACCTGCTGTGCTAGAAGGAAATTACGGATGAAGAAGGTAGCTGTCACTGGAGGGGCAGGCTTTATCGGCTCTCATTTGGTGGATAGATTGTTGAAAGAGGGCAACGATGTCTTGGTGCTCGATAATTTGTCGACCGGTCATCCGAAGAACCTTTCGGCCCATAAAGACAATAATAAATTGCAGTTAGTTGAAAGGGACATTGCTGATTTTCAAGGTATAAAAGACCACTTCAAGGATGTAACCTGGGTTTTCCATCTGGCAGCCCTAGCTGATATCGTTCCCTCCACACAAGACCCGTTGAAATATCATGCGTCTAATGTGGAGGGGACTGTTTCAGTTCTTGAAGCGGCACGTCAGGCAGGCGTTAAACGTTTTTTGTATACCGCGTCCTCCTCATGTTATGGTATCCCCGAAAAGTGCCCTACCCCGGAAACCTCGAATACACGGAAGAAGACGAAGAGTTGCAAAGCAGGTTTCGTTCGTTATTTCAACCGCATCATCGCACTTATGGCTCTCCCGCCCGAATCGGGACCAAATTTCTACGGCAAAACAGGGAGCTACTGGATTAGCAAAAACAAATTACTTTAGTCTGAATGAGTGGGGTTATCGTGAAGCAGAAGAGAAATAGCTTAAAGACAATCTGGTATTTCTTGAGGCCGTACAAGTTCCCCATGCTCTTTTTATGTATCGTCGGCGCCCTGAACGGCATTTTCGAAACTCTGCATATTGCCGTGTTGTACCCGATATTAGATGGCACCCTGGGTGTTCAATCCGCGGCGGGTGGCGGTTTCCTCATGGCTATTATTAATGGCATAGCCAAAGTCATTCCAGTCGATGATGTTGTTATTGCTAATGGCATCATCTTTATCGTACTTACGGTTCTGTTTTTCCTGTCCAGGATGGTTTACCTTGTCTTTTCGTTGAAAACCACCTCAAGGATTGTGGTGGACAATAAATTGAGGGTGTTCCAGAAATATATCGATTCGGACTACCAGTTCTTTATCGATAACAAACAGGGTGAGTTGCTCTATAAAGCGGCAACTGCTCCAGCGTCACTGCGTGTTTTACTAATGACGCTGACGAGGTTTCTGGTCGAAGCCATATTGACCATATCAATATTCGTCCTGCTGTTTTCGCTTTCCTGGCAGGGGGGCCTTCTGGTATTAATTGTTGGTGTCGGGTATTTCTACTTAACCAGATACCTGGGGTCGAGGATATCATATGTAACCGGTGTTGGCCAGAGAGAAGCCACTGAGGGAGAGAATGTAATTTTGACTGAATATATAGCCGGCATCAAACCAATAAAAGTATTTGAGACCTCTCCAAGTTGGCAAGCACTTTACGACGGGGCAGTAAATAAATTCTGGGGGTTGTGGAAGAGAGGGCAGTTCTGGATGCAAACTCCGACAAATGTGGTCAATTTGTTGTTATTCTCCCTGGTGGCTATTGCCGTGATTGTAATAAGAATGCAGAACCCAGCTAATTTCATCAATGCCCTCCCGGTTATTGGCACCTTTGTCTTTGCCATTTTTAAGTTGCTACCCAGATTATCGAGTTTCGGCATATATATGATGCAGATAATGAATGCATTGCCAAATGTAGAAGCGATTCAGGATATATTGCAGGACCTTCGCTACAGCCAGATAATAAGTGGGCAGCAAGATATCTCTCAATTGAAAACAGCTGTTGAGTTTAGAAATGTCAGGTTCACTCATAAAAAGAGGAAGGCTACGCTCAAAGATGTTTCTTTCATACTGAATAAAGATAAAACGGCGGCCATTGTTGGGGTTTCTGGAGCCGGTAAATCGACGATAGTTGATTTATTGCTCCGGCTATATGACGTCGATGACGGTGGCATCTACGTTGATGATAGGAATATCAAAGATTACAACACCTCCTCACTTTTAGGGGCATTTGGGTTCATCGGTCAAGAAACTTTTATTTTCAATGCCTCGGTAAGAGACAATATTAGTTTTGGGGATAACTATACGGTGGAGGAGGTTATTGTGGCGGCGCGATTAGCCAATGCGGATGAGTTTATCCGGCAACTTCCTGAGGGATATGATACTATTGTGGGTGACCGTGGCATCAAACTTTCCGGTGGGGAAAGACAGCGTATTGCCATTGCCCGGGCGATGATAAGGAAACCGCAGATATTGGTATTGGATGAGGCGACCAGTTCGCTGGATAGCATTTCTGAGAGTATTGTGCAGGATGCTATTAATAAGGTGTCCAAGACATGTACTACTCTAATTATTGCCCACAGGCTACAGACAATTCAAAATGCCAATGTTATCTACGTGTTGGACAAAGGGAAGATCGTCGAGAGCGGGACTCATGACCAGCTAATCAGGCAAAACGGGAAATACCAGGAACTGTATAATATTCAATAAAGATAAACCGGAAGTGTTATCCAACTTGAAAACGGAGAGGTATCAATGAAAGATTTTTATAGAGGCAAGAGAATTCTGATTACCGGTGGTGCCGGGTATATTGGCCAGTTATTGATAGAAAGGCTCCTTGAGTTTGAGGCTGCGGTCATTCGGGTGCTTGACATGAATGAAACTGCCCTTTTCACTCTACGCCAGAAATATCGCCATAATGGAGCAAAGTTAAGGTTTTTGCTGGGGGACATTCGAAATCCAAACAGGCTGCAATACGCGTTCAGGGGCATAGATATTGTGTTCCATGCTGCATCCTACAAGCATGTCTTGGAATGTGAATATAACCCTATAGATGCTGTGGAAACAAATGTAAACGGAACCTCAAACGTTATTCAAGCGGCAATAGAGAAAAATGTTCAGAAAGTAATTTTTACCAGTTCGGATAAGGCGGTAAACCCATCAAATACTATGGGAGTAACCAAACTAATGGCTGAAAGATTAATAACGGCAGCCAATACCTACAGTGCTCATTCGTGCGTCTTTGCCTGCTGCCGGTTCGGTAATGTTGTTCGCGCCCTCGGTTCTGTTATCCCTCTGTTTGAAGAGCAAATACTTAACGGTGAAAGAATAACTATAACAGACCCCAACATGACTAGATTTATTATACCAAAGGAAAAAGCAGTTGAATTGGTTTTATTATCAGGCTTTCTGTCACAAGGGGGCGAGATATTTATTTTTAAGATGCCGGCGATAAACACAAACGACCTGGCTGATGCGATGATAGATAAGTATGGCAAAGTACAGAAGGAAATAATCGGGAGGAGAGCCGGTGAAAAGATGTACGAAGAACTGATGACGGAAGAGGAGATGTCAAGGGCGTATGAAGGGGAGGACATGTATATCGTATTCTCTCAACTCGAAGAGATTAGGAACGATAACTATAAAGGATCCCGAAAGGTAGAAAAAGTTCAAAATTCTCGTGAGGCGAAATTATTGTCAAAGCAAGAAATATTGAGGCTGCTAGAATGAGGGTTCTGGTTACTGGAGGCGCCGGATTTATCGGGCGATGGGTCGTCAAAAGGCTTTTAGCGGATGGTCAGGATGTCTGGGTGTTGGATGACCTGTCGAACGGCAGCAAGGCTAACCTTGAAGAATTTACCACGTGTGACGGTTTTCATGGGTTCACGGTAGGAGATGTGGTAGACGGGGGATGCATTACCGATTTGTTCCGGAATGAATTTGATGTATGTATTCACGCGGCAGCCCAGATTAACGTTCAGGAGAGCCTAGATAACCCTGAGAAAGCCTTTAAAACCAATGTCATCGGCACCTATAACATATTAAGCTGCGCTCTGAGGTCTAATACTAAGGTGGTGCTCATTGGCACCTGTATGGTGTATGATGTGGCCCAGCCGGGGGGGATATCCGA
>CAZMUD010000081.1:0-4583 GCA_964569715.1 uncultured Dehalococcoidales bacterium | reverse complement strand
TTTTTACTTTGAAGTGAATACTTTCCTCTTCTGCGCCGTGATTTACCAGGCATTTGTTAAACTCCCTGTCAACGATTTATCACCCTTATCCCCGACCCAATTTCTATACTACCTAGCCCTGGGGTGGGATTTCTCATAAGTGCGCCGAACATGTTCGCTGGTAAGATGGGTGTAAACCTGCGTGGTAGAGATGTTGGCGTGACCCAGTAATTCCTGAACCGACCTCAGGTCAGCCCCACCGCTCAGCATATGAGTAGCAAAGCTATGCCTTAGAGTATGAGGGGTAATCTCTGCATCCAGCTCAGCTGATTTAGCGTAACCCTTTAATATTTGCCAAAGGCCCTGCCTGGTCAGCCTCTCACCACGACGATTAAGGAATAAGGCTTTCTCCTCATCGTTACGTGCCAGGTGAGGACGAGCTTCCTTTACATATTCTTCTACTATTGAAGCGGCTCGTTGGTGAATAGGGATAAGGCGCTCCTTGTGCCCCTTGCCAAAGCAGCGCACATAGCCATCATCCGTTATGTCATTCAAGTTCAAAGATACCAGCTCGCTTACTCTCATACCGCTGGCGTATAATAGCTGCAGCATTGCCCCATCTCTTTTTGCTTCAGGCGTAGATAGCTTAGTCGGTTGCTCCAACAAGCGGCGAACCTGGCTAACTGAAATAGGTTTAGGTAATGACCTTCCCACATTAGGTGAACTCACATTCTCTGTCGGGTTGTCTTTCAGGTTTCCTTCAGCCACCATAAAGCCAAAGAAAGACCTGGTAGCCGCTACCTTACGGGCTTGCGTGGTAGCAACATAGCCTCTCTCCTTAAGATTAAGCAGATAGCTCAGCATCCCCTGCCGACTAAAATTAGCCCACAATGGAGCTAGGCCACGCTTGGTAGCATCCTCTTCAACAAAGCCAGCCAGTTGAGAAAGGTCATTGCGGTAAGCAGCTAAGGTGTTATCAGAAAAGCCTTTCTCCACACCCAGATAAGTTAAAAAACGCTCAATACCTTCTTTCACCGCACCTCCTCGCTACTAATTAATTTAAATACTGCTGAAAAAGTCCTCGCAACTTTTCCGGCAAACCGAGCCACTCCTAGCTTTAACCTCCGCTAGAATTGCAATCTTTCAGTGGCACATATATTTTAACATAACTAAAAAGAAAATTCAGCCTCTCGTTATCGCCAAATGCTACGCCAGCCTATGGTTTAGCTTTCCTGTCGACAGATATTAAAACATGAGGTACCTGTGACAGAAAGGAGGTTAATTTTATTTACCCCTCAGGGTTCCTTACTACCTCCAGGCTGGGGTATCTTCAATGGGGACGCTGCTGAATTTCTCAGCAACCTTGCGGAAATGGAAGCCGAAGACAGAGAGACTTACCGATAAAGGAAAAGACCGCGGATGCTTCAATAGGGTCGAGACAAGAAGTTTCCAGTAATACCTTCTCCCTTTTTCCTTGACACCCAAAAACCACGTAGCTTTAACAAATCCCTCGATATGATAAAACTGCAGCCGGGATATCCCTTTTCTTTTTTGAGGTTTATACTCCTTTAAAAATGTCCTGACCCGCTCACAATACTGCCGGGGTGAATAAATTGTATCCAGAATATGCTTATAGCCATTAATGAGTGTTTCGTAATTCATTTTAGGAATGAAGTTGATGGAATAGTCTGTATTGTCACCGGAAAAGCTCTTTAATAAGCGGTTCTCCTTTTTAAGACGCTGATATAGTCTGGTGCCGGGAGGAGCATTTAATAAACCAACCATCGCCGTAACGATTCCACTCTTCTGAATAAAGTTTATCTGGCTTCGGAAGATGGAGACCGGGTCGCTATCAAAACCGACAATAAATCCCCCCTGCACCTCCAGGCCGTGGTTTTGAACCCTCTTGACCGAAGCGACCAAATCACGATTTATATTGGTAAACTTATTACATTCAACCAGACTTTCTTCATTGGGGGTTTCAATGCCAACAAATACCTGGTTAAAGCCAGCCTCAACCATCAATCGCATTAACTCTTCGTCATCGGCAAGATTTATAGATGCTTCAGTAGAGAAGGCAAAGGGGTGTTTTTTCCCCTTCATCCATTCGATTATTGCCGGCAGGATTTCTGCCTTTAGCTTTTTCTTATTGCCTATGAAATTGTCATCAACAATAAATACGCCACCTCGCCACCCATGACTATGTAATGCCTCCAGCTCATTCACCACCTGGTTTTTAGCCTTGGTTCTGGGTTTATGCCCGTTCAGGATGATAATATCGCAAAACTCACAATTGTAAGGACAGCCTCTGGAATACTGAACATTCATTGATGAATATTTTTTCATATTGATAAGCGACCACAGCGGGATAGGAGTTTTGCTTATGTCTGGTCGTTCACCAGATGCGTAGATAGGTTTAGCACACCCCTTATCTAAATCTTCCAAGAAGAACGGAAGTGTAACTTCAGCTTCACCAAGCACAAAATGGTCTACCCCATCGAACTCTTCGTGTCCGGTAGTAAAGAGGGGACCACCGGCAACAAGCTTGGTGCTAAGCTTTTTACATCTGGTAATAACCTCCTTCACTGAATCCCTCTGCACCACCATAGCGCTGATAAACACGTAATCAGCCCATCTAATGTCTTCATCAGTTAGCGAGGTTACATTCATATCTACCAGCTTCTTCTCCCACTCATCGGGAAGCATTGCGGCTACAGTTAATAAACCCAGAGGAGGGAAAGAAGCCTTTTTAGAAATGAATTTTAAAGCGTACCTAAAGCTCCAGAAAGTATCCGGATACTGTGGATAAACAAGAAGTATTTTCAAATGATGCTCCTTAACCTAGAACTATACTACTTTGCCCTGAGATTGTTTGTCAACCTTACCTCTCCTTCAAAGGAGTACCTTGACACCTTATCCAGCAAAGGTTATACTCAAATCACAGCGCGGGGTGGAGCAGTGGAAGCTCGTTGGGCTCATAACCCAAAGGTCGTTGGTTCGAATCCAACCCCCGCTACCAAGATTACGATGAAGGCTGGGCTCATAATTGCCTAGCCTTTTAATTTAGGCAATCAATATTAATAAGATTTATTAATAATACTTAACATTATTTTATTAACTTTTCTCATAATTTTATTGACATGCTTCCTAGAATGAGTTATAATGACCTGGTGGATGAGAGGAAGGAAAGATGGCAAGCAAGGACTACTATAGTATATTAGGGGTTAAACGGGATGCCAGCGAGCCGGAGATAAAGCGGGCTTACCGAAGGCTGGCTCGTAAGTATCACCCTGATGTCAATCCTGACGACAGGTCAGCAGAGGCCAAGTTTAAGGAGATAAACGAGGCTTATGAGGTTCTGTCTGATAAGGAGAAGCGCCAGAAGTATGACCAGTTTGGTGACCAGTGGCAGTACGCCAGGGCAGGAGCACGGCAGACACCATCCTGGGATTTTAGACAGGGTGGTGCTCAAAGCTTCCACTTTGAGGAGGGTGATTTAGATAGCCTGTTTGGCGACCTGCTCCAGGGTTTCAGGGCCGGGACTTCCAGCCGCCGGGTTCGGCCAAGGCGTGGCCGGGATGTGGACTACCCAGTTGAGGTAACCCTAGAAGAAGCCTATCATGGAACTAACCGCATCCTTAGCCTTCAGACCGAGGAGCCTTGCTCCAGTTGCGGTGGCACTGGCCGGATACAGAATGTCCTGTGCTCGGCATGCCGGGGCTCAGGGGCGGTAGCTCGTTTGAAGCGGCTTGAGGTCAAGATTCCGCCCGGGGTTAAGGACGGGGCCCGGGTGCGTATCGTCGGTAAGGGAGAGCCAGGCTATGCCGGGGGAAACAATGGCGACCTCTATCTGGTAACATCGGTTAAGCCACACCGGCTGTTTGAACGGAGGGACGATAATTTACATGTGGAAGTAGCGATTCCATTGACAGTAGCAGTGCTGGGTGGCGAGGTTCAGGTACCGACACTTAAAGGGAAGCTGGCGCTCAAGATTCCGCCAGAAACTCAGAACGGGCGTGCCTTTCGCCTGGCAGGGCAGGGAATGCCTCATTTGGGCAACTCCTCCCATGGCGACCTGCTGGTCAAGGTAAAGGTTGTTTTACCGACCAAACTCTCGGCGGAGGGAAAGAAGCTATTTGAGCAGTTCGCTCGGCTACGACCCAGTGGCTAAATTAAGAGGTGATTTATGAATCCAAGTGATAAAGAACCCCGTTATGTAATCAGTATAGCTGCCAGGATACTTGGTGTCCAAACTCACACCTTGCGCTACTACGAAAAGATTGGCATAATGGAACCGTCTCGGTCTAGAGGCAATATTCGTCTGTATTCGGACAGAGACATAGCCCACCTAAGGCGGGCGAAGACACTGATGGATGACCTAGGTGTTAACCTGGCTGGGGTAGAAGTTATTTTGCGTATGGCGCAGCGTATGACCGAGTTGCAGCACCATATTGAAGGGCTGGAATCAGAGCTTGAGAGATTGAGGTAGAAGGAGTTTGAGTCCGGAGCCTCGGGTAGTAACTAAAACGACAAAATTAAGAAGGAGTGAGACGGAGTTTGCCTGATACAGCTGATATAGAATGCTTTCTTGAGCAAAAGCTAAA
>CAZMUD010000080.1:0-4598 GCA_964569715.1 uncultured Dehalococcoidales bacterium | reverse complement strand
AGTGGGTAATGTATGATGTATGTTTACCTAGATGAGTCAGGCGATTTGGGGTTTGGACAAGGGGGTTCTAGATATTTCACCATTGCCTTCACTGCTATGGAGAACCCTGTCCCATTTAGAAGGTGTGTGAAGAAGGTAAAGATAAAACATAATATCCCGCGTAATGTAGAACTCAAGGGAATACTACCAGAATATTCATTAAGGAAGAATTGCTCAGCAGATTTGCAGGATTGGAAATTGAAGTACATGCTATAACAGTAAAAAAGGCGAATGTGCAACTTAAGTTACGGAGAAACACTAATATTCTGTATAACTATATGGTTGGGTTGTCACTAGCTGAGCGTATTTTAGCAGAGAAAACAGACACAAAAGTATCCGTAAATATTGACAGGAGAGTAATCTCTGTTCCTGCTCTTCAAATCGAAGAATATCTAAAATCTAAAGTGTGGTTAGAAGGGAAAAGAACAGATATTGACCTAGAGATTAACCACTTAGATTCGCACGAAGCTTACGCAATCCAAGGAATAGATATTATTTGCAATAGTATATTCAGAAAATACAACTGGAATAACTATAGATTATTCAATATCATACAGGGTAAAGTAAAAAGCGATAAGAGGTTATTTTTTGGTAAATAAAAAAGCGGACCCTACGAGCGACTAACTTACAGCTAGTTTATGCCACCTTCCGGTGACACGCTTAACGCAGGACTTACCCGCTAGTTTTAGCGTACTATAAACGTAATCACTTTGTCAAGATGGAAATGACATAGAGGAGGTCTCCTAATGCCGCAGGCTAAAATCGGGGTGATTGGGGGGACGGGGCTGTATGATATTGAGGGGCTGACGGATATAGAAGAAGTTGACATAAATACACCATTCGGCAAGCCGAGCGATACTATTATCATCGGCCGGCTGGAGGGGGTGGGGATTGCCTTTCTGCCCCGTCATGGCAAGGGGCACCGCATCTCCCCTACCGAAGTCCCTTCAAGGGCTAATATCTATGCCCTGAAATCGCTGGGGGTGCAGCAGATAATCTCCATCAACGCTGTGGGTAGCTTGAAAGAAGAAATTAAGTCTGCTGACCTGCTTATCCCTGACCAGCTTATTGACCGCACCAAGACTCGTGTGAGTTCCTTCTTTACCGATGGCATTGTGGCGCACATTCCCTTCGCCGAGCCGTTCTGCCCGACAATTCGGGGCATACTGTACCAGGCAGCGCAAGAGATAGGTGCCACTGTTCATCAGAAGGGCACTTACATTGTTATGGAAGGGCCTGCCTTCTCTACCAGGGCTGAGTCATTCCTCCACCGCTCCTGGGGGGCAGATGTCATCGGTATGACGGCGCTGCCTGAGGCAAAATTGGCACGTGAAGCAGAAATCTGCTACGCTATTATCGCCTGCGTTACCGACTACGATTGCTGGCACGAGGTGCATGAGGCAGTCACCGTAGATATTATCATGGAGACGTTGCGCCAGAACGATGAAATGACCAGAAAAATTATCAAGCTAGCGGCAAGCCGGATGCCGGAAAAGCAGGATTGCGAGTGCGCTTCGGCACTAAAGACGGCGATAGTCACTGACCCGGAGTTGATACCGCCAGAGCAGAAAAAGAAACTAAGCTTGCTGATAGGCAAGTATCTAACCGAGGGAGATAGTTAAAGTTATTATGCCCTATATAGAGTTCGGCTGCCTGCCGACTATTATTGGTAGTATGCCCCATATTGACCCATCTGAGGCGTGCTCGCAGGTCACCCGCTACCTGAAAGACATTCCTGCCTGGCCCCAGCTACCTAACCGCTCCTTTCTGGAAAATATGTATGCCCAGTATAGCCAGGGCTTTCCCGGGGTAGTGGTCAAAGAGGACAGCATCTATGTAGACCGCGCTCAGGACTTAACAAAGCCTCTGGAGCAATTTTATGCTGCCTATTTAGAGAATGATTTTGACAAATATCCTATTAGTGCTGATTATGCTGCTGGACTTCATAGCTTCTTAGCCTTAGATAACCTGTCGCCTCTGGCAGTTAAGGGGCAGGTAACCGGGCCGGTCACCTGGGGACTAACTGTTGCCGATGGGGACAAACGGGCTATAATCTATGACGATGTTCTCGGTGACGCCGTAGCCAAGTTGCTCAGGCTAAAGGCAAGCTGGCAGGAAAAGGCTCTAAGCCAAATCTCAAAAAACACCATTATCTTTGTTGACGAGCCCTATATGGCTGCTTTCGGCTCAGTCGGCGTCTTATTATCCAGGGAAAGAATTGTCAGCTTGCTGGAAGAGGTCTTTAGTGGCATTAGTGGGCTAAAGGGCATTCATTGCTGCGGCAATACCGACTGGTCTGTTCTGCTGGATACCAGTGTTGATATAGTGAACTTTGATACCTACAGCTATGCTCAGTCTCTAAGTCTCTATCCCTCTGAAATAAAAAAATTCCTGGAGAGGAACGGAACCATTGCCTGGGGGATTATTCCCAATGAAGCTGAGGCGCTAGCTGGAGAAACGGTAGCCAGCCTTAAAGACCGTCTGGAGGAGGCAATGGCACCCTTCACCAGAAATGGTATTCGCTTCAGGCAATTGATTGAACAAGGGCTGCTTACTCCTAGCTGTGGACTAGCCCGTCTACCCACTAAAGAGGCAGCCGGCCGAGCCCTGGAGCTACTGGTTGAGCTATCAAAGGCGATAAGAAAACGCTACCTTTAAGAGGGGGTTCCAATGGAGTGCCAGATTGAAGTCAATAAAGCCAAATGCCCCTGCACCTATGAGCCCTGTTCCAGAAAGGGCAAATGCTGTGACTGTATAGCCTATCACCTTGAGTATGATGAGCTTCCCGCCTGTGTATTTCCCCCTGAAGTGGAGAAAACCTACGACCGCTCTTTTGCCAGGTTTGTTGAAGTGTTCAATGCTAGGAGTGGCAGAAAAAGCTAATTTGGGTTACATTATCTAAGATGAACAAAGCAAAGAGAGTAGCACTCGATAAACATCGGCGCAAGAAAAAGAAACTGGAAGTCAAAAAGAAGGCTACGAAAACTCCAGCTTGACAAATAGCCTGTGGCAGCATGAGCCTATGAAGCAAGTCTATTTGCTCACCGGCAGACCGGGGACAGGAAAGACCAGCCTTATCAAACAAGCAGTAGCCGGCATGAAGGGCAAAGCTGGTGGTTTTTACACCGAGGAAATACGAAGCCAGGGGGTAAGGCAGGGCTTCAGGCTGGTTACTCTGGATGGTGAGGAGGTTATACTGGCTCATGTCAACATTCACAGCCCATACCGGGTAGGTAAGTATGGGGTTGACATTGATGGTTTGGAGCGGGTAGGCGTTCCTGCCCTCCACAAGGCAGCCCAGCAGTGTGATTTAGTAGTCATTGACGAAATCGGGAAGATGGAGCTATTTTCGGCTGACTTCAGGGAAGCCGTTTCCCGGATGATTGACAGCGGGAAGAGGATTCTGGGAACTGTCATGCTCAACCCCAACCCGTGGGCGGATGCCATCAAGCGCCAGCCCCAGGTAAATTTGATAACCGTAACCCGAGACAATTATCGCCAGGTGCTAGCCGGATTACTACACTGGCTAAAAGCCCTGGAGTCTCTCAAACTATAGTATAATATTCCTTGATGCTTATTCTTGAAGCGAGAGGTTTCATGCCTAATCTACCAGAAATGGTTCAAGCACTCCTGGACCCTAAAGCCTATCCTCATCCTTCGCAACGGGTGGAGATGGTGCAGACCCAGATGTCATTCGTTTTCCTGACCGGTGACTATGTATATAAGGTGAAGAAGCCGGTAAATCTGGGTTACCTGGACTACACTACCCTGGACAAGCGCCACTTTTATTGTCAGCGTGAGGTTGAGCTTAACCAGCGTCTCTGCCCTGATGCCTATTTAGGTGTAGTGCCAATCACCCGAAACAGGGGAGATATTTTGATAGAAGGTCGGGGGGAGGTTATAGAGTATGCCGTAAAGATGCGCTACCTCCCCCAGGAAGCGATGCTGAACGTGCTACTGGCCAACAACCAGGTGTCAGTAGAAATGATAACCAGCGTGGCAAAAAGGCTGGCGGAGTTTCATCAAAAGGCGGAGACTGTCAGCACCTTTGGTGACCTTGATACTATTACCCAGAACACTGATGAAAACTTCGCTCAAACCGGAAAATATGTTGGCAATACCATTTCCCAAGAACAGTATCGGCACATCAAGGATTACACTGAAAGTTTTATTGAGAATAATACCCCTCTATTTCGTAAGCGTATAGCCGATGGCAAAATAAGGGATTGTCATGGAGACCTGCACGCCGCCCACATCTGCTTTACTAATGACATCTGCATTTATGATTGTATAGAGTTTAATGATAGGTTCAGGTATTGCGATGTCGCCTCAGAGGTTGCCTTTCTGGCTATGGATTTAGACCACTATGGGCGGGCTGACCTATCTCAGAGTTTCGTTGATGCCTATGTAGCCTTTAGCCGGGACAAGGAGCTACCCCAGCTACTTAATTTCTATAAGTGCTACCGCGCTTATGTCCGAGGCAAGGTGGAGAGCTTCAAGCTTGATGACCCCCATATCTTGGAGGAGGAAAAGGCAGAGGTTCTGGTTGTTGCCAGGAG
>CAZMUD010000079.1:0-4734 GCA_964569715.1 uncultured Dehalococcoidales bacterium | reverse complement strand
TGGCGCTAGTGGACTGCGGATGATTTACGAGATGTACCTGCAACTTCAGGGTAGGGCTGACGAATTGCTGAACCCCGGTAAGCCCTCCCGGCAGATAAAGGACCCCAAGCTGGGGCTAACACATAACCTGGGTGGGTCTCCAGATGGCTGCGCTATTTTTGTAGGCATCGTCGGGTTGGAAGGGGTATAACTGACTAGCTTAATATAAGACTTACCAGCAAGCTCAAGGGATGGTTGGTCATCATCAGCTGAAGAATGCTGACATTGGGCTGACCTGTAATTTGAGCACGACAAGGTTAATTGTTCTTGAAAGGAATTCAATTTAGAAACGATAGTAAGGAGGCAGCAGTGGCAGAAATATCGCTACAGGTATCACAAGCCAGAAGAGAATTCGATGGTCAGCAATATATCCTAACCAAGATTAATTATACTAAAGAGGATGCCGAGGCAGACCAAGCATACTATAAGGAGCGAGGCAGGGAAGCCAGGATTCTGGAAGAGGATGGATTCTGGCTAGTCTACACTAAGATTGGGCAATGACTGTAGTTTTGCTTTATTGCTGGAGGGGTTGGCATAAGGCTTGACCTTAAACTAGCCTCTCTATTAATCCTGGTTGATATTAATGAAACCTGATAAAATGAGGATAAGGCGTAGAGATTAGATAGCAGACGAAAATTTAAAATATCCTGAGACAGCAGGGGCTGATTAAGGCTTAAAGCGTGCCTGCCGAGGAAGATAACGCTAGACTAGCAACATTCTGCGATAAAAGTAAGTAAAGTCAAAATTCAGAGCAGTCTAGCCGGAAGTCCTTGTGTAGCTGGCATAAGGGCTTCTTTTTAAGAAGATGTTCAGTGGCGGCAGTTAGGAGATAAGAAAAATGTCTAGAGAGAAAAAGACGCAGATTATTGATAGGCTACAAGAGGCTTTTTCCAAATGCAGTATTAGTATTTTAACTGACTATCGGGGACTAGCGACCGCCGAGATGACCGACCTGCGTCGTAGATTACAGGAGTCAGGTAGTGAGTATAGGGTGGTAAAGAATACTCTAGCTCGCTTCGCCGCAGCCAGAGCCGGCAATGATGATTTGGTCAGCTCCTTTGAAGGTCCGATAGCTATTGCTTTTGGCCATGGCGATATAACTAAACCAGCTAAAGTTTTGGCAGACTACATTCGTGATTCAAAAGCAAGCCTGAGTATCAAGGGAGGCTTTTTTGCTGGCAGGTTGCTTACTTCAGAAGAGGTGATGACCCTTTCTACACTGCCATCGAAGGAGATATTGCTAGCCAGGGTTCTGGGGCAGATGAAAAGCCCTGTTTCGGCTTTACTCGGCTGCCTTACCAATCCAATAAGGGGATTTATTGGGTTGCTACAAAATAGAATTAATCAACTGGAGGGAGTATGAAATGTTAGAAAATGAGGTAAAAACTGGGCATGAGAGTGGCGGAGAAACAACAGCGACCAAACGGGTGGTGAAAAAAGCCAAGGCGGCTAGTGAGCCGCCGGCTCCTGCCAAAAAGGCAGAAAAGCCAAAAAGGACAGGCACCATTGACGAGGTAATGGCTACTATAAAAAATATGACAGTGCTTGAACTAGCAGAGTTGGTGAAGGCTTTAGAAGCTGAGTTCGGAGTTACTGCCGCTGCTCCGGTGGTAGTTGCTGCCACAGCGGCAGCACCAGGTGAAGCTGCGGCTCCACCTGAAGAGAAGACGGAGTTTGATGTAGTTCTTAAAGACATTGGTGCTAATAAGATTAGTGTGATTAGAGCAGTGCGGGAGTTGACCACTTTAGGGTTGAAGGAATCTAAGGACTTGGTAGAGAGTGCCCCCAAGCCAGTAAAGGAGGGGGTTACTAAGGATGAGGCGGCTGCGGCAAAACAGAAGCTTGAAGAGGCTGGGGCTACTGCTGAAATCACATAATAGCAGCTGGCAATCTTGTGAGTGGGTGCCCTAGTTGAAAATAGTGCTAAAAGCGCCTATAGTTATAATTAAATAGCCTTTTGCATCTAGGGGTTAGAAATGCCTCAGCGTGACTGTTTTGTGCTAATAGGGATGGGAGGTTTGTTTATCCTTCTCGGCCTGGCTGCGATTATCTGGGGTAGGAGCGAGGAGAAAAGCTATTATGATTCGCTTTCCTCTCGTACTGATGTCAGGGAATTCTTGGAACACTGGCCACAGCGCCCTCAATTTGGGGCGCTAAAGATAGGCGGTTGGATAGCTATAGCTATCGGTGCACTTATGGCAGTTCTGGGCGGCGCTTTTTTGCTGCGGGGTTAAGATTTCTCAGGCCACAAATCACAGGCAGAAAGCGCCCCCTTACCTCAAAAGTTCGGATGGTGGTAGCACCTTCTGCCTAGATTATGCCAATCTATCCAATGGGGCTTTTGCTGAACTGGGTTAGCCTTGATACTCAGATAAGCTAGTGAACTACTGCCAGCCGCTCCTAGCACCTGGCCCTCCTGTTGGCAACGGTCCCGCTGGCCAATTGAAGCCTCCCTGCATGGCAGTATTGACGTCTTCTGGTGTGGCGACTCCCTCTTCAACGATTTTCCGCGCCTCTTGCCTGGCAGCACCCATGATACGATTACCTATAAAGCCAGTATCTCCTGGCACATCCTTCACCCGGACGCTCGTCTTGCCCAAGCGCTGGCAGAGACCTTCCATTACCTGTATCAATTCTTCCTGAGCATCTGGAGTGTATGTCAGCTCCACCGCCTTCATAATGTTAGCTGGGCTGAACCAGTGCATCCCGATAAACAGCTTCTTCCGTTCCGTTACCGCAGCTATGTCGGCAATAGTAAACATTGAGGTATTGCTGGCGAAAATAGCATCCTTCTTGACTATCTTGTCCAGCTCAGCAAACACCTTCAACTTTAATGGCTTGTTCTCAATTGCCCCTCCTTCACCCCCACCTATCGCCTCAATAACTAGGTCACAGTCCTTCAAATCCTCAACCTTCGTCGTCAGGGTAAGATTGGCCAGGGCTTGCTCCATCTGCTCCTGCGTAATCTTACCTCGGTCAACACCGCCCTTTAAGCCAAACCGGCCATTTATCATTGTATCTTTCGTCTTCTCACAAATTTCATCAGTCAGGTCACGAATAATGACTTTGTAGCCAGCCTGAATTGCTGTCTGGGCAATGCCACCTCCCATTACGCCGGCACCCATCACCCCGATTGTTTTAATGTCTTCCAGTTTCATCTCTACCTCCTTTTTGTTAATTCCCTAATATTACACTTGCTCAGCAATTATTTTTCAACCGAAGCAGGTTAGATTTAATTCTTGGATAATCTAGCGGTTTAACCCCAGCCGCCGAGAACACCTGCTCCTAGTTCAAATGGTCCCGCTGGCCAATTGAAGCCTCCCTTCATGGCAGTGTCAACATCCTGTGGTGTGGCGACTCCCTCTTTAACGACTTTCTGTGCCTCTCGCGCGACTGCGGCGAAGATACGATTAGCTACAAAGCCGGTGTCTCCTGGTATATCCTTCACCCGGACGCTCGTCTTGCCCAAGCGCTGGCAGAGACCTTCCATTACCTGTATCAATTCTTCCTGAGCATCTGGAGTGTATGTCAGCTCCACCGCCTTCATAATGTTAGCTGGGCTGAACCAGTGCATCCCGATAAACAGCTTCTTCCGTTCCGTTACCGCAGCTATGTCGGCAATAGTAAACATTGAGGTATTGCTGGCGAAAATAGCATCCTTCTTGACTATCTTGTCCAGCTCAGCAAACACCTTCAACTTTAATGGCTTGTTCTCAATTGCCCCTCCTTCACCCCCACCTATCGCCTCAATAACTAGGTCACAGTCCTTCAAATCCTCAACCTTCGTCGTCAGGGTAAGATTGGCCAGGGCTTGCTCCATCTGCTCCTGCGTAATCTTACCTCGGTCAACACCGCCCTTTAAGCCAAACCGGCCATTTATCATTGTATCTTTCGTCTTCTCACAAATTTCATCAGTCAGGTCACGAATAATGACTTTGTAGCCAGCCTGAATTGCTGTCTGGGCAATGCCACCTCCCATTACGCCGGCACCCATCACCCCGATTGTTTTAATGTCTTCCAGTTTCATCTCTACCTCCTTTTTGTTAATTCCACGAGCACCATATTATACTCATTTAATCATTGTTTTGCAAGTGTCATCTACCCATCTGGAAAATTTGAGGCAATTTATGTGAAATTGACAACTAACTTCATATCTCAGTAAACTATCCTTGTCCATAATTTTCTACCGGGGGAAAGATTACCTATGATGCATATTGAAGTTGTTGGGCGCCAGCTAGTTGAGACACTTAAGAGCTCTAGCGCCGATTATATAGAGGTTCACCTTGAGGAGAGCCCGACTAGTCACATTGCCTACCGGGGGAAGGAACTGGAATCTATTGACAGGACAACTGCCATCGGAGGAAATGTGCGAGCCTTGGTAAGGGGTGGTTGGGGCTTCGTCAGCTTTAATAATCTTGATGAGCTGCCCGGCAGGGTAGAACTAGCAGTGAGGCAAGCCCAATTTGTCGGCAATGAAGAAAGTAAACTGGCCCCGGTAGAACCAGTGGTTGATACCGTGCTCACCCCGGCGAGCACAAATCCGCTGACTATGCCCCTGGCTGAAAAGAAGCAACTACTCGACGAATATAACGACATTATCTGGCGCACCCCAAGGCTCCAGACCTCATCTATCAACTACGGTGATGGCCATAAAAAGGTCATATTTCTAAATTCGCTAGGTAGCTATATTGAGCA
>CAZMUD010000078.1:0-4839 GCA_964569715.1 uncultured Dehalococcoidales bacterium | reverse complement strand
TACTGAGCGCATGATTGTGCGCACCGGGAGGATGTGGCTGGTAGTAGATGATGTTCCTGTTGCCTTAGGCCGGATTAGTGGACTCGCTGAGGACTTTGATGGATATGTGGTTTCTTCAAAAAGGTGGGAGGGGGACGAAAGGGTCGCCGGGACTATTGCCATTCGCGTGCCGGCTGAGTATTTTGATGATGTCGTGAGGGCATTACGCGGGCTGGCAGTTGAGGTAACCGCTGAGGACACATCAAGCAAAGATGTAACCGAGGAGTATGTTGACCTGAGCGCTAAATTGCACAACCTGGAGGCAACCGAAGAGCAATTACTCAGGCTGATGGAGAAGGCAGAAACAGTAGAGGATATGCTGGATGTCCAGCGAGAACTCTCCAAAACGAGAGGCGAAATCGAACAGACGAAGGGTCGTATGCAGTATCTGGAGCGAACCTCTGCCACCTCGCTTATTGAAATATATCTGGAGCAAGCCAGGCTTGATGTCAACTTCACTGCTGACAAGAGGAGGGTGAAGGAAGGCCAGAAGGTCCAGTTTACTATCCGCCAAATTGCCGGCGGTTTTGCCCCCTATAGCTATGAGTGGGACTTCGGCGATGGGAGTACCAGCACAGATAAGGCTCCAACCCACGCCTACAAGACTGCTGACAGCTATACTGTCTCCCTCAAGGTGACCGATGATAGGGGTAACACTGATGCTGAAACCAGGCACGACTATATCACTGTCCTCCCTGGCTGGAGTGCTGGTATTATCGCCAGTGGAGCCTGGAATGGCTTGGTCACCTTTGGTCATGTGCTGGCGAATATATTTATCTGGATTGGCATTTTCAGCCCGGTCTGGATAGTTATCGGTGGTATAGTCTACTGGTGGCGTCGCCGGAGGAAAAAGGCTCAGTGATTCCAGCGCGGGAAGGGGCTGTAAATTACAAAGCAGTCCCTTAGTTAAGAGGCGTTTGTTGCTCCTCATGCTTTTGACTAGTAAAACGCTTATATGCTAACCTGCTAGGGTAGTTTCAGCAAAGGAGGAGAGTGATGGACCTTTCTAAAATTTCTCTAGATGGCAAGGTGGCACTGGTAACCGGAGGCAGTCGGGGTATTGGTCGCGCCACTGCTCTGGCATTTGCCGATGCCGGGGCAGATGTGGTGGTAGTCAGTCGGAAGCTTCCTGACCTGGAGGTGGTAGCTGAGGAAATCAAGGCTAAAGGTAGAAAAGGCCTGGCTATAGCCTCCCATGTTGCCAAGATAGAAGAGTCAAAGAACCTAGTTGAGAAAGTAAAAGCGGAGTTTGGCAGGATTGATATTCTGTTTAACAACGCTGGCACCAACCCTTACCTGGGCCCTCTAATGGATGCCGAGGAGTGGGCGTGGGATGTAACCGTGAATGTCAACCTCAAGGGGCCATTTTTCCTGGCTCAGTTGGTAGCTAAAGTAATGAAGGAACAGGGTGGTGGTAACATCATCAATACAGCTTCTACTGCCGCACTGAGGGCTGGGGAACTATCTATTTACAGCGTAACTAAGGCTGGCCTAAAGATGCTGACTGAGTGTATGGCCAGGGAGTGGGGTCAGTATGGAATCAGGGTTAATGCTGTTGCCCCAGGGGTGATAAAGACTCGATTGAGTGAAGCATTGTGGAAGGAGCCGGCAGCAGGTGAAGCAGCCAAGAAAAGGGCTGCCTTGCTTCGTCTTGGAGAGCCTGAGGAAGTAGCCGGGGTCGTGCTCTTTTTAGCATCGGACGCCTCTAGCTTTGTGACTGGAGAGACCATCGTCGTGGACGGTGGACAGCTTGTTGGCCCCCCTTCATTCCCTGGCTAGTTCATCCACTCCGCCGATTAACATAGCTTGAGAAGCTTAGCTATTCATATTCGCTGTGGGAAACGGCGGCGGCAATACAGGCTAGAAGTAGAACTGCGCTCAGTGCCAACCAGAACATTGCGGTAAACTCTGCGCTGAGCAACGTGATTACCTCTGCTGCCGTGATAATCCCCATCACCGCGCACAGCCCGCCAAGGATACCAAAAATCCAGGCTAATATTGTCATAATTGCCCCCTTTCTTATTTATCAAACCGAGTCGTTTTCCCGGCGGTCTTGCTGCTTTTTAAGAAATTCCTCAATCTCTCCGAAGAACCTCTGCCTATCTTCCCCCGAAGTCTCCTCGCTCATACCCATCTCTAACTTCTTTATATGTCGGTCAAGGTCTGGGTCCTGCTGCCTGAGGTAACTGATTAGCTCGTCTATCTGCTTATTGGCGTGGCGGGCTTTAGCCTCAATCTCACTAAAGTCGATATCTATACCTAACATTCTGGTTAATACCCTGAGAACAGCCCCACAGACTTGAGGGTTTGGCATCTCACCGATATAGCTTGGCACCCGTCCCCATAAACTGATGCCCTCTATATTCCTGTGTTTGGCAATACCTAATATTAAACCGTTCATGCTGGTGGGGCCGTGATAGTCTATGCCTGATTCTATTTCATACTGCGTCAAATACCTTTTTAACCTGAGATTATTGATTATGGCGAATACCCTTGGCTTTTCAGTATGAGCAATATTGGCGTAGATGCCACCCACCGTATAGATTCTGCTAACGTCAAAGCGCTCAGCCACATCCAATATCAAGTTAGCAAATTCGTAGTGATTTATGACGGGAGGTTTACTACCCAAAATTATCAAATCGCCCGTGGCTTTCTTGTTTTTCCAGTAATACAAGCTATTCTCGGCATACTCTATCTCTTGTAACACGCCCCTTTTGATTAAGATGTGGGGCAATAAGGAAAAATTGTGTGGCTCAATTTCCCCCAACTCCTCAGCCCCTAGTTTATCAGCCAGGTAATCTACAGCATTTATGCCGACAAACCCGGCATCTGTCCAGCCGATAATGAGGTGTGGATTTCTAAGCCGGGGTCGCTTATAAATTCTAACCGGAGGCCTCACTTTACACCTTGCCCGTCCTGCCTAAAGCTAAGCAGCCTTTGGCTTTATTTTAATCCTAAACTACCATATAATCAATATGTATTAAATAGTTAGGTTGAAGAAAAGCAAATAACGGGGATTCTTTTGAGTTAAGACCATTTAGTAGGGAGATTTGTATAAAGTAATGTCTAGCCTTGAGCAAGATGTGGGTAATCTACTTCGGCAGAAAGGGCTGACTCTGGGGGTAGTTGAGTCAGCCACCGGAGGCTTAATATCTCACCTGATAACCAGTGTTCCTGGCAGTTCAGATTACTACAAGGGGTCGGTAACTGCTTATAGCAATGAAGTAAAAATTAAGGTGGTTGGGGTAAAAGAGGGGACCATCAACAAATATGGTGCCGTGAGTTCCCAGGTGGCTGAGGAAATGGCTCAGGGTGGTAGAAAAATATTAGCCGCCGATATATGTTTAGCTGACACCGGCATCGCCGGACCCGGTGGGGCTACTCCAGGGAAGCCAGTGGGGCTATTCTACATTGGGCTATCACACCAGGCTGGAGCCTATAACCAGAAACACAACTTCCAGGGTGACCGGGAGCAAAACAAGCGCAGTGCTGCCGAGGCAGCTTTAAGCTGGCTGAAAGAATACCTGATGAGCTTGAAATAGGGGTTGTTTACAGGAAAAGAGTGAAGAGCTCTAGCCCCTCTTTTAAAAATCTTCTCTCCTTTGTAGGAGTGCGCAATTGGTAGTAAAGTACGCAAAGCAAATAAGGTCAGCTACCCGCAGACATATTGAAGCACAAAGCTTAGCCAGAGCGGCGGTGCCGTCTCAGGAAATCTAGGACTTTATTGTTGGCCTCCCCTGCGGTCTCCATGAAGCCATGTCCCGTGTTTTCTAGGATGACGAGCTCGGCATTGGCTATCCTGGAGGCAAGGAGCCTTGAGTTTTCGACAGGAATTAACCTGTCAGCATCCCCGGCGATGACCAGGGTGGGAGCCTTAATCCGGGGCAGACGGTCATAGGTATCATGGCCTGCTATCGCCTCCCCCTGCCTCTGGTAGCCGTGGAGGGGGGTGACATGTTCCACCACCGCTGTTACAAACTGCTCAATGATATCTGGATTGTTATCGATGAACTCCTGGCTGGAGAGGAAGGGAAGCAGCTCCCGCGTCTGTTCTTCCGGCGTCAGCTGCTTCATGCGCTCAAAGTTGAAAAGCTGTGTCATCGCCTCCGCATCGGGCATGATAGCATGGGAACCTCCACACATGGTGCACCCCAGGATGAGGCTGGTTACCCTCTCTGGGTAGCGAAGGGCAAACTCCTGAGCAATCATGCCTCCCATGGAGACGCCATAGACGTGGGCAGCACCGATGCCGATGGCATCAAGCAACCCTACAACATCCCCCGCCATCATCTCCATGGTGTAGGGGATATCCGGCTTATCGCTCCGCCCGGTGCCCCTGTTGTCGAAAGCAATTACTCGGCATTCCTGGGAAAAGACTGGAATCTGCCGGAACCACCACCCGATGTGACAGCCATAGCCCATAATCAAGACCAACGCCTCCCCCTCGCCGTGGGTCTCGTAGTAGGTATTGATGTCACTAACCTTTACTGTAGGCATTTTATCCCCCTTTTTATCAGTGAACTAAGGTATACTCTAAGTGACTGAGCTGGGTTTGTCAAAAGCCTCATCAGGAATTGAAGTTCATCACCTAACTGGGGTGTTTAAGAGGGGCGAAGCCCCTCTTTATAAAAAATCTTCCTTCTTCCTGGGGATAAGGTTTAGAGGAGAGTCAAAGAGAGGCGAAGCCTCTCTTAATATTATTTCCCCCGAACAGGGTGTTTAAGAGGGGCGGCAGCCCCTCTTTATAAAATCTTCCCCCTCTCCTTTGAAGGAGAGGGGGATTAAGGGGGTGAGGTAGAT
>CAZMUD010000077.1:0-4939 GCA_964569715.1 uncultured Dehalococcoidales bacterium | reverse complement strand
AATTCACTTTGAGGGTTGCCATTATCGTAAAGATATTGCTGACATAGAGGAGAGTCAAAGAGGGGCGAGGCCCCTCTTAAGAAAAAACTTAATCGGGTGAGGTAGATAATATGCCACTAGTAGCCGTAGTTATGGGTTCAAAATCGGACGCCGAAGCTATGCAGCCAACTCTGGATGTGTTAAAGGAGCTTGGCATCGATTACGAGGTGTCGGTAATATCAGCCCACCGAAACCCGGAGAAGGCTCGGCAATACGGGCTGGCGGCACGAAGTCGAGGGATTGAGGTAATAATTGCCGCTGCCGGGGGAGCCGCTCATCTACCCGGGGTGCTGGCTAGCTGGACTACCCTGCCTGTTATCGGTGTGCCATTGGCTAACAGCGAACTAAAGGGTGTTGATGCCCTGTATTCTATAGTCCAGATGCCGGCTGGCATACCGGTAGCCAGCGTGGCTATAGGGACTGCCGGGGCTAAGAATGCTGCCTACCTCGCTGCCGAGATTCTGGGCTTAAAGTATGACGAGATACGAAAAGCCTGCGAAAAGTATCGAAATGAGCTACAAGGAGACAACCAATGATTGAGCGCTATTCCCGGCCACAGATGAAAAAGGTGTGGTCAGATGAGAATAAGTTTGCTAAGTGGCTTGAGGTAGAGATTGCTGTCTGTCAAGCGTGGGCTGATTTAGGAGCCATCCCCAGAGAAGCTGTGCCCAAGATAAAGCTAGCCCGGATTAATCTGAAACGCATGGGAGAGATTCTCAAAGAAACCCACCACGATATGACGGCCTTCCTTGGCTCTGTTTCCGAGAGCCTGGGTGACGAATCGCGTTTTATTCATCTCGGCCTTACCTCCTCCGATGTAATAGATACCGCCCTCAGCTTGCAGCTAGTTGAGGCAGCTGAGCTAATAACTCAGGACATAAAGGAGCTCATTTCGGTATTGGCTGAAAAGGCAATAAAGCATAAATATACACCAATGATAGGTCGCACCCACGGCGTCCACGCTGAACCGATTTCCTTTGGCTTGAAGCTGGCACTATGGATTGAGGAGATGAACCGCAACAGGCTAAGGCTCAACGAAGCTAAAAGAGCCATAGCTGTAGGTAAGATTTCAGGGGCAGTAGGCACCTATGCTACGCTGTCTCCTGAGGTTGAGGAGAAAGCTTGTGCCAGGTTAGGGCTTGCCCCAGCCCCGGTATCAAGCCAGATTTTGCAGCGCGACCGCCATGCTCAATTCGTTACTACCCTGGCTATAATTTCCAGCTCGATGGAGAAGTTTGCTACTGAGATTAGAGGGCTGCAACGAACCGAGACACGAGAAGTAGAAGAGCCCTTTGGGGCAAGTCAGACTGGCTCTTCAGCTATGCCACACAAACGGAACCCGGAGCTCTGCGAACGTATCTGTGGCTTATCCCGACTGGTAAGGAGCTATGCTCTAACCTCAATGGAAAACATCGCCCTGTGGCATGAGCGTGACCTCAGTAATTCCGCTCCTGAGCGCATTATCCTACCTGATTCCTGCCTTTTACTGGATTATTCTCTCGCCCTTTTCACCTCAGTGATGGGGGGGTTACAGATTTATCCACAACGGATGAAGCGGAATATGGGGCTTAGCAAAGGCTTGATTTTCTCCCAGCGAGTAATGTTAGCCCTTATAGATAAAGGATTAAGTCGGCAAAAAGCATATGAACTGGTGCAGCGGAATGCTATGAAGGCATGGAAGGGGAATAAAAACTTCCTCAGTCTGTTAAAGGCTGACCCTGAGGTTACTGCCAGCCTGCCGCCAGGGGAGCTTGAACCGCTTTTTGACGAGCAATACTACCTGCGCTACATAGGTGAGATTTTTCAAAGGCTGGGCTTAACTGAAGCTCAGTGGAAGGAGAAACCCGGTAGAGTTGAGCCTGGCGGGCTAGCTCCGAAAACAATATAACTTGGCTTAAGTATCCGCAGAATCAACTTATACTTGGTCTGGTAAACAGGTGTCAAGCTTGTTTCGAAAGTACAGTGTTATACTAAAGAGTGTCCTGGAGGTCACCCCTCAGGTCTATCAGCTAACCATTGGCGGTGTCAATATAATGCTGATTGCCGAGGAAGAGCTGACCCTTATTGATACCGGACTTCCCGGCAGCTCAGCTCAAATAATAGATTCTATCCACAGGCTGGGACGTTCAGTGGAAGAAATCAGTCTTATTATCCTCACTCATAACCATTTTGACCACGCCGGTGGGCTGGCTGATTTGAGAAAGCTTACCAAGGCGAAGGTTGCTGCTCATAAAGCCGATATCAATGACACCGAGGGTCAACTACCCTACCCCGGATTGATACGGAGGCTACTGCGAATCCCACCCTTTTCTGCCTTACGCTCGGTCTTCTTGCTCAACCCCAGCGAGGTTGATATTCAGCTGGCCGGTGGCGAGGTGCTTAAGCCACTGGGGGGGCTTGAGGTTGTCCATACCCCGGGACACACCCCGGGCAGCATTAGCCTCTTCTCCTCCCAGAATAAGCTGCTTATTGTTGGTGATGCCCTGAATGGACGCCGTGGCACCCTGCGGCTCCCGCCCAAAATGGCTAGCACCGACCTAACCCAAGCCATGGAGTCGGTGAAAAGGATGGCCCGGTTAGATTTTGATGTCTTATGCTTCGGTCATGGTCGACCATTAACCGGTGATGTCCACGCCAAGATGCAGGAGTTGATAGGGAAAATCAAGGATTGACAATACCTAATAAAACTGGCTATTATCAATAGGATACAATGCGAGTTATTGCTGGTACAGCCAAGGGGCACCGGCTTAAAGTAGCCAAGGGGACTATTACCCGCCCGGCGACAGATTTAGTAAGGGGGGCGATTTTTTCTATTCTGGAAAATATTACAGGTCATTGGGAGCAGGTGCTTGATTTATTCTCCGGTAGCGGAGCTTTGGGTATTGAGGCTTTAAGCTGTGGTGCCGGTTGGGTTGATTTTGTTGAGCGTCAGCCACGATGTTGTGCTATAATTAGGGAGAATTTGGAAAAGACGAAACTGGCAGCACAAGCTCACGTTTTTTGCTGTAGTGTAGCCAAAGCTCTTTCCTTTCTTGATAAGGAGTACAGCGTTATACTGATGGACCCGCCCTACTCTAATCCGTCTATAGGCAGTCTGGTGGAGCGACTGGCAACCTCTAAACTAGTTGGGGACAACACAACTTTAGTGGTAACCCACTCCCCTCGCCTCCCCTTAAATTCAGCCTATGCCTCATTAAATCTTGTTAAAGAGTACCGCCATGGTGATAGTTGCATCGTAATATACCGAAAGGAGGGCACGGCGTGACCATTGCTATTTACCCGGGTGCCTTTGACCCGATAACGAACGGGCATCTTGATATTACCACTAGAGCGGCTAAGCTTTTTGAAAAGGTAGTCATCGGAGTCTATGATGCCCCGGCCAAGGATATCCTGTTTACTACCGAAGAAAGGGTGGATTTGGTCAAACAATCAATAGCTCACTTACCCAATGTTGAGGTAGAATCCTTTACCGGCTTAGCTGTTGACTTTGCCAGGAAAGCAGGAGCGCAGACCATAGTGCGCGGGCTGAGAATAGGTGCCGACTTTGAGCGTGAATTTGAGATGGCGCTGATGAATAAGAAGCTGGCTCCTGACTGTGAGCTGGTTTGTTTAATAACCAACCCAAAATACCAGTACCTTAGCTCCAGCCTGCTCAAGGAGGTAGCCAGCCTGAACGCCAATGTTGACGAGCTTGTCCCTAAGACAGTGGCTGCAGCCCTAAAAAAGAAGGTTCATAATAAGCCGTGAGATTATTCAAAAAAGTTCCCCAAGCAGTAAAGTAAGGAGGTACATTGTATGGCTTACAAAATTACGGATGAGTGCATTAGCTGTGGAGCCTGTGAACCCGAGTGTCAAAACGAGGCAATCAGTGAGGGGGAGACAATCTATGTGATTGACCCCGATAAGTGTACCGAGTGTGTCGGTAATTTCGAATCCCCCAAGTGTGTTGAAATCTGCCCTGTAGATTGCTGCATACCTGACCCGGACCATGAGGAAAGCCGTGAGCAACTACTGGAAAAGTGGAAGAGGTTACACCCAGGCGAAACCCCTGCCGTTACCTAACATCAACTCAGCCCAAGGCTTAATCATTGCTCGTGGGGGGATATTGGCTACCATTTCGCCCTTGACAGTAGCCTAACCCATCACTGAAAGAAAGAACGTATTGCGTCAAACTCGTCAGGAAGTAGAGCCAGCACTGCCGGGAAGCGGTCTAGTAATATGACCGCTAGGCTTGAGTCGCTGATAATTTCGGCTACACCCCAAAACCTAGCCCAGGTGGCTAACAGGGCACCACAGAGTAGCGCTCCCAGCACTACACCAAAAGCAGCGCCACCAAGGCGATTGACCCAGCCCAGCATCACTGCCGAGGCAGCCCACTTCAATAGCTTGGCAAGCACGCTGACAATTACCATTACCCCAATTAGGATAATGGCAAAGGCAACAACTTTAGCCACATCAGCTTGCGGGATAAAGGGTAATTGCTCGGAAAGGGGAACATAGTAGAGCCCAGCCAAGATTATACCAACTATTAATCCGGCTAGAGATAAGACAGCCTTTATAATCCCAATTCTCAGTCCGAGAAAGGTAGCGATAGCCACCACTACTAAAATGACTATATCAAGCCAGTTCATATTTACCTCTTTTCATCATCCGTAGTGTAGAGCGTCAATGGGGTTTAGTCTGGCTGCTCTCATTGCCGGGTATATGCCGGAGCCAAGCCCAATAACAATTGAGACCCCGACGGCTACAATCATATGGAGTGGGGACAATGTCGCTTGCAGCGGAAATCCTGCAAGCGTGGCTATAAAGGAGATGGCAAGGGATAACGCCCAGCCGAAGGCAATACCGGCGCCACCGCCGACCAGGCTGAGCGCCGCTGCCTCAAGCAGGAATTGAAGCA
>CAZMUD010000076.1:0-5092 GCA_964569715.1 uncultured Dehalococcoidales bacterium | reverse complement strand
AAAGACGACACCGGCGGCAAACATCAGTGCTATCCAGGGGAGAATCAGGTAGACATACCTCTTTTCCTTGCTGGTGAGTGCCGGAGAGACAAACATGATGAGTTGATAGGTCAGGTAGGGCATAGCCAGTATAATACCGCTGACGAGGCACACCCTCATATAGGTGCCGATCATCTCCGTCATCTCAATGTAGATGAGATTGGTGCCTTGGGGCGCGGGAGAAATGAGAATGTCGAATATCTGCTCGGCAAAGATGAAGGCAAGAATCGAAGTAATTACTACTGCGATTACACTTCTAATTAAGCGCTTTCGTAGTTCGGCAAGATGTCCGAGGAAGGTCAATCTCTTTTCGTCACTACTCATATTATCTTATCACTAACGCCTCACTGGTCTTTCGGGCTGGCTACCTCGCCGCTATGGGGTTCTGTCTTATTTACATCTGGGGGTTCCTTGGTCTTATCGCCGCTTTTTGCCTTTGGCTGAGGCGGGGAATCTTTTTCTTCTAAGCTTATTTCCTTGGTCACCGCTGCTGTAAAGTCGGAGGTGGATTTCCTTAAAATACGCATTGCCTTGCCTAGCGTTCTGGCAATCTCTGGTAGCTTTCCTGGTCCCCATATTATCAGGGCTACGACAACGATTAATAATATTTCCATTGGACCCATATCAAAAAAACCCATTATCCTCGCCTCACTGCTGGCTGTTTCACAACCAAGCCAAAAGATGAATCAGCACAAAGGAAAAGTTGAACTTAGCCAACTTCTATTTGCACCAAGAGCGATTCTCGCATATATTATAGGAGCTTAAGTGGAAATCTTCAATCTATGGAAATCAATTTGCATTGACAGCGGGATAAGCTAACCAGGGTGTTCGGGGTTTATTCGGCTAAAATTTACCAGTAATTAAGCTGTCAAGGTTTTTTAACAAAATCATCCAATTTTTTTAACAAAATCATCCAATTTTCTCGCAATTATACTTCACAGTGAAGTATAAGGTGCAGTATAATTATGAAGAAGAGGAAGGTTTATGAAGGTCGTTTTTCTTCAAGATGTACCCAATGTGGCTAGAGCCGGCGAGATAAAAGAGGTAGCTAATGGCTACGGCAGGAATTTCCTCATCCCCCGAAAGTTAGCCCTACTAGCTAGGCCAGGGTCTGTAAATACTATGGGGGCGCAGCTTGAAATGCAAGCCCGCAGTCAGGCTCAAACAGAAGCTGAACTAGTTGAACTGGCTAATCATATAAACGGGAGAGAGGTCATTTTGGAGGCCCGGAGTGGGGTCAAAGGTCGATTATATGGCTCAATCACCGCTGCTGATATTGCCGCCGAGCTAGAGAGCATCACCGGGTTAGCTGTTGATAAAAGAAGAATTGAACTAGACGAGTCAATTCGCCAGGCTGGCAGCTATGAGGTGGTTATTAGACTAGCTAAGGATATAGTACCCAAAATAAAGGTTACGGTGACTGAAAAGGCCGCTTAGAAGCAAGTTTTTTCAGCAGTCTAAAGAGGAGACGGGCTAGGGTTGAATGCCGAAAAATTGCCACCACATGATATTGATGCTGAGGAAGCGGTAATCGGTTCGCTACTGATAGATGGTACGGCAATCTACAAAATTGCCACTTTCCTTCAGCAGTCAGACTTCTATCATGAACAAAATCAATGGCTATATGGGGCATGCCTCGCCCTTTATCAACGCAGCGAGGCTATAAACCAAATTACGGTAGCTCAAGAGCTAGACCGACAGGGCAAACTGGAGGCGTGTGGGGGTGCTGCCTACTTAAGCCATCTAGTATCTATAGTGCCTACCTCGCTTGATATTGAGCACTTTGCTCAAATTGTTTATCGCCTGGCAATTAGTCGCCGTTTGATAGGTGCTGCTCGGCAAATTGAAGCTATTGGCTATGAGGCAGACCCTGATGTCGATACTAGCCTAAATAAGGCGGAGGATGTCCTGTTTAGGCTGCGTCATGGGCAAAGCCCCCGAGACTTCGTCCATATTCGCCAGATACTGGACAAATACTTTGAAGAGGCTGCCCCCAGTCCGACTCTCGGAGTGGAAGGCTACGAAGAAACACTCCCTTATACGCTCTCTGGCTTTACTGGACTGGATGAACTTCTGGGCGGATTTCAGCACTCCGACCTCATTATTGTCGGTGGCAGGCCAAGCATGGGTAAGACCAGTCTCGTCCTTAATATCGCCAGAAACGCTGCTGTGGAGCAGGGGGCTTGTGTAGCCTTATTTAGTCTGGAGATGGCGCGAGATTCGCTGGTGTGGAGGCTGCTATCCGGCGAGTCGGGGGTCAATTTGAGTCGCATTCGCCTCGGGCTGCACACTGAAGAAGAGGAAAAAAGGATTATGGAGGCCACTGGCCAACTATCTGAGGCATCGATTTATATTGATGATACTCCTCAACTCCGAATGGTGGAGATGCGGAGCAAGGCGCGGCGACTTCACCAAGAACATCATATTGACCTCATTATCCTTGACTATATGCACCTGATGCAGACAGATAGTAGAACAGAAAGTAGGGTTCAAGAGCTCAGCCTCCTCTCTCGTTCCCTGAAGGGATTGGCTCGCGAGCTTGATACGCCGGTGCTGGCGGTGTCACAACTTAGCCGGGCCTCTGAATTCCGCGCCTCACATGTTCCCCAGCTTTCCGACCTGAGGGAAAGTGGTAGCATTGAACAGGACGCTGATGTTGTCGTCTTTGTCAACCGCGACGAATTACATTATCCGACCAGGGAAGCCTGGGAACTTGCCCACTCGGGTGAACAATACCCCCCGCCGGCTGATATTATAGTTGCCAAGCACCGTAACGGTCCTATCGGGCAAATAAGTCTTCGTTTTGTACCGAGAATAACTAGGTTTGAAAATATTGGTAGTGAAGAGCCAAGTTTATTATGAAGCAGTTTAGTGGGTTCCCAGCCAAGATGCAGTTTACGTCCATACCTAACATTTTTTTCAGCAGGCTGCTGCCACAAATCAGCGACATTGCCGAGTTGAAGATAACCCTCCACATTTTTTGGTCACTTTATGGCAAACGGGGCTACCCTCGTTTCACCACTTATCGGGAGCTGTTGGGCAATACAAGCCTGATGAGCAGCCTCAGAGAGGGAGAAAAACCGCCTGATGAAGTGCTGGGTGATGCCCTGGAAATGGCAGTTAAACGGGGAACAATCCTGCATCTAGTATTAGTAATAGACAGGAAGCCAGAAGACGTTTATTTCCTCAACACTGAATCCGATAGACGGGTTGTGGCTAAAATTCGGAATGGTGAGCTTGTCCTCGCCGGACTGAAAGCTGGAGGACAGGCTTATCCTGATATTGAGACCGAGCCGCCGCCTGATATCTTTACCCTTTATGAACAGAATATTGGTATGCTGACCCCGATGGTTGCTGAAGAATTAAAGGAGGCAGAGAAGCTCTATCCTCAAGACTGGATTGGGGATGCCATCAAAGAGGCGACCAAGCAAAGCATACACAAGTGGAGCTACATTTCGGCAATTTTGGAGCGCTGGTCAACGGAAGGTAGAAGCGATGGAGCATATAAGCGAGATTCTAAAAAAACAGACCCGGATAAATACAGCAAACAAAAATATGGGCACATCTTCAAACGTTGAAGCGGGAGAGGTTTCACCGGAGTCAGTTTGCCCTATTTGCAAAGGGGCGGGATTCGTTCATCCTCTTCTGGCCTCGGGGAAACCGGATTTCAGTCGGGTTGTTCCCTGTCGCTGCACTCAGCAGGAACTAGATGAGGAACGTCAGGCTCGTTTACAGCGATATAGTAACCTGGGCTCGCTGACTCACCTCACCTTTGATAACCTGCTCTCTCAAGGTAAAAGCGAGAGTCCTATCAGTCAAGAACAGTTTAGTCGTGCCTACGAGGCAGCCAAGGCATTTGCCGCCGAGTCTAAAGGATGGTTGGTCCTGGCTGGTCCCAGTGGCTGTGGCAAGACTCATTTAGCCGCGGCTATTGCCAACCATTGTATAGCAAACAATCATCCTGTTTTCTATATCACAACTCCAGACCTCCTCGACCACCTGCGCTCTACCTTCAGCCCAAGTAGTGAAATGCCTTATGATGAGTTCTTTGAACAAGTGCGCAATGCTCCTCTACTAATCTTGGATGATTTAGGTGCTCAATCCGGCACACCCTGGGCTAAGGAAAAGCTGGACCAGTTGCTGAATCACCGTTTCAATAATCAGCTACCTACGGTAATCGTTTCTATTGTCCCCGTTGAAGAGCTGGAGGATAGAATACGCACTCGCCTGATTGCTGCCGACCTTTGCCAGATATATGCCATTGATGAAAAAACGCCGGCGCTGTTTACCTCTAGCTGGGCTCCTGAGTTTGAACTGCAGAAAAATATGACCTTTGACAACTTTGACTGGAAGCGGGTTAATCTGCCGATAGAACAGCGTCAGAACCTGGAGGCAGCTTACCGTTTAGCCCTTGACTTTGCCAAGTCCCTCGATGGCTGGCTGGTGCTTCAGGGTGAAAATGGTTGCGGCAAGACCCACTTGGCGGCAGCCATCGTTAACTATCGCTATCAAATGAAAGAACCAGCCCTGTTTATCGTGGTGCCAGACTTCCTTGACCACCTGCGTTCTACCTTCAGCCCGGAGAGCAAGATATCCTACGACCAGCTTTTTGAAAGCGTCAAGAATGCCCCGTTGCTAGTTCTTGATGACTTCGGCAAGCAGACAACGACCCCCTGGGCAAAGGAAAAACTCTATCAGGTCATTAACCATCGCTATAATGCCCGGCTGCCGACCGTAATTACTACTAACTGCTCAGCAGATGAGCTGGACAGTCCGATACTCTCTAGGTTTGCAGACCAGCGAATAAGCACACCTTTTACCATCATAGCCCCTGATTACTTTGCTGGTCGGCATAGTTCAAAAAGGTCACGCCGCAGCAGCTAAAAGGGGCGCTAAGACTAAGGCAAACATCAAAGCTTGCAAGAGCAAAAGTTTTCTAGTAGAATGAGCAAGGTTTTGTGTAGAGAGAAGATTCGATGATGATAAACCTTCCCGTCCTGGTGCTAAATCAGAGCTATGAGCCACTTAACATTTGTCGGGTCCGGCGAGCGGT
>CAZMUD010000075.1:0-5115 GCA_964569715.1 uncultured Dehalococcoidales bacterium | reverse complement strand
TTGTGCTAGGATAAAGGCTCTTTGAACTCAGTGTAAATAGTTTTCTAAATTACCTGTTGACAAAAGTGTTTTCTTGTGCTAGGATAAAGGCTCTTTGAACTCAGTGTAAATAGTTTTCTAAATTACCTATTGACAAAAGTGTTTTCTTGTGCTAGAATATTGCCAAGAGTGTTTTCTCCGCTATACTAGATTAAAGTGAGGGATGAGGCAATGATTACAACGGTAACTACAGTAACAACGGTAACGACAATGGTCGCCTTGGGGCTAGCCACAGCTATAAGCGTGGCTGCGGTAATTGCTTTAGTGGTTTTTCTAACTACCCGGGAATTGGCTAGCGCCGGGCGTTCACGCCTTTCCTTGCGCATAGCCAGATTCACTAGCATTGGTATTGTACCTTTGATTATAGCATTTGCCGCTATGGTCGCTGTGAAAATTGCTGAGACGCTCTAGAAAAAGAAAGGCGCTACTAAATATAATACTGTATTAGCGATACCATGAGACAGGGTCACTGCCAAAAGTGACCCTGTTTTTTTAACTACCCAGCCAAAGAACAGGGCAATCACAAAAACGAAGACAATATCTATTACCGAATAGTGTATCAAGTGGACGGTAGCAAATAGGAGGCTAATATAAACTATGCCCCGCCAGCCAAATGCCCCCACCGCAGTGCACTGCAATACCCCACGAAAGATAAACTCCTCCACAAACCCGGTGCACACTATAAAAATCAGTGCCGGCAGCCATACTTCCTGCCAGGTAAGTTCAATAACTATGGCCTCCGGTTTGAGGATAAAATACTCGGCTACACCAAGCACAAACCCAGACAAGACTACTGCTAGCTGAAGTGGAAACAATCGGAAGCTAACGCTAAACCCGATATCCCTGGCTCTAAGATTCAGGATGCGTACTACCATTACTGCTGCTACCAGCAGCGGAGCATAAATGATAGGGTACCACCAAATCTGAGGGATATTAGCCAGAGGCATAGACAAACTAATTATTCTCACCAAAGGAACCAATGCCAGTGATAGCAGTAGCTGTTGGTGAGTCTGCCGGCGGGCTAGTGCCGAGTGCGGTATGAGAGCAATCAATACTATGATGTGGCACGCTATTCCCCATACCGGCCCGATGGTAATGTTGAGTACCTCAGCTATGGTAATAGCCAGTAGATAAACTAAGGCTTCTTTCATTCTGTTTCCTTAAATACTGATGGCTATGGCTGATACAACCCGAGCCGAGTAATTAATTCATAGTATCTGGAGGAACTACCGGGTGGTCAGGGGTCATCGCCTGTGCAAGGGTAAAGCTGTGGAGTGCCTCCTGCCAGCGAATCTGACGATAACTAGCTGAAGCGGCATTTTGCAGAAACCAGCCAATAAAGACAATCCAGATACCATCAAACCAAGACAAACCAAATGGACGCAGGAAGATTATTGAAATACCGCCCAGAATAAACAGGAAACCTATGCCCTGTCCTACCCGCGTGGCAATCCGACTAGAGCGTCTATAGTTTCCAGTAAAATGCCAGAGAAGGGAGCGGAAAACACGCCCGCCATCCAGAGGAAAACCCGGAATCAGATTGAATGCAGCCAGTATGCCGTTCATAACCGCTAGCCAATAAATCATCACGGCTATTGGTTCAGGTATTTTAGGTACTAATAACCAAAGCAGACCAAACAAGCCGCCAATTACCAGACTACAGACAGGACCAGCGGCTGCCATTTTGAACTCGGCACCGGGGCGTGTTGCCTCCTTAGTCATCTGAGCAACACCACCGAAGATAAAAAGGGTTATACTTTCTATCGGGATACCATTGGCTCTGCCCACCAGGCTGTGGGCTAATTCGTGGACAACTACCGAGGCAAAAAGTAACAGGCTGGTGGTTATACCTATAACCCAATAAAGCCACTGAGAGAAGTTGGGATTAACCAAGAAAACGGTTACCAAAATAAATATTATGAACCAACTAAAATGTAGCCTGAACTGTATGCCAAAGAGCTTGCCTATATTAAATGCACTACCCATTTTTACCTATTTTTAGTCAGGGGAAACGAGCAATTTCCTCAGCTCAAACAGAGCGGTAGTGGTAACTCGCCGCTTCCCCCGAGTCCGGCTAATTACTCTGCTACTTTTATCATCGGCTATGCCGATATAAACTATGCCCGTTGGCATGGCTTCCGTCTCCTCTATTCCGGTTATACTGATTCCTATATCAGCCCTTAAAAACGTCCTGACCGCCTGCGCCATTGCTTGAGCTACCTCAGGGCTGACGGCACCATATTGAGAGATAACCTCGGCACTAACCCCAAAGGCTACCTTCACTCCATTGGAATAGGTAACCAAACCTCCTTTGAAAAAAGTCGGGCTTTCTGGGATATCAGTAATACTGGCGGCTAACCGCCCCCCGCTATAATCTTCCATAACTGCTAGACTCAATCCCTTTTCGATTAAAAGATGTCCTGCAGTTGCTTCCAGCGTATCCTTATCAGTTCCCCAGATATATTCACCCAAGACCGCCCTAATACTACCCTCACCCCCGGCAATCATTTTTTCAGCCTGCTTTTGGCTTTCAGCCTTAGCCGTAAGACGCAGTTGAATACCATCAGCTTTAGCATAAACTGCCAGGGTAGGATTGGCTGAAGAAAGCAGTGGAGAAACCAGTTCCCCAACTGCTGCCTCAGATAAACCAAAGGTCTTAAAGGTTTTAGAAAGGATAATAGATACAGAACCTCGACGCAATCTGGGTTGAATTTCCTTCTGCCACATCTCCTGTAATTCTCTGGGCGGACCAGGCACAGCTACTAATATGCGACCATCTCTTTCCACCCACCACCCAGGAGCAGTCCCCAGTTCATTACGGATAGGCTCAGCAGAAGGAATAATAGTAGCTTGACTTAAATTGCTAAGCGGCATTTCCATACCCCAGCGAGCAAAGCGCTCTCGTAAGTCACTTTCTAAAGACGGCTCAGTCTCCAGTTTTTCGCCCAACATCTCAGCTATAACCTCACGTGTCAGGTCATCCTCAGTCGGTCCCAGACCACCGGTGGTTAGGATAAGCTCCGAGCGCTGCCAGGCACGCTTTAACACCTCTACCAGCCTGGTCTGATTATCGCCCACCTGTGAAATCCAATACAGGTCTATTCCCAGCAGGGGCAACTGGCTAGCCAAATAAGAAGCATCGGTATCAGTGATTTCCCCTAGAAGAAGCTCAGTGCCAATAGAAATGATTTCTGCTCTCACTTAAGAACTCGGTTTTTTCAGCGGCTTATCTAAAGACTAGAAACCTTTAGGCGCTGAAACGCCTAAATACCTCTCCATTAATTCCATAGCACAGAACTCGCCACACATACTGCAGGCAGACCCGGCGAAACTATGCTTACTGTGGACTTGGCGAGACCGCTCCGGGTCTAAGGACAGCCTGGCTTGCTCTTCCCAGTCAAGCTTCTTTCGAGCTACGGACATCTGCTTATCCCAGTCTTCAGCACCCTTCACCCCTTTAATTATATCACCAGCATGAGCAGCAATACGTGAGGCGATTACTCCCTGCCTCACATCCTCAGGGTCAGGCAGGGAAAGGTGCTCGGCTGGCGTTACATAGCACAGAAAATCGGTGCCAGCGGCAGCGGCAATAGCCCCACCAATGGCTCCGGTGATATGGTCATAGCCAGCAGCAACGTCAGTTACCAGTGGACCCAGCACATAGAAAGGAGCCCCCTTGCAGATAGCCTTCTCCAACTGAACATTGGTCTCAATCTGATTCAGGGGTAGATGCCCTGGCCCCTCAACCATTGCCTGAACCCCAGCCTGCCGAGCCCGCTGTACTAGTTCCCCAATAACAAGCAGCTCCTCTACCTGAGGTCGGTCGGTAGCATCAGCCAGGCTGCCAGGACGCATGCCATCGCCAAGGCTCAGCGTCACATCAAATCCCCTGGCCAGCTCAAGTAGACGGTCATAGTACTCATAAAGAGGGTTTTCGCGCTCATTATAAAGCATCCAGCCTATCAGGAAAGCTCCTCCTCGGGATACTACATCGGCAACTCTCCCCTGCTGCTTGAGCCGGGCAATGGCTGACTGAGTTACACCGCAATGCACCGTTATGAAATCAACGCCATCCCGGGCATGCTCTTCAATCCCGGCGAATAGGTCATCAACAGTCATCTTGACTATGGCACCATAGCTATCTACCGCTCCAATTCCAGCCTGATAGATGGGGACTGTGCCCACTGGTAAAGAGCTGGAAGCAATAATAGCCCGCCGAATAGCCGATATATCGCCACCAGTACTCAAATCCATAACCGTATCTGCCCCACAGTCAATAGCCACTCGCAGCTTCTCCAGCTCGGTATCAGTATTGCCATAGTCGGAAGAGGTCCCGATATTAGCATTGACCTTGGTCCTAAGTCCCTGACCTATACCACAAGGGACAAGATTGGCGTGCTTAGTATTGGACGGAATTACTATCGTTCCTTCAGCCACGCCCTGCCGAATAAACTCGGCTTCTAATCTCTCATCCTGTGCCACCGACTCCATTTGTGGTGAGATAGTACCTTCTTTGGCTAATTCTAATTGAGTCATAGCTGCCTCCACAAAAATAAAACCAAGGGCTTCGGCGGTTACCACCAGACCCTTGGTCTAAGTCACTGCCGCTTCCCTACGCTCGCATTATCGAGATCAGGTTCACAGGGTTGGCATCAAACCGCCTCTCAGCCTTTGAGCACCCCTAGCGGTTAACATATTAAGTTTACCTTATAATATTAACATAAGAGAGCCTGAAATGCAATTCGTCTTTCTTGTGAGAGCATTTATCTACCTCACCCCCTTTATCCCCCTCTCCTTCAAAGGAGAGGGGGAATTATTTTTTAAGAGAGGCTTCGCCTCTCTTTGAACTCTCCTTGCTCTTGAGCCACAGTGAGGGAGTTTAAGAGGGGCGCCAGCCCCTCTTTCAAAATCATCCCCTTCCCCTTAACAAGGGGAAGGGGATAAAGGGGATAGGGTTAATAAATACCTCCATATTAATTTTAATTACTCCAGTCAGAAGTAACAATGCTATAATACGACTACTATGGAAAAGCTTAACAGCGGAGCTATAAAATTAGGGTTGCACCTTAACCCAGG
>CAZMUD010000074.1:3868-5220 GCA_964569715.1 uncultured Dehalococcoidales bacterium | reverse complement strand
GTCCCCACCATAGCTGGCGACTGATGCACCAGTCACGAATATTCTCCATCCAGTTAAGATAAACCTTGGTAAAGCGGGAGGGAATAATGGTAATGCGTCCGTCTAAGACAGCACTGCTAGCCAGTTGAGCCAAGGGTTTGATATTGATAAACCACTGTTTACTGGCTATAGGCTCAATAACCGTCTGGCAGCGCAGGCAGTGTCCCACCGAGTGGATATGGGGCTCAACCTTTTCCAGAAGCCCGTCTTTCTCCAGGTCGGCCAGTATGGCTTCACGGCAGGCGAACCGGTCGAGTCCAACATAGGGTCCTGCACTCTCATTCATACCAGCATCCGGGTTCAGTATGTTTATCAAGGGCAATTCCTGTCGCTGAGCCACCTCAAAGTCCACCGGGTCGTGAGCCGGGGTTATTTTGACTGCTCCAGTGCCAAAGGCAGGGTCAACAGCTTCATCAGCAATGATTGGTATTACCCGGTTCACCGCCGGCAGGATAACCTTCTTGCCGAGCATAGCTCTGAACCGCTCATCGCCGGGATTGACGGCTACAGCAGTATCTCCCAGTATGGTCTCAGGACGAGTGGTGGCTACAGTGATAAAGCCATCGCCTTCAGCCAGAGGGTAGCGGACATAGTATAGATGCCCGCTTACTTCTTTATGGTCTACCTCAAGGTCGGAGAGAGCAGTAGCGCAGCGGGGGCACCAATTGATAATTCGCTCCCCCCGGTAGATTAACCCTTTGTCATACAGGCGGACAAAAGCGGTGCGCACTGCCCGGCTCGGACCCTCGTCCAGAGTAAAAGCCTCCCGACTCCAGTCACAGGACGCACCCAGTCGATAGTGCTGCTCGGTAATAGTCTGACGACAGCTTTCCGCCCACTGCCTCATTCCCTCCAGGAATTTATCCCTGCCGAGCTGATGTCGGTCTAGCCCTTCTTCAGCCAGTAGCCGCTCCACCACCACCTGCGCCGCAATACCGGCATGGTCAATACCGGGCAGCCACAGCGCCGGTTCGCCCTTCATCCGATGCCAGCGGGTCATTATATCCTGTAGAGTAACAAACAAGACATGCCCGATATGAAGCTCACCGGTAACATTGGGTAGTGGCATAATGATGACAAAGGGTTTCTTTTTTGGGTCTATCCTGGCCCTGAAGTAATCATTCTCAAGCCAGAACTGATACCACTTCTGCTCAACCTTACCCGGCTCGTAGGCTTTGGGCATTTCTTGTTGAATTGGTGTTGATTCTGCCATAGTTACCTTTCGTGTGGACTATTTGTTGAACCTCAACCCCATATAAACCCACACCATAGGAATGGGGGGGGGGGGGGGATATTAAAGAGGCTTGGCCGCG
>CAZMUD010000074.1:0-3858 GCA_964569715.1 uncultured Dehalococcoidales bacterium | reverse complement strand
CTCCCCCTTTATCCCCCTCTCCTTAGGAAGGAGAGGGGGAGGGATATAGAAGAGAGGCTTCGCCTCTCTTTAACTCTCTTTTAGCGCCTCTTTCATTTTGGGGAGGGGTTTTGGAGAGGGGGCTTCGCCCCCTCTCATTTCTCCTTCTTAGCTAAAAGCTCCACCACCTTGTCCAGTATCCTGTCGGCTACTTCTCTTTTGGTTAGCAGGGGCAGGCTATCCACTTTGCCCTGTTTATCAATCAGGGTTACTTTATTGGTATCGACGCCGAAGCCGCTATCAGCGGCTGTAATGTCATTGGCTACGATTATGTCAAGTTGCTTCTTCTCAAGTTTCTGCCTGGCATTGGCTACCATATCCTCGCTTTCGGCAGCAAAGCCAACCCTGAGAAAATTGCCCTTTACCTCAGTTAGAATATCCGGCGTCCTGACCAGCTCCAGGGTTAGCCCAGCGGCGGCTTCTTTCTTAATTTTCCCTTTAGCTGTGCTCTTAGGCTGATAGTCGGCAACAGCGGCCGCCATAATCAGCGCATCAGCCTGAGCAATAGCCTTGCTCACTGCTTCCTTCATCTGAACAGCGCTTTCAATATGAATGACCTCCATCCCTACTGGTTCGAGAAGAGCGCTTGGAGCGGTAATTAGTATAACTTTAGCCCCTCTGTCCCTGGCTGCCTCAGCCATAGCGTAACCCATTTTGCCTGAGGAGTGATTGCCAACATAGCGCACAGGGTCAATAGCTTCCTGAGTGCCACCGGCAGTAACCACGATGCCTTTACCGGCCAGGTCACCGCTCCTGCCCAATACCTGCTTGATAGTGCCGATGATTGTCTCAACCTCAGCCAGACGACCCAGACCCATTTTACCTGAGGCTAAACGACCATAGGCAGAGTCAACAATAGTAAAACCTCTGGCTTTAAGTTTAGCCAGGTTATCTTGAGTGATAGTGTTCTCAAACATTTCTGTATGCATCGCTGGTGCTACAACAACTGGTGCTGTAGTAGCCAGCACGGTACAGGTGAGCATGTCATCAGCCAAACCGGCTGCCAGATGAGCAATGATATTAGCTGTAGCCGGGACGATAACCACTATATCAGCCGCCTCAGCCAGAGCTACATGCTCAATGCTGAACTCGGAGGTTGAGTTGAACATTTCAGTGACTACAGGGTTATTGGTAAGGCTGCGAAAGGTTAATGGACTTACAAACTCGGTAGCTGATTTGGTCATAACCACCCTAACATTAGCCCCTGCCTGAACCAGCTTGCTGGCGATATCAGCCGCCTTATAAGCAGCTATACCTCCGGTTATACCTAACACTATAGTTTTATTAGTTAACATCACTATCTCCTTATCAGGCTAGACTTTGTTCATCAGATAGATAAGCCTTAATCCTATCAGTGTCAAATCAGGGTTTACTGTATCAATTACCGCTGTTTCTCTAGCTAGAAGGTCAGCATAACCTCCGGTAGCCACCACCATAGCTTTTTCCCCTAATTCCTGTTGGATACGAGTCACAATACCCTCAATAAGCCCTACATAGCCGAAGATAATCCCTGAGTGCATGGCAGCAATAGTATTGGTGCCGATAGCATGCTCGGGATGGACTAATTCTACCCGGGGCAGCGCTGATGCCCGGGTAAACAGGGCCTCAGCAGCCGTAACTATGCCAGGGGCGATAGCCCCTCCCAGGTAGTCGCCTTCTTTGGATACTGTATCAAAGGTAGTGGCTGTGCCAAAGTCAACAATAATTACCGGACTACTATAGAGGTGATGGGCCGCGGCGGTATTCACAATACGGTCAGTCCCAACCTCTCTGGGGTTGTCCATACGGATGCGCACTCCCGTCTTAGTCCCAGGTCCTACCACCAGTGGCGAGATATGAAAGTACCGCTCAAATAGCTCCTCAAAAGTACCTAGTAAAGGCGGGACAACACTGCACAAGGATGCCTCTTTAATATCCGATGTATCTAGACCCTCGTGATGCAGCAGGTTCAGCAGTAAGGCAGCATACTCATCCGCCATCTGGTTAACACCCGTAGCTATCCGCCAGGTGGCACGAAGCTGCTCGCCTTCAAAGACCCCTAAAGCAATATTGGTATTGCCAATATCAATTACCAGTAACATGAGCTTCCTCCTCCTACCTAACCGGTCAGGTCTTCTTTTAGTTGCTTAATAACCAGTGGCAGTGCTGGCAAGAGGTCAGTAGCAATCATGCCAGCATCACCTATGATGTTTTTAACCATCTCACCAGCTTCACCATGGAGGTGGACACCACAGGCAGCAGCATCAAACAGGGTTAGACCTTGCGCCACCAGTCCAGCGATAACCCCGGTAAGGACATCACCGGTTCCGGCTGACGCCAGCCCCGGGTTAGCTATAGGGCTAATCCTGGACTGACCATCCGGGCTAACAATAACGGTACAGGCTCCCTTCAGGACAATTGTTTTGTGCCACTCCATAGCCGCCTTTTTGGCAATGCCTACCCTATCTGACTGCACCTCGTCTATAGATACCCCGGCCAGCCTTGCCATTTCACCGGGGTGCGGGGTAAGTATAGCATCACCAGCTAACTGCTGCCACCAGTTCGGAGTTTGAGCCAGGGTATTAAGAGCATCAGCATCAAGGACCAGAGGTAATGGTGCTGACTTTAACCGGAAAAGGGTGGACTTAATAAACCTTATGGCTGATTGGCTTTGTCCCAGTCCACAGCCTAGAAGCAGGACATCGCAATGACTGAGCTCCTGATGTATGAGCCTGACTGCTTGTGGAGAAACGATGCCAGGACTGGATTCGGGTAAGGGGAGATAGGTTACCTCGGTCAGCTTTGATGCTAGAATAGGCTGCAGGCTGGTCGCCGTTGCCAGTGTTACCAATCCTGCCCCAACTCGTATGGCACCACTACAAGCTAAATAGGCGGCACCAATATAGTTGATTGAGCCAGCAACAACAAGAACTCTGCCAAAACTTCCTTTATTAGACCCAAGCGGACGTTTGGGGAGAACTGACCTGGCCCAGCCGTCAGTGATAAGCTCACTAGTTGCTTGTTCTGCCAGATATGATGGTATGCCAATATCAGCTACAGTTATCTTGCCGGCTCTGTCTATTCCAGAAGGATTAAACAAGCCTGGCTTGGGGAAGCCAAGGGTAATAGTATTATCAGCATAAAGGCAGGCAGGGTCTACAGCTCCACTATCGGCATTAAGCCCCGATGGCAAATCCAAGGCAATGATGCGGAGACCTGGCTGCCTCTCTTTGGCTTTACTCACCCTGTCCAATGCTTGCCGTAAACTCTCACCAAGCGGGCGACTCTTACCAGTGCCGAATAGAGCATCAATAACGGCAGTAGCTGATGACAGCAAGTCATCAAGGCCGTCCAGGTTTTCACCTTGGGCTGCTTCAACACAGGTTACGCCGCGCTGCCGAACCGGCTCAAGGTTCGGGTCCCCCGGTGGTCTCTGACCAAAAAGGTAGAGGCTGACTCCCGCCCCCCAGTCGTGAAGGTGGCGAGCCGCCACCAATCCATCCCCGCCATTATTACCAGGTCCGATTAGGATTAAGAGCCGTTGCTTGTCGATAGCACCCAGGATTCGTCTTACCTCTTCAGCCACAGCTTTGCCGGCATTTTCCATAAGCACACTTGTCGGCAAGCCAATCTTGGCACACTCCTGGTCTATTTGCTGCATCTGCTCAGCAGTTACAATTTTCATGCAAAAACCCTCAGGGCAACTTTGTAATTTGAAGTGTAGCAATAAGCTAGACTATGGTCAACTTTTCATAAATTTCTCCAGCTTCTTGGTCATTGCTTCACAGTGTGTTCCCCTCCAGTAGATTCGGTGGCAGGCAGGACACTCCATATATTGAC
>CAZMUD010000073.1:1568-5332 GCA_964569715.1 uncultured Dehalococcoidales bacterium | reverse complement strand
TTGAAGCAGTCTCTTGAGCAATACTTTGACTTTGACCGAGCTATCTTGATTATCGGGACCTCGTTTGATAAGGATATAGCTGGAATAATCGCAGAATTAGTGCCTCTGTTTGATAGAGTAATTGTCACTCGCTCTACCCATCCTCGGGCTATGGCCACAGCTCCTGTTGTGGCTGAGTTTAGCCGGCACGGAGTGGAAGCGCAGGCTACAGACGATATTTCAATTGCCCTGCCTCTGGCGCTAAGTCTGGCAGGGGAGAAGGATATCATTTGCGTTGCCGGTTCATTGTTTGTGGTTGCCGGGGCGATTGAGCAGGCAAAGGCGCTTTGCTTAACGGTGTGATGAGTGAAAAGGGGTAGTTGCTTATGGTGAAGGAGGTAGCGGGTTCTGCTGTGAGAGGGACTGCATGCGGTCGCTTACGTAACGTATTTCCGACCGGGAAGGTGGAAGCATAGTTGGGCATCAAGTTGACGGGTAAAGCTGGTAGTAAAACCTAGAGGGTGCTGCCAAATTGTGTAGTCAGAGCCTCTTTGGGAAGCATATCGTCCAAGATTTTCTCTAGTGCCATAGTGTGGCTACAGAGCCCCCAGCTTGAGAAAAAGTGGCAGGAGCAATGCCACTTCCCGTCTTTGTAACTAATAATATAGTCGTCGTTCTCTCCGTGGAATTTCACTGAAAGCTCGGAGAAGGTAACTCGCTCTTTCTCTTGGGCGTAGCGTTTGGCCTTTTCGATTTTCCCAATCAGGCTTGACTGCATAATTATACCTCCTTAATCTAAAAAGCGCTGACCGGTTAGGCTCAGCGCTTTTTTACTCGTGCCACTACTAATAAAGCAATAGCTGCTAAATACATGTTATCTGCTTCCCATCAAACCAGCCATCATTTATTTAATTTTACTCCCTTTTTGCTGATAAGTCTAGGGGAAACGGGGTGAAATTGATAGATAATTTTAAATTGTCCTAGTTTGACTATTGCTGTAAAATGTGCAGGAGAGTTACCCGGGGAGAAAAAAAGAAAGGGGATATAGTCGGTGAAGGCGCTCTTGCAGCGGGTTACTGGAGCCTCGGTTAGTGTGGCTGGTGAGGAGGTGGGCAGGATAGGTCGGGGGCTGGTGGTTTTTGTAGGGGTGGCTAGTGGGGATACAGAAAGGGATGCGCAGTATTTGGTGCAAAAGACGGCTAGCCTGCGCATTTTTGCTGATGAAGCTGGCAGGTTTAACCTTTCGGCTCTGGATATTAAAGGCGAGCTATTAGTGGTGAGCCAATTTACCCTCCTGGCTGATACTAGGAAGGGTCGTCGGCCTAGTTTTGTTGAGGCGGCACCGCTAGCTCAGGCTGAAGGATTATTTGAGCAGTTTGTGGAGGAGGCTCGTGCTACCGGGCTCAAGGTAGAGACCGGGCGCTTTCAGCAATATATGCAGGTAGAAATCCATAATGATGGCCCGGTGACAATACTATTGGATAGTAGAGGGAAATTTTAGACAATAGTGCTTAGCGAAACTAATAGCAAATGCAAGGGGTTGCAGAAATTATTTTAATTCTGGTATAATTTAACTAGTCTGTTGAAGTGGTGAAATTAAGTGGAGCAACCCCGGGATTTAGCTGGTAGGTTAAGCAAGCAAGGGTATCGACTGACGCCCCAGCGGATAATGATACTGTCGGCTATTGAAAATAGCAACAATCATATTAGCGCTGAGGAAATCTACGCTCAGATTGTAGCTAAATACCCCAATGTTAACATCTCAACAGTCTATCGCACCCTGGAATTGCTCAAACGGCTTGGTCTGGTAACCGAGACCGACCTGGGGGAAGGTCGAGTTAGGTATCACCCGGCGGAGAAAGGGCACCATCATCACCTTGTTTGTCGGGAATGTGGTGCCATCATTGACCTTGATGAGTCGCTGCTAGCTCCTCTTAAGAGTGCTTTGCTCCAGGAGTATAAGTTTGTTGCTGACCTGAGGCATCTGGCTATTCTGGGGCGCTGTGTAAATTGCAGCAAATAATTTTTTTAATATGTTATTGCATCTTGTTGCAAATACAACAGATGGCATATCGTATTTATTATGCATGGCTGGCAGGGAAAACCAACGCCGAGGTTTAGTATAAAAATGATTAGAGAGTATTTTAACAAAAAGGCAGCCATCTGGGATGAAACCGTTGCCGAAAAGGACACGACCAAACTTGAACGGATGGCTAAACGCCTGAATATTAGACCAGGTTCCACAATACTTGATGTGGGGACAGGTACCGGTGTCTTCATCCCCTTTCTCCTGAGCGAGATTGGGAAGAGTGGACGAATAATCGCCTCGGATTTTGCCGAGAAGATGTTAAGGCGGAGCCGGGCTAGCATTAACGAGATTCATCGCCAAATCCCGGCGGTGCAAAATGATACCATCCCTGATAAGGATGAGATGCAATTGATGCTGTCAGCGACTGGATTTACTGAGATAAAGGTGGACGATAACAGCGATAGTTATCTGGCTAGTGCCGGGAAGTCACAGACGGAGGTAGCTTAAAAGAGCTTGAGTGTCTGTGGTTCAAGCTCAAGGCTGATGTCTAAGGCTGTTGGGGAATGGGTGAGGGCACCGATAGAAATAACATCAACTCCAGTCGTAGCTGCCGCGCGGACATTTGCCAGGGTGATACCCCCTGAGGCTTCAGTCTTAACCCCACTTGGGATTAAGTCCATTACCCGGCTCATTTCATCAGGGCTCATATTGTCCAGCATAATTATGTCAGCCCCGGCCTCGGCTGCGTCCAGGGCTTCCTGAACAGTATTGACTTCCACCTCGACCGTTAAGCCCTGAGGAGCATTCTGTTTAGCCTTAGCTACAATATCCTTCAGGCTCATACCCAGGGCGCGTAGTGCTGCTAGATGGTTGTCCTTAATCAGGATGCCATCACCCAGGTGAAAGCGGTGGTTTTGCCCGCCACCCATGCGCACCGCATACTTTTCCATTAATCTGAGACCGGGGGTAGTTTTGCGAGTATCGGAAATATTGGCAGCAAAGCCCCGGGTTTTGGTCACATATCGGGCTGTCTGCGAAGCAATGCCGCTTAGCCTCTGCAGGAAATTGAGAGCTACCCGCTCGGCTTTGAGGATGCTGGTTACTCTGCCAGAAACGGTAGCCATTATGTCTCCCGGTTTTACCTTGGCTCCATCTTTAATAAGCACTTCAACTTCAAGTGAGGGGTCAACCCTGAGAAATACCTCCTTGGCTACTTCATTGCCAGCCAGTATTCCCCTGGCCTTAACCAGTATGGATGCCTTCCCGTGGAGTTCGGGGGGTATCAGTACCTCGCTGGTCACATCACCGTGACCTACATCCTCAGTTAGGGCAAGGTCTATAATATTATTAAGTTGTTCTTCAGATAGCTGGAGTTTATTCACCTACCTCACTCTCGTAGACACCCTATTTGATTAACCTCTGTCGAAGGAGGCAAGACCTTTCCCTTTAGGGGGGAGGGATAAAGGGATGGGGTTCATAAGCCTGGCAACGGCAGCTAAGCAAATCTCTCTTCTGGTCTGCTGAGCACACCGCCTTTAGTTACCCTTATGGTCGCTCCTGATTCTACTTTCAGGACTATACTATCTTCATCAATGCTTTCAACCTGTCCATAAATTCCGCCGGCAGTAATTACCCTGTCTCCCTTCTCAAGTTCTTCTACCATCGTGTCGTGTTTCCTCTCCCGCTGGCGCATTGGTCTAATCAGGAAAAAATAGAACATTCCAAAAACTAGCACCAGAAAGATAATTAAAGGCGC
>CAZMUD010000073.1:0-1468 GCA_964569715.1 uncultured Dehalococcoidales bacterium | reverse complement strand
CTGAGGAATACCAGTTTATCACTTCTGGTCCGACCTTGCCACTTGCCCTTTTTCTTGCCTTCTACCAGAACTTCAACCGTCTTGCCCAGTAGCTGGGCATTAATTTCAGTAGCGATGCTTTCCTGGAGTTGCTCAATTGTATTTAGTCGCCTCCTTTTCTCAACGGCCGGGATATTATCCTCAAGTTCCTTGGCGGCAATGGTCCCCGGCCTTGGTGAATAGCAAGCAACATGGACAGTATCAAATCTTAGTTCGGAGAGCAAGCTAAATGTCTGCTGGAACTGCTGCTCGCTTTCTGAGGGAAAGCCGACAATGACATCGGTGCTAATGGCTACCCCGGGTATTTTACTGCGTATCTCGGCGATAAGCCGGCGATAGTGCTCCACAGTATAGTCCCGTCTCATTGCTTTCAGGATGTCATTGTTACCTGACTGAACCGCGAGACAAATTAGCTCACAGACCTTATCCAGGCAGGCTACTGTATTGATGAGCCTGGTGCTCATATCTTTGGGGTGATTGGTCAGGAAGCGTATGCGAGCTAATCCATCTATAGCATTTAGCTCGCTGAGCAAGTCAGCCAAGTCTGGTTTGTCAGCCAGGTCATGCCCGTATGAATCCACATTTTGTCCCAGCAAGGTAACCTCTTTTGCACCGCGGCGCACCAGCTCCCCGACCTCGCTGGTTATTTCGGCTACCGGGCGGCTCCTTTCCCGGCCACGGCGGTAGGGAACGATACAGTAGGAGCAAAAGTTATCACAGCCCTGGATGATAGGAACATAGACACTGGGTGGGGGGTGCTGAGGTAATACTTGAGTCCGTTCGGCTTTTTCCAGCCACTGTGGTCCTTCCGTTGGAAGGACTCCGGGCTTAAAAAAGTAGTCAACATAGGGGGAATCCTTCTTAAGCTGTTCAATATCAGAGTTTACCAGACAACCAGTCACGGCAAGGGTTAGACCAGGGCGTAACCCTTTTAGTGATTTAAGGGCGTTAAGCTTGTTGATGACGCGGTTTTCAGCGCTCTGACGCACCACGCAGCTATTGAGCACAATAATGTCAGCTTGCTCAGCGGTAGCTGTAGCCTGGTAGCCTCGCTGCTCAAAGAAGCTGCCGAGCCGTTCCGACTCAGCCTTATTCATCTGGCAGCCTATAGTCCAGATATAGTAGTGCGGCATAGTCCTTTGACCTGTATTGGTTTTGAAAAATATAAACCCTTCATCCAGGGGGTATATTGCTTCAGTGGCGGAGGGAGTGGGATTCGAACCCACGACCCCAATTTCTCAGGGTAAGCGCTTAGCAGGCGCCCGCACTAGGCCTCTATGCGATCCCTCCATGGTTTTACAAAGCTAATTATATTTTATTATGTCTATTTTTACAATATGGTAATCCTTAAGTGTTCTAGCGAGGTCGTTTTGTAACCTATCCCCCTAACCCCCTTCCCTTATTAAGGGAAGGGGGAGTGTAGGTAAGA
>CAZMUD010000072.1:0-5565 GCA_964569715.1 uncultured Dehalococcoidales bacterium | reverse complement strand
AAGCCAAGAAGAAAAAGTCATAACCCCTTATCATAAAGCTCTCGGTAGCGTTGGGACAGTTCATTAAGGGCAGGTAGACCTTGTCTTGCTCCTATTTTGGCAATGGAAAATTGAGCTACGATGTCTCCCAGGCGTACGCACTCTTCGGGACTCTTCTCTTTGAGTAGGCCATAGAGAAATCCGGTAGCAAAAGCATCACCGGCACCAGTGGTGTCTTCCCTGTGCCCTGGTTTTGATTCAATAATATATTCATTGTTGGCATCTGCCACATAGCTGGCGAATCTAAGTTCAGTCTCATTCTCGTTGGCTATGTATTCAGACATATCGTATGTTGATAGTATTTTAGGACGGCGGACAAACTCGAACATTAGTTGACTTGTGTTTATTTTTTGGATTGTCCCGCGCCCTAAAGTAACGATAACAATCTGGCAACCCTCGTCTAGGAAGTGTTTTGCTCCAACTGTAAAAAACTTCGTATTCGCAAGTTTTTTTATCTCACTTTCGTTAGTGAACAGGATGTGTGTTCTTGCTAGAATCGGAGTGAGAACATCTGTTCCTTTTCTTGTATATATTGCTCCAGGTGTGAAACTAATCTTGACAGACTGAGGAAGGTTACTCACAACCCACTTTTGTAGCTCAAATTGCCTGTCATCGACGAATGATGAGAGATGTATTAACTCTGCTTTCACTACATGTTCTAAACTAATGTCCTCTTTCGTTAAAAGTTTGTTTGCTCCTGGCTCTATGTATAAAGCCCTATTACCCTTTTGATCTGTCAGGCCAAGCGCTAAACCACTCTTTTCACGTTCCTTGACTTTTATTTGGCTAGTATCAATCCTGACATTTCTAAAATCCTGAAGAAGTAACTTACCTGCTTCATCGTCGCCAACTGCTCCTATGAAGCTAGTGCTAATACCCAACTTGGCTAACCCATATATCGTATTTGCTGCTGAACCTCCTGGCATAAATTGATGACTCTCTATGGTAGTTTCGTGATCAGCTAGAACACTCGGTACCTGATATAGTTCATCCAGGTTCATCGCCCCGAAGCCTACCATTCTTACTGAGTCCATGAGTCTCAGCCCTCCGTAATCTCATTATACTTAAATTTACCCCAGCTTGCCAGCTTCCTCTCTGACCAGGCGCCTTATTCTCTTGTGAATCTCAATGACTTCGTCTATGTTCTCTCTACCGGATAGCCAGTGAAAGTGACCCCTATCCCCTGCACCCCCGGTTTTCTCTTGCTCCTTTACTGTTTTTTCTATCCCTTTTCGCTGACCTTTTTGCCATGCTTGAAGCACCTCGGTCAGGTCGCTGATGAATGTGGAAGCCAGGCTCATAGTTGAGTAGGGCAGGGCATACTCGTTGGCGTTAAAGGCGATGGCTAGTCCCCCTGCCTCCTCTACTGCCTGGAGCATTCTGGAATCGGTAATGCTATCGCCCACCACTACCCATTTGGATAAAGGCTGGTTATGAGCCTCAGCAAATCTGTTTAAGGTAGCTACCTTGCGCCGTCCGCCAACCGGCTTTACCTCGCTTATTGCTGTGCCTAGCTCAGTGGCTGGCAGCTTCTCCCAGAAGAAATAATCCAGGCTCTGCTTAATCCGGTCATCATCAGCAACCGGGCGCATGGTCAGTATTTCTTCCTCAGCCTGCTGTAACAACTCAGAGTCTTCTTTACATAATGTCTTATGGAATTTGTCTAGAGGGAATAGTGTGCAGGCAACCTTATGGGAATAGATACCCAGCTTTTGGGTGATATGGATAGCATATTGTTCATAGGTGGTGGTTATGCAAAATATCTTCCAACCGCTGGCCTCAAGCCGAGAAATCAGGTCAGCCGCGCCGCCGGTTAGAGTAGCTTTAACGGCCAGGCTGGCAATATCAGCCTCCGAAATGTTGTGGAGGATTAAGAAAGGGACTATAAGAGCCAGGGTATCTCCAGGCTCATAGCCCTCTCTTTCTTCCAGTGTCAGCAGGTCATCGTAGCGGCTGATAACCTCAAAAATCTTGTCGCCATTGGGAAATAGCTTCATTAACTCGTAGGCGTTATCTTGAGGCGATAGCGGTCCTTCAAGGTCAAAGGCTATAAAGTTTGCCATTATTTATCTACCTCACCCCCTTCAATCTTCCCTTTTACTTGCCAGTCTATCTCATCGGTCAGATTATATCCTTTTATGGGTTTCCCCTTGGAATCAACGACTTTTTTGTCGGCGGTTATCTTAATTTTACCCTGGCTAAAAGCCTTGAGGGTAGATATTATTAGGGGGAATTCCCTGGCCAATCCGTGTTGACGGATGAGCTTGAACAGGGGATTGTTCTTGCCTTGCTTCTCTTGAATCTCTGCAAGAGGATGTCCCTCTATCTCCTGCCAGTATCTGTCAAATGGTTCACCCCTGATAGAGAAGGTGCAGTAGGCTACCGGTGGTCCTTTGTCCAGCTCAGGGGTTACCAGATTCATTAACACCCCTGTCTTCTTAGCCTTGCTATCAATTAGCTGCCAGATAACCTCCTGCCAGGTTCCAACGGGACCGCCCGGAGCCGCTGGGTGAAGGTTAATCATATTATACCTTTGGCACATCTCTTTGCCAACAATTAGCATATAACCGGCAAGCACACACAGGTCGGGATGGAAGTCCTCTAGTCGCTTCATCACCTCTCTATCGTAGTCCAGTCGCCACTGTGGCATGGGTTCAGAAGGTCTAGGATTGTGCCCACCCCTCGCCTTCTTGTATTTCTGATAAGAAAAACAGACCAGAGGAATATGATAATCCTCAACCAGTTTAATGAATGAATCGCTCTCTTTTGATTCACCAGGCTCACGGGTGCAGAAAACAAAGGCTATCTCAGCCTCAATCTCTCCCCGCTTGATGCTGCTGTTTACCACTGTTAGCAGGTCTCTGGCAGCTTCGTCTCTACCTGTGGAAAACCAGCCAAGCTTATAGGGATTAATTAACCTCACCCCCTTAATATTTATTTTTATTAGGTAACCCTATCCCCTGTATCCCCTTCCCCTTAGTAAGGGGAAGGGGAAGATTTTTCTTAAGAGGGGCTTCGCCCCTCTTTGACTCTCCTTTTGTATCTTTCTCCTTCAAAGAAGAGTTAGAATGACTTTTTTAGTCTTGTCCAAATGCTGCTAAAGTGAACCAAGGGACTTGACCTGTGTCTGGAAATCGTGCCCTTTCTCAAAGCTTGGAGAAAGTCGTCCTTACCGTTAAATTCAGGCATCTCTACATAGGTATTGCCTATTTCGTTAAGAGTATGGGCATCGCTGCCGGCAGTTTCAGGGATGTCATATTTCTTAGCAAAAGCTCGTGCCTTTGCTGAATCTCGACGAAGAAGGCTTCTGGCATTAAACACTTCTATAATATCAAGCTGCTCCGCCAGCTCTTTTAATCTCTTGCTGTCTAGTCTGAGTCCTCTGAATGGGTCAAAGGGGTGGGGTAGAGATACCAGAGCGCCTTGAGCCTTGATGCGGGACATTACTTGCTCAACAGACAGACCGCTGGGTATGCCTTCTTTAAGAAACATACCCATTATCTCGCCATGAGGGGTTAGAATTTCCTCGGCCACAATGACCGGGAAGGGAGCTAAGTTTTGCATCTTTAAGGCACCCTCGATAGTACCGTGGTCAGCTATGGCAATGCAGTTAATCCCGGTCTCCAGACAGCGGCTGATTATATCCTCTAGAGATGTATTGCAATCCATTGAATATTTGGTGTGAATATGAAAGTCAGCCTTCAGCAATTTAGTCAATTTTTCAAACTTTCCAGCTATCTATTGCTACCAGTCTCAATTTTAAGTAACCCTCCCGGGTAGCCATTGTTAGTTTAAGAGGCCCTCTCCAGGTAGCTGCCGTCGCGAGTATCAACCTTGATAATGTCTCCCTTGTTGACGAACAGGGGGACCTGGATTGTAATGCCAGTCTCCAGCGTAGCTGGTTTATTGCCGGCGGTGGTGGTGTCCCCTTTAAAACCAGGGCCGGTATCAGCTACCTGAAGTTCAACAGTGATGGGCATCTCAATACCCACCATTTCACCTTTGTAACTAGATACCTGTAGAGACATACCTTCTTTCAGGTAGTTAATGGCATCACCTAGCTGGCTGGCATTAAGAGGCATCTGCTCGAAGTTTTCCTCATCCATAAAGTAATACAAATCCCCATCATTATAGAGGTACTGCATACCCCGAAAGTCAAGACGTGCCCGGGTGAATTTCTGGTCTGATTGAAAGCTTTGCTCGATAGTGTGGCCAGCCCGAATGTCACGAAGCTTTACCCGAGCCAGGGCGGTGCGCTTCATCTTAATATGCCGGTAGTCGATAACCTGGTATAGCTTGTCGTCCAGTTCAATAATAACTCCCTTTCTTAGCTCACTGCCGCTTATCATATTTGACTCCAGTAGTGTTTATTTTTTGGCTTTTGAGAGCACCCTGATTTTACCATTTTCCATCACTACTAAATCCTCAATCCTCACCCCTCCCCAGCTGGCAAGGTAGATACCGGGCTCAATAGTGAACACCATGCCTGAGCTAAGTAGCTCGGTTGAATTCGGCCCAAGGCGTGGCTGTTCGTGTGGGGCTAGCCCTACACCATGGCCCAGAGCATGACCAAAGGCTTCACCATAGCCTGCCTGTTCAATGACTGTCCTTGCCAAACTGTCAGCCTCATCACCGCTCATACCTTCCTTAATTATAGCCATAGCTGCTAGCTGTGCCCCAAGAACAGTATCATACACCTTGTTGAAGGCATCATCCGGCACGCCAAGGCAAATGGTGCGGCTTAGGTCGCTGGAGTAACCCTCAAACCTGGCTCCAATATCAATTAATACCGGCTCCCCGGAATTGATTTGGCGTTGAGAAGGCTTGGCATGGGGTAGGGCAGAATTTGGGCCTGAGGCAACAATAATATCAAAGGGTAGCGCCTGGCTACCGTTCTGACGCAGGAATTTCTCTATCTCCCAGGCTACTTCTGCTTCGGTCATACCGACCTGAACCACGTCTTTGATATATTCAAAAGCTGTATCGGTTGTTTCTGCAGCTTTGGTAATAAGTTCGATTTCTTCAGGCTCTTTTATCGCCCGGAGTGACTCTACCAGTCCATCTACAGGGACAAGCTTGAGCCGGGACTGAGCTTTATTCAGTAAATCAGATAGCTGTCGATGCATGGCAAAGGTAATATGTCCGGCTTCGAAGCCTAATCTGTTCAAGTTTAGCTCAGCTACCAGCCGTGGAAACCAGTCTGGCACATTATTAGTTATCTGAAAAATCTGGTAGTCGGGGGCTTGCGTCCTGGCTTGCTCTATGTAGCGAAAGTCGGTGGCTAAAACTGTATTTTGTGATGTAATCAACAGGTATCCAGCCGAACCATCAAAGCCGGAAAGGTAATACCTGTTCTCTGGTTGTGAGACAAAAATGCCATCAATCTCTTTTTCAGCCAGGTCTTGGCGCAGTCTTTTTAGTCGGTTAGCTGTGTTCAGACTCATTTTTTCATACTACCGTCATCTATTTTTTAAAGCATCTTTGAGATTATTTTATAACCCCATCCCCCTTAATCCCCCTTCCCCT
>CAZMUD010000071.1:0-5591 GCA_964569715.1 uncultured Dehalococcoidales bacterium | reverse complement strand
CTCTGTGATAAGAAGGCTACATATCCAGGTTTGGGCATCCTCTTGGTGAATGTGGTATTCAAATTAGCGCTGGGCCTAATTAAACCCATGCAATTAGGTCCTATTATCCGAATATTATATCTTCTAGCTATATCTGCTATTCTACCCTCACGCGCTTTCCCCTCAGTTCCTATTTCCTTAAAACCAGCTGAAATGATAATTATAGCCTTGACGCCAGCCTTGCCACTTTCTTCAACCACATCAGGGACGATTTTGGCAGGAGTAACAATAACAACAAGGTCAAGAGGTTCAGATATAGAATTCACGCTGGGATAGCACCTAATGTCTAATACTGCTTCCCGGTTAGGGTTTACCGGGTATATTTTGCGTTTATCTTTAGCCTGTAGTAGATTTTCAAGAACTATTCGTCCTACGGAGCCTGCTTCATCTGTAGCCCCTACTATAGCTATACTACCAGGATTAAAGAACGACTTTATCCTTTCCATAGCTCTCTTACTCCTCTTTGTCTTGTACACCTGGTACCGAGCTCGAAGCTCAGGTAAATGTGCCCACCATCTGGTGGAGATAGGGGGATTCGAACCCCCAACCTCTGCGATGCGAACGCAGCGCTCTCCCAACTGAGCTATATCCCCACACCTACAAATTATAACATAAAATTATGACACATTAGTTAACCTGTGGCAGGTACTACTGGCAGGTTGATATATGATGGATAGTCTGGCTGATGATATATGGTCTGCATGGCAGGGATACCTACGGCGTCTTCTCCAACAGGATTTCCTGTGTTCATGTTGCGGTCGAATCGAGGAAAATCGCTGCTGGCAATATGTATGCGAATACGATGTCCCTCGCCAAAGACAATACTGGTAGCTGCCATGTCGATAGTATACTCATAAACCTCCCCGGGAGATATCAGTTCGGGCTGGAGAATAGACTTTCGGTACCGGGCCCGAATACAGCCCTCCGCCACATTAATGGCCAGTCCGCTTGGATGAACGTCAACCAGTCTCACCATAAAATCAGTGTCTTTTGCTGAGGTAGAGGCAAAGAGATGAAGCATCAGCGGGCCGGTAACCTCTAATTTTTCTTTCAACTCGGGTGTTGTATAGCACAGCACGTCATTACGTTTCTCGATGAGGGACTGGTCCAGCGGACCCGCGGCCAGGTTCAGGTCCGGATTGAGTCGGCCACCTCTTGTAGGTACGGGGTCATGTGGATTATAAATATAAATATCCGTAGATTCCGTCCCCGGCTCCTCTCTGCTTAATACACCATCACCGGCGGTGGAGTTGGCGTGACCCCGGCTGTGGAAATAAAACCGCTGCCATTTGGTTTCAGGCAAAGGCCAGGTGTCGGCATTTTCCCATCTTTTCCTTCCCATGACGAAGTAGCGTATGGGAACAAGATAGGGACTATCAATACCTCTTAAGTATTTATTAAAAAAGGCAATATGCCTAGCCGTCGCGAATGAGCCCGCACCAGATGCGAACCGGCCAAAATTCATCCCTCCTACAAAGTTGTGGAGCCTGGCTCCATGAACCCAGGGTCCCATAAAAACGTGCTGCCCTTCACGAGCAACTTGCGAGCCTCCCTTCTCTCTCATGCCCAGAAAATTTCTAAAGGTGTCGCCAGTAAACATATCATACCAGCCGGAAGAATGCATACAGGGGACTTTCACCTTATCATAGGCCCATAAGATGTCCGCCTCGGACTTTATTCCTGCCAGGTCAGCATTACTGAAGCGGCTCATGAGCCCTTCCTTTAATCCCTCAAATTTGAAGAGAGGCATATCTTTAAGCGGCAAGAAATTGCATGCTTCCTCGATATTGTCCATGACATATCTAACCATACCCAGCATCTCTGTAACATCTTTTCCCTTTTGAGCCATCTTGCCGATTGTATCAATGGCCATGGCCGCCGACCAGCTGATAGCTGTTTCTAGCTCAAGGACACCACTCTTTCTGGACTCAGATAGTGCACCGGACGCGATTACGTGAGGGGCGATGGCTTTTAGATGAGGAGGGTTTTCCAGTGCGGCTTGCCACTGATTCCGCCCAAGATATGAGGCGCCAGCCATCCCAACGTTGCCGTCACACCAGGATTCGGCAGCCACGGTCTCGATTGTATCGTACCCGTCCTGGCCTTCTGGTGCCCCGGCGACAAATTCTCCTTCTGAAGCGAATCTGCCTCTGGTATCTTGAATAACCACGGCATATCCCGCAAACGCTGCCCCTAACGGTGAAAGATAATCGCTGGTAGTAGAAGGCACTTTGTCATACGGCGTTCGCACGACAATCGCCGGGTGTTTCTCACTATCATCCGGCCGGTAGATGTCAGCCCGTAGCGTCACGCCGTCCCGCATTTTCACTGGGATATCTCTGTCAACACGGATTGAATTAACCACTGTTCCCTCCTTCATACTTTGCTACCATCGGACTTCCATTAACCACTGCGATGCGAACGCAACGCTCTCCCAACTGAGCTATATCCCCACACCTACAAATTATAGCACATTTGATGCCTTTTTAACGGTAGATTGAAGGGGTAAAGTCCCTCTAAAGAAATCACCTACCCTTGCTGAAGAGCCTGACCCTAAAATGGGGGGTGTTTAAGAGGGGCGTCAGCCCCTCTTTTTAATTTCGTCCCCCTCTCCTTTGAAGGAGAGAGATAAAAAAGAGAGGCGAAGCCTCTCTTACATATTAGCATTATGTTCAACCTCCATCCGCTAGGCTCTACTGGTGAATTTCCACGCTTATTTCCCTCTCACTAACCGACAAATATTGACTCTTTAAGGACTATATGTTAATATGAATAATGAGCATATGCTCATAATAAATTAGGAGATTAAGCATGTCCAGGCCGCCGAAATGCCGTCGAGTGGCATTCTTGCCTGATGTAACCTACTTCAAGCCGGCCGGCATACCGTTAAGAACCCTTGAAGAGGTACGGCTGTCAGTAGAGGAGGCTGAGGCGATACGGCTTAAAGACATCGATAGCCTCGAGCAGGAGCAGGGTGCCGAGAATAGCAGAACAGCTTTCGCCAGACGAGGTACAACTCAACACGCCGTTACGGCCTTGTGCTGTTAAACTTCTGCCACCCGAAGACATTAACACTATACGGCAAGCATTCTCGATGTTTAGAAACGTGATGACAGTATATGATACCACAAGACCTAGGATTACCCCGTTGAGTCTGGAAGAAACGCGACGACGTAGGCCAGAAGAAGAGAGATAGATTATGGATATTAAGATAACTACACTGAGGTAAGACCTGGAGATACTGGATGCTTAAGATTGAGTTGGTTCCAGACCTGTCTCACTGTATTGAGACGGTTGCCAAGAGAAAACACGCGGAGCTTGTACAAAAACTTCTTGCGCCAGGGGGAGGCAATAAAGAACTTCAAGAGAAGCTGGAGATTCTGAGGCTTTTTCTGGAGACAACAGATTTCAAGAAGCTTCGGTCTGAATCTGAAAAGCAACTCATGGAGGGGAGAGAAGTCAGATTCGTAGTTTACCTGGAGGGTGGTGTGCCTAAATACGAGATGCAGGTAACATAGGTGTCATAATGCTATCGGAGTCAAGGCGTAGCGGTGAAGGAGCATAAGGAGCAATTAACTGGTTATCGACAAAAGGAAAAAGAACATTCAGTTCCTTGAAAGAGGGATAGTAGTCAGGATAGCACTGGCACATCGTTGAGAACCTCTTGACGTCCCGATACCATAGCAGTAAGATAGCATTGCTTGTCGTATCAGTCTGTGCAGGCGATGATTTACTTGAGGAGGCCAAAAAATGTATGAATTGAAGTTTGATGAAAACGAATGTCTATCCTGTGTGACCTGCGATTGTCTTACCAGGTGCCAGTATATGGATATAGACAAAGATACAGCAAAGACAGAAATGAGTAAAATATTTAACGGTGAGGATTCCTTCGTGTTACACGACTGTAGAACGTGTTACGCCTGTGAGGAATACTGCAAAATGGGGAACCACCCCTTCTATTTAATCGTTGAGCGCCAGGAGGAAATGGACATACCGCCCCGCCCTAGGCCTCTTATTAAACGAAGCGTAGGAATAGGTATTCCCTTCAGGGGGGAGCCTGAGATCAAAGAGGTTAAGGAGCCGGTGCTCAGCATGGGTACTTTTGCTCCACTTACCAATGATTTAATACAGGGGAAGCTTTTTCAGGGTGTCTCCCTTATATCAACGGATCCTCGAACAATGTTTCATTTTTTCTGTCAGCTTATGTACCTCCATGACGCCAGGACTTCGGTAATAAAGGAGAGGCTGCCGAAGACGATAGAAACTATCGCCAGGTATAATGTCAAAGAGGTTATATTTTTCCATGATGAGTGTTACGGAACCTTCACCTCATACGCCCCGGCGGTGGGCATCGAAGTTCCATTCAAGCCCATTCATTTCTTTGAGTACCTCTACAACAGGTTGAAGGAACTTAGGGATGAGATCAAACCGCTGAATTTGAAGGTAGCCTACCAGCGTCCCTGTTCATCCCGGCTTTCATCGGATAAACTCCACCTTGTCGATGATATCTTTAACCTGATAGGGGTGGAACATGTCAAAAGAGAGTATGTTGGCGAGAATGCCCTGTGCTGTGGGGGTACAATCCTAGGGCAGAGGAAGGAAGGCAGCCGTCAGCTGGCTGCTGATGTGCAAAGGAGAAATATAGAAGATATGATAAACGCCGGGGCTGAACTTTGCGTCTTCAATTGCCCGGCTTGCTGGGATACCCTAGCTGAGCTGGTTGCCCAAAGGGGCATAAGGCCCATCTATATGAGCGATCTTTGCCGGCTCGCCATAGGCGAGAAACCTGCAGGATGGAGGTGATATTATGGATAACGTAAAGAAAGCTTTGGCTGAAATAGTGGGGGAAGACCATGTTTCCGCTGAGCCGGAGGAGCTTTACATCTATTCTTATGACCTGGGGACAACAGAGCCTCACCGGCCAGATTATGCAGTTGCGCCGAGAACAACAGAGGAAGTGCAAGGAATAGTTAAGCTGGCAAACAAGGAGAAAATTCCGGTGGTTCCCCTGGGGGGTGGATTGTCACTAGCTGGTCTGGCTGTTCCACTTCGGGGAGGGATTGCACTCGACCTGAAACGGATGGACACCATAATAGAGGTAAATGAAAAGGCACGGTACGCCCTCGTTGAGTGTGGCGTTTCACAGGCGCAGATGTGCTCCTATCTGGAGAGGTATCACCCCACTCTCACACACTCAGAGCCAGGGGCACCAGGTCCGGCAACGATTGGGGGTAACGTAGCAATCCACGGTCAGGGCGACTTGGCTCAGCCCTACGGTTTTAGCTCTGACATGATTAATGGGCTAGAAATCGTCCTACCGACCGGTGAGGTATGCAGATTTGGCTCTTGCTCAATATCTGCCGGTTGGTTCACGCTACATCCCTTACCCGACCTAGGGCTCTTCCTGGGGTGGTCAGGAACAACCGGTATCATTACCAAGGTGTCGCTGAGACTTTTCCCGTGTAAAAGGATAAGAGGAACAGGGCAATTTGTAGTGGAAGATGAAGAGCTTGTCCCGGAAGTGATGCATAAGCTCACTCACACCCAGATGG
>CAZMUD010000070.1:0-5727 GCA_964569715.1 uncultured Dehalococcoidales bacterium | reverse complement strand
TTATTATACCCGTTTATCTTCTGCCTAGCTATAGACTGTGCTATAATTATGTTATATTGAATGGTGTTTGCCTAGCATGACGGACTTGGCTGAAGTTAAGGAGAAAGTAGAGCAACTAAAGTCTCAAATCAACTATCATAACTATCGCTATTATGTGCTGGATAGCCCTGAGATTAGCGATGCCGAGTATGATGGGTTGGTGCGGGAGCTGAAGCAACTGGAGGAGAAATACCCCCAGTTCCTGACTCCAGACTCGCCCACCCAGCGGGTAGGCGCTGCCCCGGTAGAAGCCTTCGGTGTGGTGGAACACCCCCTGCCTTTGTTATCCCTGGGTAATGCCTTCTCCAAAGATGAGTTATTTGCCTGGCATACCCGAACCTCGAAACTGATAGCCGGTCAGCGTTTTAACCTTACCGGTGAGCATAAGATTGATGGACTGGCCGTGGCTCTGACCTATGTCAACGGTCAACTAGCTACCAGGGCTACCCGTGGTGATGGCTTCCGTGGTGAAAATATCACCCAGAACTTGAGGACTATCCGGAGCATACCCCTCTCCGTAGCTAGAGAGGCACCGCCCCGGTTTGAGGTGCGGGGTGAGGTTTTTCTGCCGAAGGCTGGCTTTAATAAACTAAATCAGGAGAGAGCGGCTGAAGGGCTGTCCCTGTTTGCCAACCCCAGAAACGCCGCTGCTGGTTCGGTGCGTCAGCTTGACCCGCGTATCACGGCTAAGCGCCCGCTGGATATCTATATCTACGCACTGGGCTATGCTGAAGGCAAGGCAACCCCGGAAACCCACTGGGAAACTATGGAGTATCTCAAGTCGTTAGGCTTTAAGGTGAACCATAATAATGCCTTGCTTACCAGTATTGACCGGGTTGAGGAGTATTACCGCACCTGGGTGGAGAAGAAAGAGAGCCTGCCCTATGAAGCTGATGGTATCGTAGTAAAAGTAGATTCGTTCGCCCTCCAGGAACGACTGGGAAACGTCGGTCATGAGCCACGGTGGGCTATAGCCTATAAATTCCCGGCCATCCAGGGCACCACCCAGCTAAAAGAAATTAGGGTCAGTGTCGGCAGAACCGGCACCCTTAACCCTTATGCTGTCTTAGAACCGGTGTCAGTGGGAGGGGTGGTTATTAAACAGGCAGCCCTGCACAACGAAGACGATATCAGACGTAAGGACATCCGTGAGGGCGACTGGGTTTATGTCCAGCGAGCCGGTGAGGTGATACCTGAAGTGGTCGGTCCGATAAAAAGCAAACGCACTGGCAAAGAAAAGGAATTCAGCCTCTTGGAGAAGCTACGTAGGAATGCCAATGGAAAACCTATCTGTGACGAATGTGGGGCTGAGGTGTTTAGACCCGAGGGTGAGGTTATGTATTACTGCTCTAATGCCGCCTGCCCTGCCCAGGTTCAACAACGGGTAGAGCATTTTGTTTCCCGGGGAGCTATGGATATCAGAGGGATAGGCGAATCGCTGAGTGCCACTCTGTTAAGGAAGGGGCTGGTCAGGGACGTGGCTGACTTATACTACCTTAAAGAGAAAAAAGAGCATTTGGTAGAGCTGGAGAAAATGGCAGAGAAGAGCGTAGATAATCTGCTCGAAGCTATTGAAAAGAGTAAAAATAGGCCGCTACCAAGGCTTATCTTTGGTCTGGGCATACGGCATGTCGGGGAAGAGATGGCTCAGCTCCTGTCCCAAAACTTTAGCAGTATTGATGAACTGGCTGATGCCTCAGGAGAGGAATTAATGTCCATCCCTGCCGTCGGACCCAAGATTGCTGAGAGTATTATTACCTTCTTCAGGCAGGAAGAAAATAAAAAAATTATCCAAAGGCTGAAGGATGCCGGGGTTAACCCGGAAGAGGAAAAAGCCAGACCTGAAGAACTACCTCTAGCCGGACAGGAGTTTGTTATCACCGGCAGGCTGGAAGCCTTCAGTAGGCAGGAGGCTGAGGCAAGGGTAAAAGCCCTGGGTGGCACCACCAAAGACAATGTTACTAGGCAAACTGCCTATCTGGTAGTCGGGGCTGACCCCGGTGCCAGCAAGTTGAACCAGGCTGACAAACTAAACACCGAAAGGCTCACCGAGGAAGCATTTTTAAGAAAAATAGGAGAGAGATAAAAGAGAGGTTAAGAGGTGAGATTCTTTTAATTACAGGGCGTCTGAGAGGGACTCCGTCCCTCTCGTATAAATACTTCCCCTTCCCCTTATAAAGGGGAAGGGGATTAAGGGGATAGGGTTATATAAATCATGAAGTTAATTGTAGGCTTAGGTAATCCGGGGCGGGGTTATGCCAATAACCGCCATAACATTGGGTTTATGTGTCTGAAGCACTTTGCCCGGAGGCACCGCATCCGATTTGATAAAAAGCAGGGGAAAGCCCGAATCGGCTCAGGTGAGATAGCCGGCAGCAGGGTGGTCGTAGCCAGACCCCAAACCTATATCAACCTGAGCGGGCAGGCAGTTGGCCGGCTGATAAGGAAATTTAATATCAGCCTTGATAACCTCCTCGTCATCCACGATGACCTTGACCTTCCCCTGGGTAAAATCCGCATTCGTCGGGGCGGTGGCTCTGCCGGACACAAGGGGGTTGAGTCCATCGCTGCTGAACTGGGTAGCCAGGACTTACTCCGCATTCGGGTAGGCATTGGACGCCCGATTATTACCACAGGCTCAACTGAAATCAGTGAGGCTGACATTATCACCTATGTGCTTAGCGACTTCACCCCTGACGAAAAGCAAACCATTACCCGGGTCATACCCCGGGTGAGCGAAGCCATTCTCTGCCTCCTCACCGAAGGCCTGACAGCAGCTATGAACAGGTATAATTAGAGGCAGTATGGAAGAGTCGCCCTCTGTTTGGCGAGTTTAGTCTCACCAAGGCCTTTTAGTCGTCTGTTTGGATTCCAGCCAGAACCTCTGCCTGTTTTTTGCATTCCTGAATACTAGGCATTGCCTCGGCATAAATGGTCATCCGCTGGGCAAACAGGGAGCCCTCGGCGTGTATAGCCACCACCTCGCCCTCTGGTCTTGTCATATGCCTAATCATTTGCAACATTCGCAGCCTGTGCTCGGTTGGTATCCCGGCCTTGCCGCCCAAGTATTTATCCAAGAAGTCCTTGGTTTTGGGGTTTTGCCAGTCGCGGTAGGTGGGTGCTGTAACAAGTAGGCCGCCAGCAATATCCTGTATAATCTTCACACAAGCATGCCAATTATTAGCATAGCTATATTTGGCAATATTTGTTATTGTCCGGTTCGGTATAGGAATGCCTCCATAAATCTCGTAATCCAGGCAGGATGCTCGGGACAGCGATTTCAGGGTCTGAACCTGGATTACCAAGTCTGTAATTTCCTGTCTTATGTGGGGGGCCCTCTCTATACCGTTATACTCGGCTATGGCCTGGGCTACTCCAACCATGGTCTCATACATTGGAATATGGTAACTGCAACCAGTGTGGCGGTGGAGGGTAGCGAAGTTATAAACTAGCGGCATGGCGAATTGCCATTCTCCACAAAGGAATACCCTCTCCCAAGGCACAAGCACGTCATCAAATATTATCATCGAATCGGTATGATTCCTAACTGGAAGGTCAACTGGAAAGTCAGCTTGGTCCCGGTGGGCAGCGAAGGGATGAGCTATCTGTATAACCCCTTTGGTATTGGCTGGTATAGCGAAGGAGACGGCGTAATCGGCATCAGCCTCGGTCATGTTCCTGCAGGGCATTACCAGAAGTTCATTGAAGTATGGGGCCGCTGTTATATGAGCCTTGGCTCCCCTGACGATAATACCGTCTTTGGTTCTATCAACGATTCTAACATAATAATCGGGGTGGGCTTGTTTTTCATCTGAGGGGCGCAGGACTCTGTTGCCTTTCACATCGGTCATGGCACCAGCCATACTGAGGTCATTCTTTTGCAAGTGGGCACGGAAGTTTTCAGCGCGTTCCACATATTCCTTTTTGCCTATCATATTGGCTGTCATGCTGACGGCGTTCATGGCATCGGCACCAATATCCTTGGTAAAGGGCACTGTATTGCCACCCAGCCTGGTTCCGGTAACCATAAGCTCGTGTCGCTTGAGCAGGTCGTCAGTATCCTTCGGCGTATAGTAGTACCGGCTGATTGGCTCACCCGTCTTTTCATCAGTGACTGTCGCTAGGTCCTCGTACTCTGGCATCTCCGCCATGGCATAATCAACTGATGCAGTACCAACGCCTACCTGTAACGCAGGGTGCGTGGTAACATCCTCTACTTTCTCCCCATTGTAGAAAACTACTCTGCCATCTCTAAGACTTTGTTTGTATTCTTCGACAGTTTTGAGTCCCATTTCCTTACACACTCCTTTCTCTGGGTTTTGATTTAGTAGCTCCCTATAGGCGCTTCTTCTTAGCTTAGTCTAGATTAAGAAATATAGCTTGTCAACGCTTCGAATGCCTCAAAGAAGTCTTACTCAAAGGAGGTGGCAAGCTATGCTTTTCTGTTTCTGGCTGGGCAGTAGCCATCTTTGCCCTCGGTGGTATACTATTAGAAAGGGTCGGCGAAGCCCCTTCAAAGAATATACTTCCCCTTCCCCTTGATAAGGGGAAGGGGATAAAGGGGATAGGGTTACCCAATTAAAAACCTAAACGGGGGTGAGGTAGATAAAGATGAATAATCTAGCTGTAGAGTGGCTTGGTAACAGGCTGAAAATCCTCGACCAGACCAGACTTCCGCAAGAAGAGGTTTATCTGGAGCTTAACAGCTATCAGGATATAGCCTCAGCCATCACAGAATTGAAAATCAGGGGAGCTCCAGCTATTGGGATAGCTGGAGCCTATGGAATAGCTTTAGGTGCTCAAAAAATTGAATCTGTGGCGAGGGACGAATTTTTAGAGAAGCTGCGAGGCATCATTAGCACTATTGCCGACACTAGACCCACCGCCAGAAACCTGTTCCGGGCTGTTGAGCGAATGGAGCAGATAGCCACTGCTGGCAAAGAGGTAGAACAGATTAGAACGGCGCTGGTTCAAGAAGCAGTTAAAATACACTCTGAAGAGGCCGAGGCAACCAGAAAGCTCAGCCAGCTTGGTGACGGGTTAATCGAGAGTGGTTTTACCATTCTAACCCATTGTAATACCGGGGCTTTAGCTACTGCTGGCTATGGCACTGCTCTGGGAGTAATCAAGCAGGCAAAAGAGCAGGGTAAAAAGGTAAAGGTCTTCGCCACCGAGACCAGACCACTGCTTCAGGGAGCACGACTCACTACCTGGGAGTTGAAGAAGGCTAATATCCCGGTTACCCTCATCACCGACTCTATGGCTGGCTACTTTATGAGCCGTGGGGAGATTGACTGCGTCATTGTTGGTGCCGACCGGATTGCCGCCAACGGTGATACCGCCAACAAGATTGGCACCTACGCCCTGGCGGTGCTGGCCAAAGAGAATGGCATCCCCTTCTATGTCGCTGCCCCCACCACCACCATTGACCTGTCTCTGTCTTCAGGGGAGGAAATCCCGATTGAGCAGCGAAGCCAGCAAGAGGTAACCCATATTCAGGGGGTAGGCATTACCCCCGAAGGCATTCAAGCAGCCAACCCCGCCTTTGATGTTACCCCCCACCGCTACATCACCGCCATCATCACCGAGCGTGGTATAATAAGAGCGCCATTTGGGGAGGGGATGAAGGGGGTAGTGGGTAATGTATGATGTATGTTTACCTAGATGAGTCAGGCGATTTGGGGTTTG
>CAZMUD010000069.1:0-5853 GCA_964569715.1 uncultured Dehalococcoidales bacterium | reverse complement strand
TGATATAGCTGCCGACACCAAAGCCATCAACTGGAGCCCCATTCTCAATAAAGTAGGTAATGCGCTCGGGGTTAATGCCGCCGCTGACAAAAATCCCTAACTTGTTAAAGCCGGCTAAATCCAGTCTGGCTCTCACCTCTTTGACCAGGTCGGGAGTAACCCCACCCCGCTCGCCGGGGGTATCAAGTCGCACGCTATTAAGCCTATCACCCAGTGCCTGAGCTACCAGCAGGCTTTCTTCAGCCTCATCCTTAAAGGTGTCAACCAGAGACACACGGGGTACCCCGGGCGGCATATACTTGTCAAAGGCTAAAGTAGCCTTGACTGTATCTCCCATAATTATTATCAGGGCATGAGGCATAGTCCCTGATGGTTCAATGCCAGCCAGCCTGGCACCAGCCACACTGGAGCAGCCGGCACAGCCACCGATAATTGCTGCGTAGTCCATCACGCTCACTACTGAGGGGTGCACGTGGCGGACACCGAAGCTGATGACGGGTATTCCGCGAGCGGCTTCCACACACTCCCTGGCTGCCGTTGCCCAACCACTACAGTGGGCTAGGATACCATCTATGGCTGTTTCATACACCCCATAACTTTGATAGGGTGCCGTTATGCGCAACACCGCTTCCTTTCTGTCCATTGCCTTACCCTCAGCCAGAGCCCATACCTCACGATTACCCTCCGGCAGAACCTGGGCCAGTAAAGCCTTGACCTCTTCTATGCCGCAGAGTATTCCCGCCCGACTGGAAAATACCTCCATAGTGGCTACCGGATTAAGTGCCTCATGACGCAATATCTCTATGGTGTGGGCGAAGTAAACATCAGTCGCCTCCCCCGATAAGACAGCCTCAGTAGGCTCAAATTTAGCTGGCTTAATCTGGCTAGTCCTCACGCTGGTTAGCTTTACCCCTAGCGTCTTCTCCATGTGCTCCAGGGCAAAGTGGTGTGCTTTTTCATCAAAGGAGGCAACGCAGTCAACAGGCACCTCTACCTGATAGTCGCGATTCCTGGCATCGGCCGCAGTGTGCAATACGCAAATATTGGTGCAGACACCACAGACAATCAACTTCTCCGGCTTAAGCTGGTTCAGTTTCTTCTCGAGCGGTGTATCAAAGAAGCCGCTGAAACGTCTTTTAGGTATTACTTCTCCCTGATAGGCGGCTAGTTCGGGAATGACCTCTGCCTCGACAGTGCCCTCAATACAGTGCGGGGGAAACATCTTGAATTCAGGGTCATCGGGAGCGTGATGGTCGCAAAGGAAGAATACCTTAGAGTTCTGAGCGAGTTCCTGCTCCAGGAGACTTTGCACGCTAGGGATTATACGGCGGGCTCTAGCCCCACAATACAGGGGATAGCCCTCCTCCAGGAAGCCCCTGAGCATATCTACCACTAAAATCACATTAGCCATAGCCTTGTTCCTTTTTGAGACTGTTTATCAATCTCACCTCCTAGGCTTTTATAAGGTAACCCTATCCCCTTTATCCCCTTCCCCTTGATAAGGGGAAGGGGAATTATAGTTTTCGAAGGGGCTTCACCCCTTCGAGCTTCCCCAGAAAGATATCCCTTTTAGGTAGGGGCTACGCCCCTTCAACCTTCCCCGCTTGGCTTCAAACTAATGTCTGAAATGCCTTTCACCGGTAAAAACCATAGCTATATTGTGCTTATCAGCCGCCTTAATTGACTCCTCATCCCTTATTGAGCCGCCGGGCTGGATAATGGCGGTTACCCCGGCAGTAGCTGCCGCCTCCACCACGTCAGGAAAGGGGAACATGGCATCCGAAGCCAGAACACTACCCTTGGCTTTCTCTCCAGCCTTTTCTTTAGCTATCTGAGCACTGATAATACGGCTGGGTTGTCCGGCACCCATTCCCAAAAGTGTCTTATCCTTAGCCAATATAATGGCGTTTGACTTTACATGCTTGACTGCTCGCCAGGCAAAAAGCAGGTCTTCTATTTCAGCCTTGGTTGGCTCACGCTTGGTCACTGTTTTTGAACTGACGCTATCTTCTGGTAGCGAGTCTGAACTCTGGACCAGAAACCCGCCCCTTACTTTGCGGAAATCAAGGTAGCCTGGTTCAGCCTTACCATAGCCTGATGGTAATTCAGCAGTGAGAATACGCAGGTCTTTCTTGCGCTGCAGTAGCTTGAGCGCTTCTGTCTCGTATTCCGGGGCGATAACTATCTCGTAGAAGACTGGCTTAATTGCCTCAGCCATAGCCAGGGTAACTGCCCGGTTTGAAGTAACAATGCCACCGAAGGCAGCCACCGGGTCGCCGCTAAAAGCCCGCCGATAGGCTTCAGCGATATCTTCGTGACTGGCTAAGCCGCAGGGATTAGTGTGCTTGATAACAGCTACCGTGGGTGCAGCAAAGTCAATAACTGCACCCCAGGCAGCATCAGCATCCAGGATGTTGTTGAAGGAAAGCTCCTTACCCCATAGCTGCTTTGCCCAGGTGATGCCAGTATTCTTACCCCCACCTACCTCTTGCTCAGCGTAAAAGGCAGCCTGCTGGTGGGGGTTTTCACCATAGCGCAGGCTATAGCGCTTCTTGAGGGCAACAGACATCTCCTCAGGGAAATTTTCCATGCTATCCTGCCTCAGATACTGTGAAATAGCGGTATCATAGGTAGCTACATGCTGAAATGCCTTCTGGGCCAGCCGTTTACGCTCGGCTAGCTCCACACTGCCTGCCCTCAATTTCTCCAAAACTGGCTGATAGTCGGCTGGGTCTACCATCACAATGACACTGGGGAAATTCTTGGCTGACGCCCGAATCATGCTTGGTCCGCCGATATCGATGTTTTCCAGCGCCTCATCGAGGGTAACACCCTCCCTGGCTACAGTTTGGACAAAGGGGTAAAGATTAACCGCCACCAGGTCAATGCTTTCAATGTTATTCTCGGCTATTTGTGCCATATGCTCTGGCAGGTCACGCCTGGCTAGGATACCACCATAAATAATCGGGTGCAGGGTCTTTACCCGTCCGTCAAGAATCTCAGGAAACCCGGTAAGTTCGGAGACGCTCTTAACCGGCACCTTGGCTTCTCCCAGTGCCTTCTGTGTGCCCCCGGTGCTGAATATCTCAAATCCTAACTGGCTCAAGGCTCTAGCAAAATCAGGTAAGCCAGTCTTGTCAAAAACACTGATAATAGCTCGCATAAGAACCTCCGATTATTTTTTCTCTGCTGTCTCATTGCTTAGTTTTTGGAGCGACCAGCATGTCCTTCTCCTGGCATTCTCTCATTGTGAAAAGGTCGGTGCTTTCCACGATTTCCATTGCCCTTTCCAGTTTCATGTGTCCCGGGTCCATAAAGAGGAGACCATCCGATTTGAGTATTCGCTGAAGCTCACGAAATAGGGCATCGTAGTCGCTTATCGTATGAAAGGTGTCAATGAGTAGAACCAAGTCTATGCTTGATTCTTCAATTCCTGTATTGTAGGAGTCAACCAGAATGGCCTCTACATTGGACAACGCTTCGCCGGCAACTTTCTTCTTTACCGTACTGATAGCCAGGGGTTGGATATCTATAGCAAAGACCTTACCTTCAGGTCCGACCAATTTGGCTATTGGTATTGTGTGACGTCCTGGTCCACATCCATAATCAACTACTGTCATCCCTTCTTTCAGCGGGATTTTCTTTACGTGCTTTTGTGGATTCCAGAATAAATCGATGAGCTTAAACATCCACACCATCATTTTGAAGCTAGCATCTGGCATTGGCTTGAGTTTTTTCTCATTTGACATTGTTCTGCTCTTTTTCTCCTAACTGATAACTGCCCTTGTCTCCCCCACCTGCTTTACTACCTCACCAATAACTTTAGCCTCGTGCAGAGCTTTAGTAAGCTGGTCAACATTATCGGGTGAGCAGATGAGCACCTTGCCTTCTTTAGTAAAAATCACTTTTACTAAAAATAGTTTAAGTTACTTTCTGGCTCTTCGACCCGCCGCCGCTGCCAGAGGTGCTACCGCCAGCCAAAGGGTAATGGTTATCAACATAGCCATAGGATAGCCTATCTTTTCTATCCCGAAATTTGGGGCAATAACACCCCAGAGGGCCATGAAGATGAGAGAGCTCAAAAAGAAGCCGGGTATAGCCGCCAGTACTGTAAAGTAGCCCATTACGTCAAGCCTCCTTTTTGATGTTTATCCACGAACCGCTTCATCCTGGTCAGCGCTTCTTCAATGTCGGCTAACGAGGTGGCATAACAGCAGCGGACATATCCCTCACCATATTCTCCGAAGGCAGAGCCGGGGACTACTGCCACCTTTTGCTCAGTAAGTAGTCTCTCGGCAAACTCCTCCGAGGTCATGCCGGTGCACTTTATTGAGGGGAAGGCATAGAACGCCCCTTTAGGCTCAAAACAGGATAGACCAATGTCACATAATCCCTTAACCATGACCATCCGCCGCCTGTTATAATCCTTGACCATCTCAGTGGCACTGTCCTCGCCTGATTTTAATGCCTCAATGGCGGCTACCTGTCCCATTGTTGGGGCGCACATCATAGTATATTGGTGAATCTTGGTCATGGCGGCGATAATCTCTTTAGGAGCCGCCACGTAACCAATGCGCCAGCCGGTCATAGCATAAGCCTTAGAAAACCCACCCAGAAGAATAGTGTTCTCCTTCATCCCGGGTAGTGTGGCAACGCAAGTGTGCTCCACGCCGTAAACTAGCTTGGCGTAAATCTCATCGGAGACTACTAATAGCCGGTGACGCCGGGCTACCTCTGCTACCTCCGACAGTTTGTCCCGGCTCATCACGGCTCCAGTAGGGTTGGCTGGATAACCGATGAGGATTGCCTTGGTTCGGCTGGTAATTCGTGCTTCAATATCGGCGGCACCAATCTCAAAGTTATTTTGCTCATTGGTGGGCACCATAATTGGTGTCCCCCCAGCCAGAACGATGCAGGGGTTATAGGAGACATAGCAAGGGTCGGGTATAATAACCTCGTCCCCGGGGTCAAGGATGGCTCTCATGGCTAAATCTAGCGCCTCACTAACGCCGACTGTAATCAGAAGTTCACCGTCAGTGTCATATTCCAGGTTATAGTTGTTTCTCAGGTATCGGGAGAGTTCCTGGCGCAGTTCAGGCATGCCTAGATTCGAGGTATACATCGTGTAGCCTTTTTCCAGAGATTCGATAGCTGCCTCACTAATATGCCACGGAGTAGCAAAATCAGGCTCACCAACGCCTAGCGAAATTACCCCTTCAACAGAAGCTAGCAAGTCGAAGAACCTTCGTATCCCTGAAGGGGATATTTGGCTGGCTCGCTGTGAGATATGATATTTCCGGCGCTGACCTTTGGGATTAGTTGACATAACAATCTCCTGATTAGGTAATATAGAGCTAAGGGGCTTATCTCTAGAGTGTTACTGGCTGCCTCTTAACCCCTTCTTTCTCCTCTATAATCTCACCGTCTTCTTTATATCGCTTAAGCACAAATTGGGTAACCGTTCCCTGTACCCCTTCAATATGGGAAAGCTTTTGAGATACAAAATCAGCTACCTCGTGGTTGGTTTTGCCGACGGCTAGAACAAACAGGTCATAGCTTCCTGATATCAGATAGACGGTGCGAGTCTGCGGGAAGCGGTAAATGCGCTCGGCTATGGAGTCGAAGCCGACATCTTTCTGAGGGGTAAGCTTGACTTCAATTAGCGCCCATACCTGCTCATCTTCCACCTTGTCCCAGTTTACTATGGCTTTATATTTGAGGATAATTCGGTCTTTCTCAGCTTGCTTGATAAGCTTGGTTACCTCAGCGCTTGGAGTGCCGGTGATGGTGGATATTTGTTTGGTAGTAATGCGAGCATCACTCTGAAGTATCTTAAGAATTTCCTTTAGCATT
>CAZMUD010000068.1:0-6000 GCA_964569715.1 uncultured Dehalococcoidales bacterium | reverse complement strand
GGGCGTCAGCCCCTCTTTTTAATTTCGTCCCCCTCTCCTTTGAAGGAGAGAGATACAAAACGAGAGTCAAAGAGAGGCGAAGCCTCTCTTGCATACAATTCCCCCTCCCTTTCTAAGGGAGGGGGATAAATGGGGAGGGTTCTTAAATATTAAGGGGGTGAGGTAGATAAAACAGAATATCTTCCTTGTCAGTCAGCCACATTATTGCTATACTAAATGGGCTGCTAAGGGTGAGACAGGTTATGAACTATGGGACTATCATCGGGCTGGAAGTACACGCCCAGCTACAGACCAGGAGCAAGATGTTCTGTCGCTGCAGTGCTGACTATGCCAACACCCCACCCAACACCCATGTCTGTCCGGTATGCCTGGGTATGCCCGGCGTTCTACCCAGCATCAATCAGCAAGCCGTGGAGTATACGATAATGACTGCCCTGGCCTTAAACTGCGCCATCTCCGAATATACTAGGTTTGACCGCAAGAACTACCCCTACCCTGACCTGATGAAGGGCTACCAGATTTCGCAGTCTGATGCCCCTATTGGACATCACGGCTGGCTCACCATTGAGGCTAATGGTGAAAAGAAAAGGATAGGCATAACCAATGTGCACCTTGAAGAAGATGTAGCCAAGCTGTTACACCACGCCTCCCCGGATAGGGAAGCTTACAGCTTGGTGGATGTCAATCGCTCCGGAGTGCCGCTGATGGAGGTTGTAGGTGAGCCTGACCTGCGCTCCCCGGAGGAAGCCAGACAATACCTTATCAAGCTGCGCAGCATACTCCAATACCTGGGTGTATCCACGGCAAATATGGAGGAAGGCAGCTTCAGGTGTGATGCCAATATCAGTATCCGTCCCGAGGGCAGCCCGGAGTCTATGGCCAAGGTTGAGGTTAAAAATATGAATAGCTTCAAGGCAGTCTACCGGGCTCTGGAATATGAAGTTGAACGACAGATAAAGGCAGCCGAGGAAGGCAGGAGACTCGTTCAGGAGACCAGGGGCTGGGTGGAGGAGAAGGGTAAAACTGTTTCGCAGCGCAGTAAGGAGTATGCCCATGACTACCGCTACTTCCCTGAGCCAGACCTTCCCCCTCTAGTCTTAAACCAGGAGTGGGTGGAGGAAATAAGGTCAAGACTGCCTGAGTTACCTGAAGCCAGGCACAATCGGTTTGTAGCTGAATATGGTCTGTCACTCTATGACGCCAACCTGCTTACCAGCTCCAGGGCAATGGCTGATTACTTTGAAGATTGTCTGAAAACTGAGGGGAGTAAGAAACTGCCGCAGGGTAAAGGGGCTAAGGAGGTAGGTAACTGGCTTTTGGGTGAGGTCAGCCGTATAATGAATGCTACCAACAGCGATATGAACGAGTTCGGGAAAAGAGTCAGCCCTGAGCAGCTTTCTGGGCTAATATTGAGTTCGCATAGTGTTATTAACGCCGCCACTGCCAAATCTGTGCTCGGGGAAATGTTCGAAACCGGTAAGAACGCCGATGAGATTATTACCCGGCGAGGACTAAGCCAAATCAGTGATACTGCGGCGATTGAAGCGGAGGTCACCGTAATAATAAATAATAACAGTGTGGCGGTGGAAGATTATAAGGCAGGGAAAGAGCAGGCACTTAAATTTCTGGTCGGGCAGGTAATGAAAGCCACCAGAGGTCGTGCCAATCCGCAGCTGGTGAACGAATTACTGAAGAAAAAGCTAGAGGGAGAATAACGTGCAAGACTACCTCAGTGTAGCTCAGATTGTGTTGTCTATAGCTTTGGTACTGGCTATCCTGCTTCAGGTTCGAGGTGGGGGGCTAGGGGGTATCTTTGGTCAGGCTGATACCGTCTTTCGGACCAAACGAGGTGTAGAAAAGACATTATTTCAGCTTACCATCGTCCTGGTAGTGCTATTTATTATTATCGCTATAATAAGCCTCAGAGTTAGCTAGTAATCGGCTGTGGTGGAGTTGGCAGCACGAGCCTTTCTCAATGCTGAGGTGGGTAGTAAGGTGAGAATAAGATAGCAGCCGGGAGATGTGTGAGTTGCTCTGGGATAATAGTGAAGGGAGATGAGCGATGAAGCTCGCCATTACTCAAATTGTGCTGGGGGTGCTGGTGGTGAGTAGCTTTGTGTGTCCATCACCAACCTCGAATATCGTCTTGGGTTCGGCAGTGCTTGGTTGCGGCATAGCCCAGTTGTTAATAGCCAGGCGGTAGCCAATGAATTGCCCGGTTTGTAGAAAGGAAGCTAGAGCCCATATCTACTACTGTGCTAGATGTGCTGTTTATGTGCATGAGGAATGCTGGCAGAAACATGTGGCAACGGCTCATAAGGAGGAAAAATGAAGCTGAAAATATGGTTCCTAGAGACCAGACCGCAGTTCTTGATTCTTTCTGTGGTGCTGGCGTTCCTGGGCGCCTGCATTGCCTGGTATGATGGTGCTTTTCATCTTGGCTATGCTGTGCTGGCTTTCGCTGGGATACTCCTAGCTCATATTAGCGTCAATACTCTTAACGACTACTTTGACTATAGAAGTGGGATAGACCTTGAGGTTAAAAGAACCCCTTTCAGTGGGGGTAGTGGCATCTTGCCTGCTACTTCCCTCAAGCCAAGGCAGGTCTTGTGGCTCGGGCTGGCTTCTTTCTTACTAGCCATACCGATTGGTGTTTATTTCGTGATGACCCTAGATAGAGGCTGGCTCCTGCTGCCGCTACTGCTAGTAGCGGCGGTATGCATCCTCCTCTATACACCCTTTATCCTCAAGCTGAGATGGCCTGAGTGGGCTCCCGGGTTAGGGATGGGGGCTCTGCCTGTTATGGGGGCTTACTTTGTCCAGACTACTACCTACACTTGGTCTGTGGCGTTAGTATCCGTACTCCCTTTCATTCTGGTTCATAACCTGCTCCTGTTGAATGAGTTTCCCGATGTGGAAGCCGATAAAAAAGCAGGGAGAAAAACCTCACCTATCACTATGGGAAAGGCAAAGGCAAGCATACTCTACTCAGTGCTGACGGTGGTAGTTTACCTGTGGATAATCGGCGGTGTAGTGGCAGGGGTAATGCCAGTCTTCTCTCTAATAGCCTTGCTAACCCTTCCCTTTGCCATAAAGGCAATTCAGGGTGCACTGAAGTCTCAAGACATGGATAAGCTCTTACCAGCGATGGCTAACAATGTTCTGGTTGTTCTCTTAACTCAATTGCTCTTGGGCATCGGCTATATTCTGGCAAAGGTCTTTGAAGTAGGATAATGCCAGCCGACTTGATTTTGCTTCATCCGCCCAGTGTGTATGACTTTCGCCAGAAAACTATCCTTTATGGTCCGGTTAGTGACCTGATTCCTTCCTCCCCCGTTTTCGAGCTATATCCTATCGGCTTTGCCAGCATTGCCGAGTATCTGGAGCGTGCCGGCTATCAGGCGCGCATTGTTAACCTCGCCGGGCGCATGCTAAATAATAAAAACTTCAATGCTGAGGCAATGATAAAGCGCCTGAGAGCACCGGTCTTCGGTATTGACTTGCACTGGCTGGTGCATGCCCATGGTGCTATTGAGGTAGCGAAGCTCGTGAAAAGATACCACCCGGAGGCGAAGGTGGTAGTAGGCGGGTTTTCAGCCTCTTATTACTATCAGGAGCTACTCCAATACCCTGAGATAGATTATGTGCTGAGAGGTGACTCTACCGAAGACCCCTTCCGACAGCTAATGGATTGCATTGTGAACAAAAGGGAACCTGAAGCAGTGCCCAACCTTGTCTGGCGGGATAGCCAGGGTAGGATGCAGGAAAACCCCTTCTCTTATGTTCCCACTGACCTCAGTAATGTTATGGTCAATCACTACGATAGTATCATACGCTCTGTTATCAGGCACCGCGACCTTGCCAGCTACATTCCCTTTAAGGGCTGGCTTCGCTATCCAATCACGGCTGTGCTTACCTGCCGTGGCTGCACCCAAAATTGCGTTGTCTGCGGAGGCTCTGCCTCAGCCTTCCGACACTTTTATAATCGTGAAAAAGCTGTCTTCCGCTCTCCGGAAGCAGTCGCCCGGGATGTAAAGCGGATTGGGCGTTTCAGCAGGGGTCCTATTTTTATTCTGGGCGACCTGTGTCAACCAGGAGACGACTATGCCTATGAGCTTTTGCGCTTGCTTCAGAAGGATAGGTTGAAAAATCAACTCATCCTTGAACTATTCTCTCCCGCCTCAGGAGACCTGCTGCGCCAGATGAGCCTAGCGTCGCCTAACTTTTGCCTGGAGATTTCTCCCGAGTCTCACGACCCCGAAGTAAGGAGAGCTGCTGGCAAACACTATTCCAATCAGGCTCTAGAACAGACCCTGAGCGATGCCCTTGATGCTGGCTGCGGGCGACTGGATGTATTCTTTATGATTGGGCTACCCAGGCAAACCCCACAGTCGGTAATGGATACCATTGACTACTGTGGCTCCTTGTTAGAGAGATTCAGGGGAGATAAAAGGCTTTCCCTTTTTATTGCTCCTATATCACCCTTCCTCGACCCTGGCAGTCTTGGCTTCGAGCAGCCAGAGCGCTATGGTTACCGCATCCTGTTTCGGACACTCAAGGAGCATCGCCAAGCACTACTGTCACCAAGCTGGAAGTATTCCCTGAATTACGAGACAGAGTGGATGACACGCCAGCAGATTGTAGATACTGCTTATGAAGCCATTCTGCGCCTCAACCGCTTGAAAGCAAAATATGGGGTCATCCCTAGAGGGATGGCTGAGGCAGGGGAGAAGCGGATTAAGGCGGGCTCGGAGATGGTGCACCGCATTGATGAGATATTGTCCGGGGATAACCATCAGGAGGAGCTATTCCGCTTGAAAGCAGAAGTGGATAAGATAAATGCGTTTCCAGTGAGTGAGAAGATTCAGTTGGAGCTACCTATTGGGCTGATTAAGCTGAAACCCTGGCACTCCCTCTGGTCGTGGATAACTGGGCGATAATTAGGCGTCCTTCTGCATATTTTAATTTCCGAAGGAGCGCTATTAAAATTTAGCTCCGCATGCTCCTTCTGAACAGGATAACGCCGATGGCAAAAATAACCACTGCCCAGCCAACCAGGAACAACAAATCGCTGCTTATTGCTTCCAGCCCAACCCCCCGAATGAGAACAGCCCTTGAGGCACCAATGGTATGGGCGTAGGGGAAGGCGTTAGCTATGGCTCTGAGGTATGAAGGCAGCATTTCTATAGAGAACCAGCACCCGGAAAGCATCGCCAGCGGCATAGCAAACAGCCAGCAAAGAGGTTCAGCCTGGTTTTCAGATTTGGAGAGTGAAGCAACAACCATGCCGATGCCGATGCTACACAGGCTAGTGAGGAAAAAGATGAGAAATGCCAGCCACAGGCTGCCGACTATAGCCATGCCGAGCGACCAGGCACCTACCATGAAGATGATTATCTGGGCAATGGCGACAGCAACCAGGCATAGAGAGTAGCCAAGGATAAACTCCACGGGTTTGGTGGGAGTGGTCAGTAGGCGGGCAAGAAAGCCCTTTTCCTTATCACGAACCATTATCCGGGCTGAGGTAGGTATTAATATCAAAATACCGAAGACTATTATTCCAGGCCCCATGAAATCAGCATAGGTTATCTCAGTCTCTATATGGATAGGGTTAGCATTAATGGTTATCGGTATCTCAATGCGGGCAAAGGAACGGGTAACGACATTCATGATGGAAATGAGTTGTTCCGATAGCATAAGGTCGCTTTCATCATAGGTCATCTGAAGAGTAATATCAGCTTCTTCACCCTGCCAGTTCCGGGATATTTGCTCACCGAAACCCTGCGGGATGACAACATAGGCTGTTAAATCACCGAACTTGAGGTCTTCCATAGCGGTAACAGTGTTGTCATAGTTAGAAACTTCCAGTGCTGGTACCTCGGCCAGGGCTTCATCGATGAAGGCTTGCGACAGTGGAGTATTGTCGTCATCAATCACACCAATAGGGTAACTTGAAATGGTATCGCCGCTAAAAATAGCCACAAAAAGCAGCATAAACAC
>CAZMUD010000067.1:0-6072 GCA_964569715.1 uncultured Dehalococcoidales bacterium | reverse complement strand
AGGAAAAGGTGAAGGCGCTGCGAGAGAAGAGAGGCTGGTCACAAGAGGACCTGGCACGGGAAATAGATGTTAGCCTCTCCACAGTTCAGCGCTGGGAGAAACAAGGCAGTAAGCTCACCCGCCTTGCTCGTAGAGAGCTTAAGAGGCTCTTTAAAGAGGCGGGGATTGAGAGCGAGAAGGAATAGCCGAGGCTCAAGGCGCTAAATTAGGTAATACCCATTTGAGCTTGCCTTGAAGACCTCCGGTTAAGCGTGGAATACACCACGATTATGGAGATGTGATGAAACAGTCGTCTCACTCTTCTCAGGAGAGTATGCCCCAAATTATAGCCGCTATCCCCGCCTTCAATGAAGAGAAATATATTGGCACCGTTGTACTTAAAACCAGGCAATATGTAGATGAGGTCATTGTGGTTGACGATGGTAGCACAGACCAAACGGCAAATGTTGCCAAGCTTGCCGGGGCCACTGTGATTCAGCACAAGCAAAATAAAGGTTACGGAGCTAGCATTCAGACACTCCTCGCCGAGGCAAAGAAAAGGGAACCCGATATCCTTTTGCTTCTCGATGCTGACTCTCAGCACAATCCTGATGAAATCCCCCACCTCATCAAGCCTATCTCAGAGGGTTTTGACCTCGTTATCGGCTCAAGGGAACAGCAAACGGCCAATATCCCTCGCTACCGCCGTATCGGGTTGAGGGTCATTTCCTATTTCTCCTACATCCTGTCGAGGAAAAGGCTCTCCGACTCTGAGTCTGGATTCAGGGTTTTTTCCAAGAAGGCGATAGCTAGCCTAGAGCTGAGGGAAAATGGAATGTCTGTATCGGCAGAGATGATAGCCGATGCCGCTGAGAAGGGTCTTAAGATTACAGAGAGGCCAATCTCTATTAGATACACTGGGGATGGCTCAACCATGAATCCGGTAGTACACGGCTTTGAGGTTCTGGGTCGCATAATTGCCATGATTTCCGAGAAGAGACCCCTCTTTTTCTTCGGGTTGGGTGGTGCCATTCTGATGGTGCTTGGCTTACTTGCTGGCATCAGGGTGCTTAGCATTTCTTCCGCGGGAGGAGGAGTGGCAACAGGTACTGCCCTGGTATCAATCTTACTGCTTATTATCGGTGCATTCAGTGTATTCACCGGGATAATACTAAACGTGCTAGCAAAACGAAAGGGCTAAGTCATCTCTTTGAATCCAGAAGCATTGCCAGGGGTCAGAAAGCATGCTTGAAATCAAGGTCTGCGAAATACGGGGGAGATGCCCGGTATATGAGGTGGGTGACCGAATAGTAATAGACGACCCGAAGATAGTGCTGGATAAAACAGACGCCCTCTGCACTCATGCCCTATCAACCTTACTTCATTATGTTACCATACTGGAACATGACTGGTGCCCAGTGAAGCTTGGATTAACCAGAGCGGAAGACCCGGAGCATGCCTATATCCAGTGTGTCGACCCCGGGTCACCATACACCGAAGGGGGAACGGTGATATTTGAGTGCAGTCGGCTAGGAGATGAGTCTGGTAAATGAAGATTGCTATAATCCTTGGGACTCGTCCCGAAATAATCAAGATGGCTCCAGTGATAAGGGAACTTGGCAGAAAACAGGCAGACTTCTTTCTTCTTCATACCGGCCAGCACTATTCCTACTACCTGGATAAAGTCTTTTTTGAACAGCTTGAGCTTCCTAAACCGAGATATAACCTTAATGTGGGTTCCGGCTCCCATGCCGAAGAGACGGGCAAAATGCTTGTCGGCATCGAGAAAGTGTTGCTTAAGGAAACCCCAGACATTATCCTGGTCGAAGGGGATACTAATAGTGTGCTTGCCGGAGCACTGGCTGCGGCTAAACTCTACATAAAAGTGGGACATGTAGAGGCTGGACTTCGCAGTTATGATAGAAATATGCCCGAGGAAATAAACCGTATTCTTGCTGACCACTGCTCCAACTTCCTATTTGCTCCCACAGAGAAAGCAAAGGCAATCCTGAGGGGTGAGGGTATCCCTGAGGACAGAATATTTGTCACTGGCAACACTATTGTTGATGCTATCTATCAGAACCTAGAAATAGCCAGAGCCAGTGCTAAAGCCGTTAATGCTTTAGGCCTCAAGCCACAGGAATATTTTCTGGTAACCCTCCATCGGCAAGAGAATGTCGATAACCGGGCAAGATTTGCTTCTATCTTGGAGGGTCTTGACCGAGTAGTTGCTGAATTTGAGACGCCAGTAATCTACCCTATCCACCCGCATTCGAGAAAGATGATGACTAAGTTTGGACTTCAGCCCCGACGCCTCATGCTAGCTGAGCCGGTGGATTTCCTAGGTTTTTTGCAACTTGAGAGCAGTGCCCGTCTTATCTTGACTGATTCTGGTGGCGTTCAAGAGGAGGCTTGTATCCTCACCGTGCCCTGCGTTACCCTGAGGGATAACACTGAGAGACCGGAAACACTCGAGGTTGGCTCTAATATCCTGGCTGGTGCTTCTCCTGAGACAATACTTGAATGCTCAAAGGCGATGCTTGGTAGAGACAATAACTGGCAGAATCCATTCGGAGATGGAACTGCCGGGAGGAAGATTGTAGAGATAGTAGAGTCAGGAGTCTAGAGTCAGGAGTCTCAGATATAATGACGGGGATAAAGCGTTTTGAAGATATCACGGCTTGGCAAAGGGCAAGAACACTGGTGAGGGACATATATGAAGTTACCAGCAGAGGGAATTTTGCTAAGGACTACAGCTTAAAGGATCAGATTAGGAGAGCCTCTATTTCTGTAATGAGCAATATCGCTGAAGGTTTCTCCAGGCAAACCGACAGGGAATTTATTCAATTTCTGCATGTTGCCAAAGGCTCCGCCTCTGAGATGCAGAGTCAACTTTATGTGGCTCTTGATTTAGAATATATCTCAGAAGCTACCTTTAAGGAATTATATGAACTGTTGGAGGAAACTATAAGACTCATCTCTGGTTTCGTAAGGTATCTAAAAGGAGGTTGACTAGTGACTCAAGACTCTGGACACAAGACTATACTGGTTACCGGTGGGTTGGGATTTATCGGTTCAAACCTTACCCCTGAACTTAGGAAGAGAGGGCACGAGGTCTGGGTCTGTGACCTGGGGCATTCAGAGGGACCAAATTATATTCGCTGCGATGTCAGCAAACACCGGCAGCTTGGTAGGCTCTTCGAAGAGCACAACTTTGACTATGTCTATCACCTGGCGGCGGAATACGGACGTTGGAACGGCGAGGATTACTACGAGAACCTATGGATGACCAACGTCGTTGGCACCAAGAACATGATAAGAATTCAGGAAGAGAAAAAGTTTAGGATGATATTCTTTAGTAGCGCTGAAGTGTATGGAGACTATGATGGGGTAATGAGCGAGGATGTCATGGACAAAATACCCATAAAACAAATGAATGACTATGCCATGACCAAGTGGGTGGGAGAACTTCAAGTATTAAACTCAGCGGATATGTTTGGTACCGAAACAGTCAGGGTTCGTCCGGTCAATGCTTATGGACCTCATGAACACTACAGCCCCTACCGTGGTGTAATACCTGCCTTCATCTATAAAGCACTAAGAGATGAGTCCTACACCGTCTATCTAGGGCATAAACGCATCTTTGACTACGTTGAAGATACCTGCCGCACCTTTGCCAATATTATTGATAACTTCAAGCCGGGAGAGGTCTACAATATTGGTGGCAAAGAGGAATGGGAGCATGATATTAGATATGCCTCTGACCTCATCCTCAAATATCTGGGCAAGGATGATTCCAGGGTTATCTATAAAGAGGCAGAGCCCTTTACCACCAGAGTCAAACATATGGACTTCTCTAAGGCAAGAAGGGACTTGAAGCACGACCCCAAGGTCCCATTAGAAGAGGGAATACCAAAAACCATTGACTGGATGAAGAAAGTTTATGGCTTAAAGTAGAGAAGAATGTTTAAGGTAGCTTTAGTAAATCCTACCCAATCCACTCAATACCCGCAGCCCCCTATGGGGTTAGCCTTAATAGCAGCGGTGTTGGAAAGAGAGGGTTACCATGTAAGCGTTCTGGAGGCCAACGCGCTAAAGCTCAAGCCGGAGGATGTGGTTCCACTGGTAAGTGATGCCGACATCATCGGACTTACCGCTATGACCCCCACTATAAATACTGCCATAGCTATTGCCCACCACCTGAAAAAAGCCTACCCTGATTTGCCCATAGTCCTTGGCGGTGCCCATGCTACATTACTCCCTGAAGAAACATTGGTTGCTGCCCCTGAAATTGACCTGTTAGTCAGGGGAGAGGGTGAGGAAATCATTATCGAGTTACTTCCCGCTCTGGAATATAAGAAACCACTAGACAATATTCCGGGCATTAGTTACAGAAAGGATGGTGAGGTGGTCAGCAATCCGGCAAGGTCTAGAAACATTGACTTGGATTCTCTGCCTTTCCTTGCCTACCACCTGCTTCCCTGGCGAAGATATAAACCACATCCCCCGCACGGTCGGTCTCTCCCCTTCGCCGCTATTATAACCAGTCGCGGCTGTCCTTATCGGTGCAGCTATTGTTCAAAACCTATCTTCGGTAATAAGTTTAGAGGTCAAAGCCCGGAAAGGGTGGTTGAGGAAGTCGCTTATCATAAGAGAAAGTTTGGCATAAAGGAATTCGCCTTTTATGACGATGTCTTCACGCTGGATAAGAAGAGAGCCTACGCTATAGCCGACGAGATAATAAAAAGAGGGCTGAAAATACATTGGACGTGTGAGACGAGAGTCAATCTGGTAGACAAGGAGTTATTGCGCCATATTAAGCAAGCTGGCTGCTACTCTATTGCCTATGGCATAGAATCAGGCTCGCAGGAGATATTGGATACTCTAAACAAAGATATTAGTCTGGAGCAGGTTGAGGGAGCAGTTCGCCTGAGCCGAGAGATTGACTTGCAAACCATCGGCTACTTTATGATTGGCTCTCCTGGAGAATCTCCTGAGACTATCAGGCAGACAATTCAGTTTGCCAAGAAGCTAAGGCTTGATTTTGCACAATTCTCTGTCACTACTCCCTTCCCCGGAACCAAGCTTTACGACCTATACCTAGATGGCAGAAAGGATGATAATATTCCCTGGGAAAGCTTCGTGTATGCCGGTTCTGGTGGAAATATAGCCCCTGTGTTTGAAAGCAGCCTACTTAATAGAGATGACATTCAGTATTGGACAAGGCGAGCCTATAGAGAGTTCTATCTGCGCCCGTCATATCCCTGGCAGCGAATTCGGCGCACTACCTCTATTGGAGATTTAAAGGTTGGCATCAAGGGCTTATCTATGCTCCTGGAGAATATAAAGCCTACACCGAAGAGGCGCCAATGAATATCTTATTTGTTCACGAAGTTGACTGGTTAGCTAAAGTAGTATTTGACATACACTTCCTTTCCGAGGCTTTATCACTCCTGGGCCACAAGGTTTTTGCTATTGATTACGAGAATGGATGGAGTCGAGACGGTTTTTTAAACCTGGGAAGCCTAAGGACAAAGCAGGTTGATGGAGTTTCTCGAGCCTTCTCTGGAGCATCAGTGTGCTTGAGGCGCCCCGGTTTCATTAGGATTCCTGTCTTAAGCCGCATATCGGCTACCCTTACCCATTATTTAGAAATCCAAAAGACTATTAGGGAGAAGGGCATTGATGTTATTGTGCTCTACTCTGTTCCTACCAATGGGTTGCAGACTATCTATCTAGCCAGGAAATTCAACATCCCGGTAGTATTCAGGTCTATAGATATACTCAATATCCTTGTGTCCTACCCTGTGTTACGCCCGGTAACCAGGCTTCTTGAGAAAAAGGTCTATTCCAAGGTGGATGCGGTTTTACCCAATACCCCTCAATACTCAGAATATGTAGCCAGTATGGGTGTTGCCGAGTCTAAAGTAAAGTTTCTTCCCTTCCCAATAGACACCAACTTATTCCGTCCCTCTGTTGACTGCTCTGAGGTTCGTCAAAAATGGGGGCTTAAAGAAAGTGACCAGGTCATTGTTTTTATCGGTACTCTATTTGAATTCAGTGGACTTGATGACTTTATTCGCCAGTTTCCAC
>CAZMUD010000066.1:0-6184 GCA_964569715.1 uncultured Dehalococcoidales bacterium | reverse complement strand
CCTTTGACCCTGAGAAAGTGAAATACTGGATGCCGGTAGACCTTTATACCGGTGGCGCCGAGCATGCCGTGATGCACCTATTCTACGCCCGCTTCTTCATCAAGGCACTCAGAGATATGGGGCTGGTCAATTTTGATGAGCCGTTTACTCGACTATTTAACCAGGGGATTATTATTGCTGAGCGCCAAAAGATGAGCAAATCGCGGGGCAATGTGATTACGCCAGATGAGTATGTTGCTGAGCTCGGGGCTGATGCGGTACGTGCCTATCTCATGTTTCTCGGCCCCTGGGAGCAAGGTGGTGAGTGGAACGATAGTGGCATCAGCGGTATAAGCCGCTGGCTTAACCGGGTTTGGAGCCTGGTGCTGGAGGGATACGAGCGCCGTGAGGAGATTAGTTCTGCGGCTAGGGGGAAGGCACAACGAGAGCTAGCTCGTATTGTCCACCAAACTATCAGGAAGGTAACCAATGACCTGGAAAAGATGCGCTTTAATACCATGATAGCGGCACTTATGGAATTTACCAACCACCTGGCTAGAGCCAGGGAAGCAGCTCACGTTACCGATTCAGCCTGGAAAGAAGCCATAGATACCCTGCTCCTGCTTCTGGCACCAACCGCCCCCCATCTAGCCGAGGAGTTGTGGCAGAAGACAGGGCATGACTATAGTATTCATAACCAAAGCTGGCCGCAGTGGGATGAGGAGCTGGCTAAGGATGAAGAGTTCACTATGCCTATTCAGGTAAATGGTAAGCTTCGTGACCGGGTTACTGTCCCGGTATCCATCACTGAGGCTGAAGCCAAACAAAAAGCGCTGGACAGCCAGCGGATAAAAGCTTACCTGGAGGGCAAAAAAGTCTTAAAAATAATATATGTCCCAGGCAGACTGGTAAATCTGGTAGTTAAATAGTTGAAACCCAACCCCCTGACAAGTAATGTATGTTTGGAGGAAAAGATGGATACCAACGTACTTTACTACGGTGATAATTTAGAAATCCTTAGAAAATATATTCCTGATAGCTCTGCTGACCTTATTTATCTTGACCCGCCGTTTAACAGCAAGGCGACCTATAATGTCCTGTTCAAAGAACCGACTGGCGAGTCATCTCAAGCCCAGATATCTGCCTTTGAGGATACCTGGCACTGGGGACTGGAATCGGAGCGGGCTTTGCAGGAAATCGCTGCCTCACCTATTGCCTCAGCAGAGGTCAAGGAGTTCATGTCAGTCCTGCCCAAGCTGGTGGGTAAGAGGACAGATATGGCAGCATATCTGACTATGATGTGCATCCGCTTGATTGAACTAAGAAGAGCGCTCAGGGATACCGGCTCGATATATTTGCATTGCGACCCCACCGCCAGCCACTATTTGAAGCTTCTTATGGATACAATTTTCGGCGCAAGTAATTTCAGGAATGAGATAGTGTGGAAAAGAACTTTTGCCCATGCGGATGCACGACAAGGCTCCCGACACTTTGGACGTGTACATGATGTACTTCTCCGTTACACAAAGGCCGACAAATTCATTTGGAACCAGCAATACACGCCCTATGACCAAGAATACGTTGATACCTATTACAAGTATGTGGATGAGCAAGGACGTAGGTACTGGAAAGACAATCTGACGGCAGCCAAACCCGGGGGAGATACGCGGTACGAATGGAAGGGGAAGCTGCCACCACCTGGCAGATATTGGGCATATTCCAAGGCTAACATGGAGCGACTCGAAGCAGAAGGCAGAATTGTCTATTCAGGCACTGGAATACCAATGTACAAACGCTATTTGGATGAAATGCTTGGTAAGCCAGTTCAGGACATGTGGGATGACATACGTGGTCTAGGGGGGCTTGGTGCCAACAAGCTTGAAAGACTTGGATACGCCACCCAAAAACCAGAACCTCTACTGGAGCGAATAATTGAGGCTAGCTCTAACGAGGGTGATGTTGTTTTAGACCCTTTCTGTGGCTGTGGCACTGCTATAGTAGCGGCGCAGAGACTGAACCGCAGGTGGATTGGCATTGACATTACCCACCTGGCTATCGGCTTGATGAAATGGCGCCTTAAGAATATGACTCCAATGCCATCCTTTAAGGTTATTGGGGAACCCGTAGACCTTACCGGTGCTATTGAACTGGCAGACCAGAACAAATACCAGTTCCAGTGGTGGGCAGTCCATACGGTCGGCGGTCAGCCTTATGGCAATAAGAAGAAGGGGGCAGACACCGGCATTGATGGCTACCTTTACTATATGGACGAGAAGGACAAGATTAAGAAGGCGATTGTCTCAGTAAAGGGTGGCAAAAATCCCAATGTCAGCATGATACGGGATTTAGGTCATGTGATAGACAGGGAGAAGTCCGATATCGGCGTGTTCATTACGCTGGAAAAGCCAACTCGCCCGATGCTCGAAGAGGCAGCCATGAAAGGCTTTTATCATTCACCTCTGGGCAAGGACTATCCCCGAATACAAATACTCACCATTGACGAGATTATACAGGGGAAACTCCCTGATATCCCGCCCTGGATTGCGCCGATTGCCCCATCAGCACCAGTGAGGAAAACCGAAGGCAAGGCTACTAAGATGCTATGATAGAATTAAGATGTCAAAGAGGGGCAAAGTCCCTCTTACAAAAAACTCTTCCCCTTCCCCTTATCAAGGGGAAGGGGATAAAGGGGATAGGGTTACCAAAATGAAAATAGCATTTATTGGTGGTGGGAATATGGGGGAGGCGATGCTGTCAGCTATTCTGGACAAGGGATTGAGCCCACCCCAGGCTATCTCGGTTAGCGATATCAGCGAGATTCGCCGCCGGCACCTTGAGCAGAAATACGGCGTGGCAGTAATGAGTGATAACCGGCTGGCTGCAGAAAAAGGCGAGGTAGTGGTTCTTGCTATCAAGCCACAGAATTTAACTGAGGTAATGGCTGAGCTTAAGGGGCAGCTTGAGCCAACTCAACTGGTATTATCCATCATCGCCGGGGCAAGTATTAATACTCTGTGTTCGGGACTAAAGCATAGCCGTGTGATTCGGGCTATGCCCAATACACCGGCCCAGATTGGTGAAGGCATAAGCGTGTGGACAGCTACTGCCGAGGTAACCGAGCAGCAAAGAGGCTGGGCAAGTTCTATTCTTGGTGCAATAGGCAAGGAAATTTATGTTGATGATGAAAAGTATATTGACATGGCTACCGCAGTAAGTGGCAGTGGCCCGGCTTACTTCTTTCTTTTCGTAGAGGCACTGGTTGAGGCTGCGGTGCAGATAGGTCTTCCCCACGATGTGGCACAGGAACTGGTTTTGCAGACAATGCTCGGCTCGGCTCACCTTATGCAAGGGTCAGGCAGGACACCTGCCGAGTTGCGAAAGATGGTTACCTCCCCCGGTGGCACCACGGCTGAAGCTCTACTTGAGTTGGAGAAAGGAGGATTTGCCAACCTGCTCAGCCAGGCGGTAAGCGCCGCTCATAACAAAGCCAAGAGATTAGGGAGTGAGCAGCAGTGACATTCTTGTTTAACTTCCTCAAGCTTCTGTGTGAGGCGCTCACCCTAGCTATATTTTTACGGGCTATCCTGTCCTGGTTTTCACCAAGCCCAACCAATATGCTGACTAATATTCTATATCAAGTTACCGAGCCCCTCCTGGCACCCCTGCGCCGTATTGTCCCCAGAGTCGGCATGCTAGATTTGACCCCTCTGGTAGCCATCATACTGCTACAGCTGATTGCCTCCTTTTTACCCTGAACCTGTGTTTGGGGTTGAAGCTCTTGCTATTTCAGTTGCTTTTGGCTATATTTACTTAAAGGGTGTTTCAAAGAACAAAAAGGAGTGACCAAGTGAAAAGTTGGCGAATAATGACTATTTTTCTACTATGTCTGGGTTTAGCCAGTGTTACTGCCTGTAATCCACTTGGCGGCAGTGAGCAGGAGGCTACTGAGCAGTTAGCTGAGGTGGTGCGGGGTGATTTGACCGTTACTGTTAGCGGCAGTGGTAACCTAGAGGTTTCCAACGAGGCAATGCTAGCCTTTGGCGTTGGTGGCAGGGTAGATAAGGTATATATTGAGGAAGGTGGCAAGGTCAGTAAGGGAGAAGTGCTCGCCAAGCTGGAGACCGATTCCCTGGAGCTGGCTTTAACCGAGGCACAGGTGGCCCAGACCCAGGCAGAAGTAGCCGTAACCCAGGCACAGGTAACTCTGCAAACAGCTGAGTACGAACTGGAAACAGCTCAAGATTTATATGCTCAGCCAGAAATTCACACAGCACGGGCTGCGGTAAGTGACGCTCAGAGCTACCTGGAATATGCTAAACAGATACTGGCGCAGGCTTTGACAACACACGATATAAAGGTTTGGACTAACGAAGTAGCCTATGCCGAGGAAACGCTGAGGGCGGCTGAGGTGAGTTTAAATGAGATGCTGTCTGCCCCTGACACAGAGGAGGTAGCCATAAAGAGGCTGCAGGTAGAGCTAGCCAAGCAGTCTCTAGAACTAGCCGAACAGTCTCTGGAGCTAGCCGAGCAGTCCCTGGAGACTACCCGGAAGCAGCTTGATGAAGCAACTATTACCGCCCCGTTTGATGGCATAATAGCCAGCGTATATGTTGAGGAAGGAGACGTTATCTCACCCCCTACTATGGCACCCCAGATAGTCGCTCATCTAATTGACCCTAGCAGTATGGAATTGAATGTTGAGGTGGATGAGATAGATGTAATTGAGGTGAAACCGGGGCAAAGAGCTATAATTGAGGTAGATGCATTGCCAACTCTTCCAATTGAAGGCAAGGTTAGCTTTATTAGCTTGACTCCTAAAGAAGAAGGCAGTGTGATAGTGTATGATGTTAAGATTGACTTTAATGTACCCGAGGGCATTGGTCTGAGAGCTGGTATGAGTGCCACCGCTGACATTATAATCGCTGAACGAAACAATGTCTTGCTGGTGCCTGACCGGGCTATTAAGCAGGATAGCCAGGGTAATCCCATAGTTGAGATTATGGTCAATGGGCAAATTGAAGAAAGAGGTGTGGATATCGGCGTCAGCGACGGCTTTCAGACCGAGATTGTGGATGGGCTTGAGGAGGGAGAGGTGGTGATAGAAAGGCGAGCCAAGCCCAAGTCATCCGGGTCTGGATTATTTTAAGTAACAAACCTGGTCAGTATTATCATTCCAAGGGTAGCGGTATGATTGAGATTGAAAATGTAACCAAGATTTACCGGATGGGCAAGGTAGAGGTTCCTGCCTTGAGAGGGGTAAGCCTTAATATTCAACGGGGCGAGATGGTGGCTATCATTGGCGCCTCAGGCTCAGGCAAGTCTACCCTGATGAATGTTATAGGCTGTCTGGATAAGCCTACTTCGGGCAGATACACCTTTGACGGGGCTGATGTCAGCCAACTTAGCGATAACCGACTAGCCGAGATAAGAAACAAGAAACTCGGCTTCGTCTTTCAAGAGTATAATCTTTTATCCCGTGTCAGTGCCTCAGCCAATGTTGAGCTGCCCCTCATCTATAGTGGCGGCCTTCAGAAGCATAAGCGGGCTAGGGAGGCACTGGAACGGGTAGGATTGGGGGAAAGAGCTAAACATAAACCCACCGAGCTATCGGGTGGTGAGCAGCAGCGGGTAGCCATAGCTAGGGCACTGGTAAATAACCCGTCTCTCATTCTGGCTGATGAACCTACCGGCAATCTGGACAGCGCCTCTACTGCCGAGATTATTTCTGTCTTTCATAAACTTAACCAAGAAGGTATCACTGTGGTGCTGGTTACCCACGAGGTGGATATTGCCAAACAAACCGGGCGCATCATTCGGCTGTATGACGGTAAGGTTGTCAGTGATGAGAAAATTGCCCAGACAACCCATCCCTAGCTCTGGATATAGGGGAGATTAGGCGTGAAGTTAATTGAATCCTTTGTTATTGCCATAAGGTCGCTATTCACCAATAAGTTGCGCTCCTCGCTAACCATGCTAGGCATCATAATCGGGGTCGGCGCCGTAATCGCCATCATGGCGGGGGGGAGGGGGATGGAAAATTATGTTACCTCCACCTTGGAGGACTTGGGCACAGATGTACTCTATGTGCAGCCCAGCAATCCAGATGCACCAGGCATGGCGGCAATGTCCCCCGGCTACGCTACGCCCACCCTTACCCTGGATGATGCTGAGGCGATAGCTCGTATCCCCTCGGTGCTGGGGGTAG
>CAZMUD010000065.1:0-6268 GCA_964569715.1 uncultured Dehalococcoidales bacterium | reverse complement strand
GAGGATTCTGAGGATAAGAATACCGGGGACAAAGGTTAAGAAAATAAAGCCAACAGCTTGCCTCAAGACAGGAATATCAAAGCCTAAGGTAGCCAGACCTACCAGCCCCACCATAGCCAGTAGAATAGCCAGGACTATATAAAGGCATTTCTTGATTTCCAGATTGATTAGCAATCTTACACCTCAATAACGCTCTAGAGTTATATAACCTCCTCATATACACTCTCTATTTGCTCAGCTACTTTCTCCCAGTTAAATTTCCCACGCACCAATAATTTACCCTTTTCACTGAATTGCAGCCTCATCTGGTCATCATCCAGCATATGCTGAAGGGCATGCCGTAGCTGCTCTTTGTCGCAAGGAACAACAATCCCTGCCTGGCCATTGATGACATCGGCCAAGCCACACTGGTCAGTTACTATTACCGGTGTGCCACAGGCACAGGCTTCAAGAACTGTTATGCTAAATATTTCATAAAATGACGGTAAAACATATACATCACTATCAACATAGGCTTCCAATTTTTCCTGCCCATAAAGTGGGCCAGTGAATAAGACCCTATCGCTAATTTCCAAATCGGTTATCAATTTCTTTAGAGAAGATAAATACCCATAATCAGGGCCGACAATTACCAGTTTAGCATCGTCTAAAGGCTTTGAAAGGTCAGCAAATGCTCTTGCCAGCAGGTCAAGCCCCTTGATTTTGTGTATTCTACCCAGAAAAAGAACTATTTTCTGGTCGCTAGCCAAATTGTGCTTTCTTCTAAACTCCCCCCTCTCAGGCAGATTATCAAATTCAGACACATTAATTCCATTGGGAACAATCTCAATTTTTTCTTCATCTATTCCTATGTTTCTATATTGCTCAGCCTCCATCGGGCTTACTGCAATAAGGCGATAAGCGTCTTTTAAAATTCTTCGCCCCCAAAGGAAATCATACGCCTGTCTCAAACCATGGTTTCCCATTGCTCCAGGAAGTGAGCCGTGGGCTTGGAGCACGTAGGGAACGTGATGTTTCTGGGCATAGTGATGGGCAACTATATTCGGAAATGTAGGGTACTGATTCAAGTGGATAATATCAAACGCTACTGCTTCCTTCGACATCAGGGGAATCATCGCCGGGGCAAAATGAATGGGGTATCTCCGTCCCAGTCTAGCTGACAAGTCCTTGAATTCGCAGACTCTGACCCCGTGCATGTTAAGGGTCTGAGTTCGATATTTCAATTTCCTCCCCTTATTTAAGGCATCTGTAGCATAGATGGTCACCTCATGACCTCGGTCAAATAACGCTTTGGATAATCCATATATTTCTTTTGCTGGCTCACCGCCAAAGGCACTAATGAGCAAATATCCGCTCACTTGCAGTATTTTCAATTTTTCACGCCACCTTTTATCTTGATTAGCATTTTGTCCAGCTTACTTTGTATGTTTGCGCGGTTGTACTCTTTTTTAATGAACTCCATGGCATTTTTACCCAGCATTTCCCTTCTTTGTTTATCACCGGCTAAACTCAAAATAGCATTGATAAAATTATCATCAACTGCGTTCAAAATAATGGCATGTTTACCATTTTCAGCCTCAATGCCTTGAATGGCTTGTTTTGTAGTAATGATAGGTAATCCAGCCGCCATATAATCTAATATTTTCACTCTTACACCTGTTCCCTGCAGAATTGGTACTATTGCAATGTCCGAATCTCTTAAAGTAGCAGATAAATCCTCTACGTATCCCACTGATTTAAGATTTTCCTTCTCAAACTGAGGCACATCTGTACCTGCCAAGATGAATTCAATATTGGCATTATATTTTTTAACCTCGGGAGCTATGTAATCTTCGATCAATTTGAATGCTTCATAGTTAGCCGGATGGCGATAAATGCCAAGGAATATAATATTGATTTTGAAGCTTTTTGCCGATTCTTTCCGCTTAGAGAATACCTTGTTGAAGTTATCTACGGTCATCCATACCGGGATGGCAGTAATTTTATTCCTGTCTAAGGTATATTTTTCTATTAGTCTCTGCCTATCTAGCTTAGTAATAGCTATAACATGTTTGGCTCTCTGACAGGTCAAACGCTCTAACAAACGTATATAATTTAGCAGCAGCCATTTGACAATTTTGTTGATAAGTGGAACCCTCACTACCTTGAAGTCCATTTTGAGTCGTTCAACATATAATTTAGCGTGTTCAGATATAATACCATGAGCATCATAGACCACTGGAGTATGGGGACAAGTAAGGCTGGTTGAGATTACGCCAAAGGGATGTGTTATGCAAATTAGGTCTATTTTCTCCCTTTTAACAATATCCTTAATTCTTAGAAGGAAAGCAATATTCAGATCAGTAAGCATCTGCGCGCATTTTCCAAAGATAAATAACTGCTTAAAATAGTAGGCTTTAAGAGCAGCGTCGCTGAAATGGTTCGACTTGATATTTATGCCTTTATCATATTTGGGGAGTGCATCCAGATAAACTATGTCGTTATTGTGCGAAAATAACACAGCTAACTTTCTGCGCCTTACTGTCGCACCGCCCTCCTTTGTAATAAGGTCAGGATTGGTACCTACCATAAGTATGTTCATATCTTTGCCTCACATTGAAGGTTGCTTCTTTCTAGTGCACTTATAATTTCTTAGGTCTACCCCCTTGCTAGCTAGGTCTTCCTCCTCTAATCCTTCGCTCTATGATTGCTACATAGCATCTCAGGCAGAATGGTGAAATAAACCAGACCATACATTCCAGAAGATGTCGAATACCATACCTTCTTATTCTTACTTTATAGTTTCTCATATTTCCTGATAGGTATTCACCACAAATTTCGCCAAACCACCATCTATTGGTTATCTCTCCATTTCTTATAGGGCGAGAGATGTTGGTGAAAAAGCGCAAGAGCTTATCTTTCTGTTGACCTTCAACTTCGCAGGGTAGGAAATCGGCGTCTATCACAACAGGAAGAACATCGTAGCCCTTTAACCCGTCCTTATTAAAGTTCACACTGAGTATGACGGAGTCGTTTGTCTTGCTCTGAGATAGTTTGGGGTCAAATTGGAAATTACCTAGAGAGTAGGCAATTAGACCGTTTTTGTATTCTTCTATTCCCTGAATTACATGAGGGTGATGGCCTAGAATAAGGGTAGCACCGTGGTCAACTAATTTATGGGCTAGGTCTATTTGCTTAGGCGAGGGATAGGAAACATTTTCAGTGCCCCAGTGTAGGGAAACGACGACAAAGTCGCAATTCTCTTTAATAGACTCAATGTCGTTGAGTACTCTGTTCCCCCCGAGTTTGTTTATGGATATGCCTTGAGGCACCTTAAAACGTCCTATTGTGTAACCAAGGAATCCTACCTTTATTCCATTCTTCTCTACAATGGCATAACTTGAAGTGCATTTATTATCGCTAGCGCCAATAAATGTCAAACCATTTCTGCGTAACGTATCCAGAGTATCCCTGAATCCCTCCACGCCTAAATCCAATATATGGTTATTGGCGATGTTGAGCACATCGAAGCTAGCGTCTGTGAGATATTTCACCTTTTCGGGAGCTGAATGAAGCAGAACCGCTTGTTCCACCTTTCTTCCTCGATTCGATAGAGCGGTCTCTAGGTTCCCGAACAGAATATCCTTACCCTTGAAAATCCCTCTTACATTCTCAAAGGGATGCCGGTTGTTTTGTGTTTGAAGCGAAATATCGCCAACAGCTATCAACCTTAATGTACTCACCAGACACTACCCCCGACTTTGCCAATCTCCAAACTTAACGGGCAGCTTCTGAATCAAAAACTTGTATTTTCCGCTTTGCGTGCGGGGGATATGGTCCACGAAACGAATAACGAGGTTTATATCATCGCCCAGTTTCTTTAGTAGCTCTCTACGGATATACTCCGTGTCCCTATCCGTATAGCTTTCTTTCTTTACCACATTAAAAACTACTTCTTCTTTTTTCTCTTGGTAAAATTGGAACTGCCTGACATTATCGTAAACATCCGAGTGCATATTGAGAGAAGTTATGGAGATGGGTCTATCATTTTGGGTAATAATGAATTCCTGTACCCACTTTCCCTCAATACCCGTTAGTAAACAATACTCTCTATTACAACTGCACTTACCACAAATCTTAGTTCCAAGGTCGTCTGTCTTATACCTAATCAACGGCATCGCAAAGTTATTAAATCCCGTCCCCACGATTATCCCAACCTCATTTTCATTCCTTACTGAGCTACCATCCTCTCTGATTAATTCAGTTACTCCATATTCAGGGAAGATATGGTAGTAAGTGCTCTTCTCACATTCCCCAGCTAAGACCACGTTTTCTGCCTGTCCATACCAGCTATAGACCCGGCATTGAAATACATCTTCTAATAATTCTCGTTGTCCTGGGTATAAATTCTCCGAGGCACACAATATCGCCTTTATACTAGGGAAAGGCTCGATGTTATGTTCTTTCATATACCGGGCCAGGATAGTGATTGCTGAAGGAAAGGCTTGGATATATTTTGGCTTAAATTTTCTTATTTTTTGGATATATACTGGTAGATTCTCATCCGTCGTGTGGTACGATGATAAGATAAGCCACCTGCCAAATAAGGTATACTCCCAAAATCTACCTTTACTTGCCGAACTAACGACATTACCTCTCAACATAACACACTTATCCCTGAATCTATATCCAACCCTGTCCCACTGTAGTTTCATAAATGCCCACTCTCGGGCACGTGTAACACCTCGTTCATAGTAAAAACCTAAGGGTGTGCCAGTCGAGCCACTTGTGGCCACATATTCAAACCTTTGTGGAGAATAGTTTCTGGCTTTAAGGTCATCCAAATTATCCCTTATAATCTCCTTGGTTAGAAATGGCAGCTTCCGTAAATCATTAAAATCCTGAATATCTTGCGGCTTCAGTCCCCGGTTATCAAAAACCCTTCTGTAGTAAGGCACATTTTTATAGGCATGCTCTAACAGCTTACTTAATTGCCTTAGCTGGTATTCCTCTAACTGATGCTGACTCCACCACTGAGATTTTTGTAAAAAGTTATAGGTATGTCTGAAAGTCCCATAGTATGCCAGCAGTCGGATGGCTTTAGCCGTAATAGAATCACCATTGTAAAGCCGTTTTAGCAATTCACTGCCTCTCTGCAGACATGCCATACTTCTCAAGTAATTTCTTGACCACCATTTCCATGACTCTAGTCGTCTCCCTTCCTTCTTCAGCAGTTACTGGTGGCTGATGATTATTCAGGATACTATCAACAAACTTTTCAATGATGATATCCTGACCAAGCTTTGCCCTCCCTGTCATTACTTTAAAGGTATTTGTGGCTATACCCCTTACTATTTGATAAGCATCATTCAGTGAATAACCAGCAATGGTGATGGGTTTCATCGATGACTTGCTTTTATGATGAATCAGTAGCATGCTTTGAAGGTCCAGGTGTAAAGCCCCTTCAGTACCCAGAATATCAACGAGGGCACCCCAATTATTACTAGCATAGGACTTAACTATGGAACTCATAGCCTTTTCCCCTTCCAGTTCTATTCTGAACTCATCGAAAGGGGTCCATGGATGTTCTAAGAAGTTTTTAGCCCAGATATCTACGTCTTTTACATGTTCCAAAAAAGCCAGAGAGATATAGATAGGATGAGCCACTGATTCTTCAAGCACGCCCCCCGGTAAATTATGGGCCCAATCTTCTTTTTTCAACAATGCAAAATCTCTATGGTCAGATATGAAAACTCTCATACCGATAAATTCGCCGATAGCGCCTTCGGTAACAAGCCGCCTGGCCTTAAGCAACGGCGGGAAAAACATCATGTTATGGATTACGCACACCTTTACCCCATTTTTACGGGACGCTTCAATCACTTCGTCACACTCGGAGACCTTAAGTGCCATGGGCTTTTCCATCAATATATGGCACCCATGCTCAATACCCTCCAGCGCCAGTGGGGTGTGTATTTGTGGTGGCGTACAAATATCAATTATGTCCAAACCTTCCCTTGAGAGCATCTCCGCGGAGTCTCGATAAATGCTAGGTATGCCATATTCTGCTGCAGCCTGCCGGGCGAGGCTTTCGTTTCTATCACAAACGGCACGAACATCAACTTTCTTCTTTAATTTCATAAATATCGGTATGTGTCTTTTCTTGGCAATAAGACCACAGCCTACTATGCCAACTTTGAGCTTGTCTGGCATTTTATATCACCCCCCTAAGTTTCAGAACCTGGCACTTTCTTCTATCTTGTCACGATTTTCGGTAAACCAATCATGA
>CAZMUD010000064.1:1261-6428 GCA_964569715.1 uncultured Dehalococcoidales bacterium | reverse complement strand
CAGAGGAAGGGACTGAAGGAGGCAATAGGTAATGTCCTTAGAGATGTCGCCCTCCCCCTTGGCATCGGCATCGGAGCCACCATCAATAAGTAGGGAGTCCCTTGAAAGCCCTGGATTTTCAGGGGTTAAAATAAGCAGGCTACATCCCTATCAGCGGGAGGTGGCACGGACGGTATTGGATAGCGTTTTTGGCAGGAAGGGCCTTACCTTCTCCGTCGAAATTGCCCGGCAGGGGGGTAAGAATGAGCTGTCAGCTCAGCTTGAGCTTTTACTCCTGACTCTCTATATGGCTGAACCGCAGAACCTGGTGAAGTGCTCGCCTACCTTCAAGCCACAGACAGTCATCTCTATGACCCGGTTGAAAGACAGGCTAAACGATGCTGGCTTTGGTGGTATCTGGGTAGCTGAGCTGGGTTATATTATCAGGCTGGGGAATGCCAGGGCTATATTCCTATCGGCTGATGAGTCAGCTAATGTGGTGGGGCACACTGCCCACATTCTCCTGGCGATAGACGAATCGCAGGATGTCAGCAAGGAAAAGTATAGCAAAGAGTTCAAGCCTATGGGAGCAACGACCAATGTTACTACTGTTCACTATGGCACTACCTGGGATGATACTACTCTTTTGGAGGAGATAAAGCAGACCAATTGCGAACTGGAGAGAAGAGATGGCATCAAACGCCACTTCCGCTATGATTGGCAGGAAGTGGCCAAGTATAACCCGGACTATTTAGCCTATGTTGAAGGGGAGAGGGAGCGCCTGGGGGAGAACCACCCCCTCTTTTTAACCCAGTATTGTCTGCTACCTATCCGTGGCGGTGGTGGCTTCCTTTCACCTCAGCAGAGGGCTCAGCTTCAGGGAGAGCACACCAGGCAGCATCAGCCTGAGTCCAGTAAGGTCTATGTCGCCGGTATTGACTTGGCTGGCGAGGCTGAGGAAGAGGAGGGAGCCCGGCTAAGGGTCCTCAAGCCACGCCAGGATTCCACGGTGGTTACCATCGGCGAGCTGGACTTCTCTACTGGTGACAGTGTACAAAAGCAGCCCCGGGTTAAGGTTGTTGAGCACTACTGGTGGACAGGTAAGAAACACACCGAGCTCTATTCCCAGTTGGTTGACATAATGAAAAATGTCTGGCACTGCCGCAGGGTGGTAGTTGATGCTACCGGGGTTGGCCAGCCGGTGAGCTCGTTCCTCAGGCAGTCATTAGGCTCACCGGTTATTCCATTCACCTTCACCCAGCAGTCAAAGTCAAAACTGGGCTTTAGCCTGCTAGCTGCCATTAACTCAGGCAGGTTGAAAATGTATGCCGGGGATGGCTCAGCCGAGGAGCAGGAGTTCTGGCTTGAGATGGAGAAGGCCAGGAGCCAGTATCGTCCCAGCCAGACCATGAATTTCTATGTCGACCCGTCACAGGGACACGATGATTTCCTGATGAGCCTGGCACTAGTGGTTGAAGCCGCCAATAAGTATGAAGCGAGGGGGGCGAGGGGGAGGGCTGTTTGACACCACCCTGCTAGTAGCTATAATATGAGCTAGCTGAGGAGTCTATGTTATGGCAGAAACAAAGAAGGTAGCCGTTGTGGGTTTTGGTAATATCGGCACCGGCGTAATAGACATCCTTTATCAAAAGGGAGTCGCCGGTCTAGAGCTGGTAAAGGTCGCTGATATAGACATGGGAAGGAAGCGCCCGGTTGCTCTACCGGCAAGCTATCTCAGCACAGATTGGCGGCAGGTTATCAGCGACCCCGAAATTGACATCGTAGTTGAGTTGATTGGCGGTATTGAACCAGCCAGAAGTGTTCTATTAGAAGCCCTAAACAATGGTAAAGACGTAGTTACTGCCAACAAGATGCTACTGGCTCAGGAGGGACACCGCATTTTTCAACTGGCTTCAACCTTGAACCGCCGCGTTGGTTTCAGAGCCAGTTTTGTCGGCTGTCACTCACTTATTCACGAGTTTCGTCAAGCAGGAACTACTGCTAAAAAATTCAAAAGAATTTATGCCATTCTGAACGGCACCTGTAATTACATATTGTCTACCATGGCAAGAGAGGGAAAGGGATTTGAGAAGGCACTTAGAGAAGCCCAGGAGAAAGGCTATGCCGAGAGTGACCCATCAGAGGACATCGACGGGATAGATACCGCCAACAAGATTCGTATCCTGTTGGGTCTCATCAGTAATTCGTATCAAACTATCAGTCCTTTTCCCGTTGAAGGGATTAGGAATATCGCTTTGCAGGATATCCAGTATGCCGCTGAACTGGGCTATTCGGTTAAGCTGGTTGGGGTGATTGAGCAGAATGAAGGTGTTTTTAATGTTAGTGTGCATCCGGCGTTGGTTCCCAAGATGTCCCTTTTAGGCTCTCTTGAGGGAGCCTATAATGGTATTGAGCTTGAGGATGAATATGGAGTAGTCTCCGGACTAATTGCTCCAGGAGCCGGGACTTACCCAACAGCGGATGCGGTGGTTAAAGACCTGCTGGATATAGCTGAGGGCAGGACACTGCCCATGCCAAATTCGGCAGAGGCCTTGACTTTGGGCTCTACCGAAGGAGTCGAGAGGCGCTACTACCTGAGATTTAGTGCGGTGGACCAAGCCGGCGTTCTGGCTCAGATTTGTGACATCTTCTGGAAGTATGATATTAGCATCGCGGCTGTTATTCAGGAGGAAGCAGTCTCCAAGGAGTTTGTTCCAGTGGTTATGACTACGCATCTGGCTAAAGAGGGGAACCTCCAGGCAGCGATAGAGAAGGTTGATAAACTGGAAGTAGTGAAAGCTAAGACGAAGATTATTCGTATACTTAAAGCTAATACATAGTCCGCAACGGGTCAGCAGTATGCTAGCGAAATTATTTGACCCATTTTACTCTGGGGTGTAATCAAGGGTGTTTAAGAGGGGCGTACGCCCCTCTTTCATAATAAGTCGCCTTCTCCTTTTAAGGCTTGCCCTAAGGGGCGAAAGCCCAGAGGGAGAGGGGGGATTAAGGTCGAAGAGCCAAGATTCTTTGGACTCTTCAAGGGGTAAAGTTCCCCACAATTAATAGTAGGCGGTTTTCCTGCCTAGCCAGAAGCCAAAAATACCGAGCAGCAGGGCACCGATTCCAAATAGAGTATATAGAAGCGGCTGAGGCAGAGCCAGGGAAAAGCCCATATAGAATGCCCCGGTGCCTGACCATTGGCTTTCGTTCAAGGCGCCATCTATAGCCTTAACATGCCAGTAGTAAGGGGTATCCTTACTGACCGACTGTAGTTTTTCCGCTTTAGTGATAGTGTATTCCGACTGGGTAATCCCCGTTTTCTCCAGCACTATCGAGCCCTTAGTGAAGTCCTCACTGGTGGCAATCTGGAGGGTATAGGTTACACCACTGGGGTCGGTAACATCCTCCCAGTCAAAGTATGTCTCTGCCTCTGCCTTAATATTCATTTCCGGTTTTAGTGGCACTGGTATCGTCGGTGGTGTTGATTCCATAACGAAAGTAAACTCTCTGCTGTTGATGACATCAGTGGCGATTATGGTGTGTGCTCCGCCGCTGCTGGCTGGGGCTTTGAAGGTAGCCGAGAAGGCTCCGTCAGTGTTGACAGTAGCTGTAGCTACTTGAGTATCATCGTAGGTAATGGTTACTGTTCTACCGACCGTAAACCCGACGCCACCGACGGTGAGCTCGGTGCCGACATGACCAGGTGAAGCTGCACTTGTAGTCGGCATAATGCTGGCACTGGTGGAAATGGTGAAGTCATCCTCACACGTATTGGTGCCGTCGCTGACTTTTATTTGATAGGTGCCGGCACTACGGACCGGCACAGTGAAACTGGTGCTGAGATTACCATATTCGTCACTGGTAGCGGTGACAACACTCTCATTGTCAAAAGTGATGGATATTGACTGGCTGGCTTGAAACCCGGTGCCGTTGATGCTAACCGTATCGCCCACAGAGCCGGTGTCGGGTTCGATGGTGAGAGCAGCAGCAGCTATGGTAAATTCCACCTTGTCTGAATTGCCATCCTCATCCTTAACCTCTAGCTCATAGGTGTCTAAGTCGGTTTCTATAACAATAAATGTAAACTCAAAGCTGCCATCCCTGTCAGTATCATCGTCGCCGCTTTCTATATCTATATCATCACCATCAAATTCGACATACTCAAAATCGCTCCTTTCGCCGAAGCCGGTGCCGGTTACCGTCACCTCGGTGCCTGATGGGCCTTCGGTAGGGTCAAGGGTTATCTCCGGCTCTACGGTGAATTCAGCCGTGGCGGTAATGCCTGAGTCGTCACCGGTGACGGTTATAGTGTGGTCGCCGGCTGTGCTTGGAGGAACGATGATTATAGTATCCTTAAATTCTCCGTCGTCATCAGTTTCCTCATCGCCGCTTTCTATATCTACTTCATCATCATCGTATTCTATAATAAGGACCTCTTCATCCTCAAAGCCCTCGCCGGTAATCTCGACCTCAGTGCCTACCGGGCCTTCATCAGTGTCAAGGGTAATCGAGCCGGTACTCTCCACAGTAAATGTACCTTTAGCTATTATATCTGTGCTTGTCGAAAGGGTAGCATAGATATAGTAAGTGCCGCAGGTTACGTCTTCGTCATCGGTACCCCCGGTTAGTTCATCAGGGACAGGGTCATCAAAAATAAAGGTACCATCAGTAGCAGCCGTGATGTTAGCTATGTGTTTGTAGGTATCTACTTCGTCGTTAATTTCATTACCCAATATAGCATCATCGCTGGAAAAATAGATCTTAAGCGAGTCCCCTGGATTAAAACCATAGCCATAGTATTCTATAGAGTCGCCGATTTTACCGTGCTTTGGAGAGATATCAAAGGATCCGGCAGCCAGGACCGGTGTGGCTGGTATGACTAATAGCAGTAGAGAGAAGGCAACGCTTATAGCCAGTATTCGGAAAATTTTATTGTATTTCATTTAATGTCCTACCCTTATTCCTCCCGGTGTGAAGGAGGCATAGTTTTTCTGCCTAATAATAAAGCTACTCTCGGTGTTCTGTCAATAGAGACTTTTGCCGAAGAGCTATCGTTGAGGTCGTTTTGTAACCTATCCCCCTAACCCCCTTCCCTTAGTAAGGGAAGGGGGAATAAGTAAGAGAAGGGCTTCGCCCCTCTCTAAAATCTCTTCCCTCTCTCCTTGAGAAGGAGAGGGGGATAAAGGGG
>CAZMUD010000064.1:0-1161 GCA_964569715.1 uncultured Dehalococcoidales bacterium | reverse complement strand
GGTTAATAAATAATCTCATCATTGACAGTTTACACTAAATCGTGTAGAATTTAACTAATGGGTAAGGATAAACTGAATCGACCAAAATGGGATAGTGAGCACATCCGAACCTTAAGGCGCCACCTAGGCTTAACCCAGCGTGAACTGGCCGACAGACTAGGCACGCGTCAGCAAACAATAAGCGAATGGGAAAAGGGGATGTATAAGCCACGCGGTGCCTCATCCACTGTTCTTTCTATTGTTGCTGAGCAAGCTAAATTTGAGTATAAAGCAACCCCGGCTGAAAAGCCTTGACAATTTACACGGAACCGTGTATAATAGCTGGGGTTGTACCTAGTAGCTGGCTAAAGGTGCAATATCCGGGAATCATAGTCTGGAGGTAGGCAGGGATTAAGGTTGAGGTCTATCAGGCATTCAAGCCAGAGCTTGATGCACAGTTAGGCTAAGCGGTAGCACAAAATCAGCGGTAAGGTTGGGCGGTTTAGCTGAGGCAGGCCGCTTTTATTAGGTTATTTGATACACGATATCGTGTTAAATAAAGAGGAGAGTTATAAAAGGAGATTGCCTCTTTGGGGAGATTCTCTTCCTCTTATCAAAAGAGAGGAAACAAAGGAGGCGGCTTGAAGGAGAGTTGAAGAGAGGCGAAGCCTCTCTTCTGGAATCACTTCCCCCTCCCTTATTAAGGGAGGGGGATAAAAGGGGGAGGGTTACCTAATAAAACCTGAAGGTGACGAGGTTTGATAAATAACCTTCCAGAGAGAGAAATTATAAGAGTCTGGCAGCACCGCTTTGTGTCAGGGAGTAAAGGGGGGTAGGTTGCCAAATGATCTCTCGGAGAGCCAGGTCGTTAAAATCTGGCAGCACCAGCTACTGGATAGAACCCGGCTTATCACTGAAGATGGTGAGCCGATAGAGATAATCTACCCGGGAAGGATTAACGATGACCGGGGGGCTGATTTTCGGGATGCGGTTATTGCTACCAGCCGGGGGTTGATAAAAGGAGATATTGAAGTACATGTTAAGTCGAGTGGTTGGCGGGAGCACCGGCACCACCGGGATGTGGTCTATAACCGGGTAATCCTGCACGTGGTGATGTGGCACAACAGCAGGATGGCTACCAATCTCCGCAACGGAAGAGAGGTTCCTACCCTCGCCCTATGC
>CAZMUD010000063.1:0-6444 GCA_964569715.1 uncultured Dehalococcoidales bacterium | reverse complement strand
CTATCTGGCATATAGCGCCACTCATGCTCATCATAGAACCTTACATTCTCCTTGATACAATACCCACCTCGATATAAAGGACCCACATACGGCTTAAAATACAGCATAGTCTCATAAAATGCTTGTGCAGTCGGATTGTTTTTCCAGAGAGTTCCATTTGTTATCACGCTTAATCTTTTTGCCAGATGTGAATTCTTGTTTAAGTAAATAACTGGATTAAGTCCTCTTCTTACCCCCCATTGTTTAGACAGTCCCAGGCCATATTTGCCATATCTATCAATATGACTCATTAATTGAGATAATCGAATGTCACAAAAGCAAACCATTGGGTAAGCATCCTCAGAAAATGATTGCCTATCGCTGTCTATTAAATCAAACTCCTCATAGCAATATCTTGAGTAAAACGTATTCTTGAGTATACCTAAAAGGTTGTCAAGAGAAGGCGCAAAGTGAAAAAGTGAATCAGGGCTCAATCTACCCATAGTTTTTACCTCTATCTCTATTATGGAATTAAGGTACTCTCTACGATAAGTAGTGTCAAGAGCATCTAGCTATATTCCCATCATCTCCTTCTTTATCTATTCCCGCCCGCCACCCTTAAGGGGAGTCTAAGAGGGGCGAAAGCCCCTCTTTTAATGTCTCCCCCTCTCCTTTTTAAGGAGAGGGGGATTAAGGGGGTGAGGTTATATAAATAATGAGACCCCTCGGTATTAGCTGGCGATGTCATTGCGAGCCGAAGGCGAAGCAATCTCAAGGATGATTATGTTTATATGCCAAGATTACTTCGTCGCTGCGCTCCTCGTAATGACAAATGTATTACCCCTTATACTCACCTTTGTGCTATAATTAAAATCTAATTTGTAATAAACTCGGAGTCGGATTGGGAGGCTAAAACGGGGATATTAGCAATCAAGCAAAAACTGGTTGAGGTGCTAACGCAGGCTGCGGCGAGCGCTCAGCAATCGGGCAAGTTGCCTTCGGTTGCCTTGCCTGAAGTGTATATCGAGCGCCCCCAGAACCCTGAACATGGAGATTATGCCTCGAGCTTTCCACTGAAACTGGCTCGGGCAACCGGAGCTAAGCCGATGGCTATTGCTGAGGAGTTGGTAGGGTTTATGGCTCCCGGTCCTGAGATTGACAGCATTGTTGCCGCGCCGCCAGGGTTCATTAACTTCAAACTCAAGAACAACTGGCTGACCAACAAGATAGATTCAATCCTGCTGGCTGGCGATGCCTACGGCAACATTGACCTCGGCCAGGGCAGCCGGGTGCAGGTGGAATTCGTTAGTGTCAACCCCACCGGACCGCTTCACGTAGGGCATGGGCGCGGGGCTATTCTGGGTAGCACTCTGGCTAATGTGCTGGTAGCGGCTGGCTATAATGTGGAGAAGGAGTATTACATCAATGATGCTGGCAGCCAGATAGACGCCTTTTATCATTCACTCTATGCTCGCTATCAGCAGTGTTTGGGCTCCGATGCTGAGATGCCATCTGACGGCTATCTTGGCAGCTATATGGTTGACCTGGCTAAGGAGGTTATTGCTGAAGAGGGAGACAGGTTTCTGGCTCTGCCCGAACCAGAGGCAGTGCCACTACTGGGACAGCTCGGGTTAGACAAGGTGTTAAAGCAAGTCAGGGCTGACCTTGAGTTATTAGGGGTAAGCTTTGACGTCTGGTTCAGCGAGCAGAGCCTGTATGAGAAAGGACAATACCAGACGGCAATGTCGCTCCTGCGCCAGGGAGGCTATATTGCTGAAAAGGAAGATGCCATCTGGTTTGCATCTACTGCCCTGGGTGAAGATAAAGACAATGTGGTAGTGCGAGGTGATGGTTCACCCACCTACTTTGCCACTGATATTGCTTATCACTACAACAAGTTCTTGGAGCGCAAGTTTGATAGGGTGATTAACATTTGGGGGGCTGACCATCAGGGCCATGTATCCCGAATGAAAGTAGTGGTTGGTGCCCTGGGTATTAGCCCTGAGCGGCTGCAGGTGATAATCTCTCAGATGGTCACCTTGCGTCGCGGTGGTGAGGTAGTTCGTATCTCCAAACGCAGCGGTGACATTATTACCTTGCGGGAGGTGGCGGAGGAGGTGGGGAGCGACGCTTGCCGATTCTTCTTCTTATCCCGCTCCGCTAATAGTCAAATGGACTTTGATTTGGAATTAGCCAAAAAGGAATCACCGGACAATCCCGTTTACTATGTCCAGTATGCCCACGCTCGTATTGCCAGCATCCTCCGCCTGGCTCAGCAGAGGGAGATTGATTATAGTGATGGGGATGTTTCCCTGATAACTACCGAGCCTGAATTAACCTTAATACGCAAGCTCCTACTCCTGCCCGAGTTAGTTGAGACGGTAGCCCGTACTCTGGAGCCGCACCATCTTACCTATTATGCCCAGGACTTAGCCACTGTATTCCATAGCTTTTACAAGCAGTGCCGTGTCATTTCACGGAATGAAGCCTTAACCAAGGCTCGTCTCAAGCTGGTGGAGGCAGCCAAGATTGTTCTGGCTCAAACTCTCCACCTGATGGGAATGACCGCACCGGAGAAGATGTGAAATGAAGAAGCGTGTTTTTTCTGGGGCTCGTCCCACCGGTCGGCAGCACCTGGGAAACTACCTTGGTGCCATACAAAATTATGTTAAGCTCCAGGATGAGTATGATTGCATCTATTGCATTGTTGATATCCATGCATTAACCTCGCTAGAAGAGACCGATAAACTGCAAGAAAATATCTATGAATTGGCGCTTGACTGGCTGGCGGCTGGCATCGACCCTAAAAAGAGCATCATTTTTGTCCAGTCCCATGTTCCTGAGGTAATGGAACTGCATGCCTTCCTCAGCATGGTTACTCCCATGGGCTGGCTGTTACGCGTGCCTACCTTTAAGGAGAAGGTAAAGATACAACCTCATAATGTAAACTACGGGCTGTTAGGCTACCCGGTGCTGATGACTGCCGATATTGTGCTTTATAAAGCTGAGGTGGTACCGGTTGGTGAAGACCAACTGCCTCATTTGGAACTGGCCAGAGAGATTGTCCGACGCTTTAATAATCTGTTTGGCAAGACCTTTCCTGAGCCTGAAGCCAAGCTTACCCCCTTCCCCCTTATACTGGGGCTGGATGGAAAAGAGAAGATGAGCAAGCAACTGGGCAACGATATTGAAATAGCCCTTTCTGCCGAGGAGACAGTAGAGCGGGTAATGACAGCAGTTACTGACCCGGCTCGCCGCTACCGCCATGACCCCGGGCACCCTGAAATATGCAATATTTATCGGCTCCATAACTACTTTAATCCGTCTCAAACAGACAGCATAGCCGAGCAGTGTCGCTCAGCCAAGATTGGCTGCGTTGACTGTAAGACGCTCCTGGCTCAAGGGCTTAATTCTGCCCTTAAACCTCTCCGCGAACGGAGGGCTGCCCTAGCCGCTAAACCTCAATATGTAGCCGATGTCCTGGCCGATGGCGCTCAGCGAGCCAGTGCCATCGCAAAAGAAACCATTGCAGAGGTTAAGCAAAAGATGGGGCTTACTTAGGGGAGGCAACGCAACAGGCTACCATTGCCCTAAGGGAGAGATATATAGCGCCTATTATTAAGAAAAGAGGAAGGCCTTCAAAATGGCAACAAGCAAGGAACTAATTGAGGAATACAAGCGCAAGAGGCAGAAAATAAAGGAGATGGGGAGCGCTGAGGCTATCGAAAAGCGCCATAAAGGAGGCCAGTGGACAGCACGGGAAAGGATAGAATACTTTTTCGAGCCTGGCACTTTTACCGAGATAGGACTATTTGTTAAACACAGGACAGCCGCCTTTGGCATGGATAAGAGGGAAATACCGGCTGAGGGAATTATAACTGGCTTTGGCAAGGTAAACGGCAGATATGTTGTGGTAATGGCTGAGGATTATATGGCTATGGCTGGCACTTTCGGCGAATATCACGGCAAGAAGCTTGCCTATGCCCTGGACTTCGCCAAAGAGAAGGGATGGCCCTTTATCGGTATGAATGATTCCGGGGGCGCCCGACTCCAGGAGGGAATGGACACTCTGGAAGCTTACGGCTGGACATTCAGGTCTCAAATCCTGGCTTCGGGTATAATCCCTCAAATAGCCTTGCTCATGGGTCCCTGTCTGGGGGGGCAAGCCTACCATCCGGTAATGCAAGACTTCCTTATTCAATGCAAAGATACCGGTTTTATGGGCATCGCTGGTCCAGCCTTCGTTGAAACACAACTCGGAGAGAAAATCACCCTTCAAGAGCTCTCCGGCTACAAAGCCCACGCTGTTAAATCAGGGTGCACCCATATAGTAGCTGATGATGATAAGGATGCTCTGGACAAATGCAAAGCACTGCTATCTTTCCTCCCCTCCAATAACCGGGAAAAGCCACCCCGCATTGAGACCAAGGATGACCCGGAAAGAGTAATTCCTGAATTAGATACCATAATCCCTGACCAACCAACTCGACCCTATGATATGAAAAAGGTAATCAAAGCGATAGTAGATGAAGGCTACTTCTTGGAAACACTAGGGCTTCATGCGACCAGTGTGATGACCGGCTTTGCCCGCTTTAACGGACGCCCGGTAGGTATCTTCACCAATCAGCCGATGAGTGCCGCCGGTATCATAAATATTGACGCCGCCGACAAAGGAGCTAGATTCATAAGATTCTGTGACCTGTTTAACATCCCAATGGTTACTCTTGGAGATTGTCCCGGGTATATGATAGGTTCCGAGCAGGACTGGAAAGGTATCTTACGCCACGGTGCCAAGTTGCTCTTCGCCTGGGCTGACGCCACCGTGCCCCTGATTTCAATTATGGTGAGAAAGTCCTATGCCGGTGCCCATTACGGGATGCTGGATAAGGCTATTGGCGCTGACTTCGTCTTTGCCTGGCCAACGGCTCGCATTACCATTGTTGGCGCTAATACCGCCGCCAGCGTTATCTTTGCCCGGGAGATAAGAGAATCGGCCAACCCGGAAGAGACAAGAGCAAAAAGAATAAGCGAATACAGTGAACTTTATGAGAACCCCTATCAGGCAGCCGAACGAGGCTATGTTGACGATATAATAACGCCCAGCGACACCCGGAAAATAATCAATAAAGCCCTGGACATTCTGGATAACAAGTGGGAGCGAGCATATAAGGCTAGACCCTGGCGCAAGTATTCCAATATTAATCTGTGAGGTAAATCAAAATAGAAATAATCCCGGCCATAGACCTTAGAGGTGGTAACTGCGTTCGCCTCTATCAAGGCAACTACGATGAGGAGACTATCTTCTCTGAAGACCCGGTAGAGGTAGCTCTGCAGTGGCAATCGCTGGGAGCACCCAGATTACACATTGTTGACCTTGATGGTGCTGCTACTGGTGAGATTATTAATCTGGCTATTATTAAAGAGCTGGCTAGTGCCGTATTAGTGCCTACCCAACTGGGTGGTGGCATCCGCCACCTAGAAACAATAAAACAACTGCTTCAAGCTGGCATAGAGCGCGTTATCCTGGGCACCGCCGCTGTGGAAGACCCCAAGCTGGTTGAAGAGGCATGTCGTAGCTTCAGTGAATCTATCATTGTTGGTATTGATACCAGAGAAGGGTGGGTGGCTACACGCGGCTGGCAGCAGGAAACGGGGCTAGGAGCTATTGAACTGGCTAAATCTATGGTGCAGCTTGGGGTAAAGCGTTTCATCTACACCGATATTGGTCGTGATGGCACTCTCACTGAACCCAATTTCGCTGCCATCGCTGAGCTTGTAGACACCATCGGATTACCTGTTATTGCCTCTGGCGGCATTTCATCGCTAACTCACCTAAGAATGCTGAAACAGCTTGGTGCCGAAGCTGCCATAGTCGGCAAGGCGCTCTATACCGGAGACATCAACCTGAAACAAGCGCTAGCCACCGTTAGCTAAATGGGAGGAGAAGAAGCAGTCTTACAGGGGAAGTTCTTCCCCTTCATGCAAGGAATATATATCCATGTTATGGAGAGTCAAAGAGAGGCGAAGCCTCTCTTACATAACCGCTCCCCCTTCCCCTTCTCAAGTCGAAGACTCTTCGAGGGGATGGGATTACAAATCAAGAAACCTAAAAGGAGTGAGGAACCCTAACAGGGGAGTTTAAGAGGGGCGTTAGCCCCTCTTCATAAAATCTTCCCCCCTCTCCTTTGAAGGAGAGGGGGACTGAGGGGGTGAGGTAGATGGAAAATCTAAACTTTAATGAAAAGGGACTTATCCCGGCTATCGCTCAAGATGCCGATACCGGTGAGGTACTGATGCTGGGATATATGAATGAGGAAGCGCTACGCCGAACCTTGTCCGGTGACGATGTCTGGTTTTACAGTCGCAGCCGGCAGGAGCTATGGCACAAGGGAGAAACCTCAGGCAACTACATCAAGGTGCGGGAAGTGTGGAAGGACTGTGATAGCGATACCATTCTGGTTAAAG
>CAZMUD010000062.1:0-6470 GCA_964569715.1 uncultured Dehalococcoidales bacterium | reverse complement strand
ACCGCCTGGGGGAATATAAAACAAGCATGGAAAGATAGGAGGTGACTTATTTTGCGTACTATTAAATTTCAATGGAAACGCTGGCTATTACTGTTCACCGTACTAGTGATGATAGCTACGCTGGTTGCAGGGTGTGCAGAGACTGAGAAGGAGAAACCCACTATCAAATTCTCTAATACTGAGTATGAGAGTGTCTGGCTCGGTAACGCCCTCGCCAAAATTATCCTCGAGGAGGGCTACGGTTACCCTGTGGAGGACGTTTCCTTGAGTGTAGCCGTTACCCAGGTCTCTTTGTCCCAGGGCGACATTAAAGTCTGGTTGGACTGTTGGTGGTGGTACTACCTTGACTGGTACAACGAGGCGATAGCCAATGGGGAAATCGAAAACCTTGGGCCTACTATGGAACCGTGCCCCTCGTTTTGGTGCATACCCACGTGGGTCCATGAGGAATACAACATCAATACCGTTGAAGATATGAAGGAGCACTGGGAGCTTTTCAAGGACCCCGAGGACCCCACCAAGGGATTATTCGTTAACTGCCCCATCGGGTGGCAGTGCCAGATGACCAACAGGGTAAAACTGGAGGCTTACGGGCTGACCGAATACTATAACATTATTGAACCTAGCGCCGGAGCTCTGGAGGCAGCCCTGGCCGGGGCGCAGAAGAAGCACGACCCGGTCTTCGGTTACTACTGGGCGCCCACTGCTCTTATGGGGATGTACGACTGGTACATCCTGGAAGAGCCAGAGTTCGACTCTGAGGTCTGGGACAATATCCAGGCTGCCCTTGAGGACGAGAGCCTGCGGCCACTTGATGAGGCCTGTGCTTATGAGGCTTTGTCTCCCATTAACGCTGTCTGGTCAGGCCTTCGTGACATGGCACCTGAAGCGGTTGCCCTATTCGAAAAGATGAACATAGGACTGGAACTTACCAACAAGGCTGCCGCCTGGGCAAAGGAAAACGAAGTAGAGGACTGGAATAAGGTGGGTGTCTGGTACCTGAGAAACAACGAGGAGCGGTGGAAGACCTGGGTTACCGATGATGCCTATAATAAGATTAAGACTGCTCTTGATGAGTACGGCCCAGTACCATAACCCTAGATTGAGTGGGGGCATTGCAGAAAAGGTGGTGATATTGCTCAAGGGAGGGTTTACCGAAGGGGGTGCCAGAGCAGTGGCTGGTCATACGGCAGCCCTCGCCGGGAGCGGAGCTGCCTGGGATTCTTGCATCTCTCCAGGAATGTGTTTCATCCCGGTTACCTGTTTATTATTCCTTTGCTAATGCTATCAATTTAGTCTTGAGCTATAATGAGAGCCGACCTGGTAGCTAAAACCATACAGGGAAAATCTATGGTGCGATTGACATTCTACGGCGGTATCAATGAAATTGGTGGCAACAAGATACTCCTAGAGGATGGAGAGCGGAGACTATGGCTGGATTTCGGCTTCCCTTATAAAAGACACAAGCTGTTCTATGAGGAGTACTTGAAACCTCGCAGCGGCGCCGGACTACTTGACCCTTTGATGATGGGCTTACTGCCACCACTGGAGGGACTTTATCGAGATGACCTGGTGGCGCCTGGTCTCTGGCAGCAGTTTCGGCATACCCCCACTTATCGTGAGCTTGACCGGGTAGATGGTGTGCTACTGTCTCATGCTCATCTTGACCATTCAGGCCATATCTCCTTCCTGAGAGGCAGTGTGCCAATATACTCGACCGCAGTGACGGCATTTATTGCCAAGGCGATGCAGGACTCGGGAAAAGCAGACTTCGACCAGCAGGTGTGCTACTTCAGCCCGACTACGCAAGAACGCCCGACCGATTGGAGGCAGATAGCCTATCTTACCGGCAATAAGCCAAGAGAGCAGCGGCAATTTTGTCTTGCCGATGTAAAACCAGAAGAGCTGAGTCCCGATGCGACTGAGTTTTGGAACTGGGGCTTCTGGGAGAAAACAGCCAGGCAAAAAGAGCTAGTCTCTTGTCCCCTGACCAGTCACAGCGGCTGTAGCTTTAATTTGCGCTGCTTTCCGGTAGACCACTCTATTCCTGGTGCCTGCGCCTGGGGTATTGAAACCAGCTCGGGTTGGGTTGTTTATAGTGGGGACTTGCGGCTACATGGTAAGCGTGCCGAGCTTAGCAAAGGGTTCATTGAGCAAGCAAGCCACTTGCGTCCCAGGGTGCTTATCCTGGAAGGCACTAATGTGCTGCGTGAGACGAATGTCGCCGAGCACGAGGTATATGAGAATGGGCTAAAGGCTATTACCGACTCGAATAGCCTGGTTATTGCCGATTTCTCACCTAGAGATGTAGACCGCTTGCTTACCTTTCTGCAAATTGCCAGGGATACCGGCAGAAAACTGGCAATATTGCCCAGGGACGCCTACCTCTTAAAGACTATGCGTCTTCTGGAGCCAGAAATCCCCGATATTGCCCAAGAAGATAGTCTGGTCATCTACCAGGATACCATTGCCAGTAAATATCCTAGTTTATGGCTGCGAAATATCTTTCAGGAATACGACGGTAAGATTGTCTTAGCTGAGGATGTAAGTTCAGCCCAGGAACACTTCATCCTTTGCTTTAGCTTCTTTGACTTAAACGAACTGCCGAGTATTCGTCCCGGAGCGGGCAGTCTCTATGTTTATAGCTCCAGTGAGCCCCACGATGAAGAACAAGAGATTGATTTCCACCGTCTGCATGAATGGCTCAAGCACTTTGGGCTCAGAGGTGTTGGTCTTCCCGTGAAAAGCAACGACGAGTGGCAAATACCTGATGGTGAGGAGGGATTACATGCCTCAGGCCATGCCTGCGGTCCAGACCTGCTTGAGATTGCTCATGAGATAAAACCTGAGATACTAATCCCGGTACATAGTGAGCAACCAGGCTTTTACATTGAGCACTTGGGTGGTAGTGGAATTAATGTCATCCTGCCCACTGTGGGTGGGACAATTGAGGTATGAGTCTTAAATTCCCCTCATGCTATAGATGCATCCACAGTAATGCTGCCGGTATAGAGCCCACTTCTTGGCCAGTTCCGTGGCTCGTTGGAAACCTGCCTTCTTCTTGAAATCTCTCACTAGAAATCTGTCCCCGCCAATCTCCTGACCTACCTGATTAATCACATCGGCAGATTTATGAGGGCTTACAGTCAAAGTAGTGGTAAAGGCGTCCCACCCGCAGTCTTTCAAATAGAGGTAGGTCTTTTTCAGTCTGATTCTGAAGCAGACTTCACATCTCCTTCCACCCTCAGGCTCATTTTTCAGGGAACTGGTTTCTTCAAACCATTCTTCTGGTGTGTAGGGGCCTGCTTCCAGGGGAAAGTTTAGTTCTTGAGCTACTTTATACGCAGCTTCCAGCCTTCTCTCATATTCCTCTAGTGGATGGATGTTTGGATTATAGAATAAGCCGAGTACCTGATGCCCCTCTAAAGTTAATCTCTCGACGACACCAGCAGCACAGACCCCACAACATATATGTAGGACTATCTTCACTACAAAAGCTCCAGAATGCTGACTATCTGGCTAAAGTCGGTGAATGGTGTGCAATCAAGGCTTGTTTGCTCACAGTGGGCCAGCAGGTTACCGGTGGCAAAGATATAATGGCACTGGCTTGCCGGTGCGATATCTGAGGTGCCATTTCCTATATAGACTATCCGATAGCCTCTGCTGAGGAATGAATTAACATAGGCTCTCTTGAAGTCCGCATCCAGGTGGCTTCCATCAGGCCCTATGTATTGCACCTTGAGACCTTCGGGGTGGGAGTGTGTTTTTGCAGCGAATACCTCAATGTCTCCCATCCCGATGTTTCTCAAAATTTCCTCTATATAGAAATCCAGACCATTGCTGACAACGACAAAACGGAAGTCCTTGCGACGACAGCAGGCCACCAGTTCGTGAAACCCCGGTCGTATCTTCATGTTAGCCCTGGCAACCTCCAGCAAGCTTTCCCGGTCGGCTTTAACCATAGCAAAGGCTTTTGTGTTAAAGCGCCCGACGGATATCTTAGCTTCTTCATATTCTCTGAATAGCTGCCTCCAGTTTCCATCGGCATAAGTATCCAGCATCATGAAACTTACATCTTCTTCGGTAATGGTGCCATCGAAATCACACTGAACCAGGGTTTTCGTTACTTCACTCAAGGGTATCATTACCTCCTGATATTAAACTTTACCAGTCGCAGGTTAGAGTATCAACATACAGTCACCGAAGCTATAGAAACGGTATTTCCGAGCGATAGCTTCCCGGTAGGCTTGGTTAATGAAATCTCTACCGGCAAAGGCGGTAACCAGCATCAGCAGCGTTGACCTGGGCAGGTGAAAATTGGTAATAAGGGCATCAACCATCCGAAACTGGTATCCGGGCACAATGAACAGGCTTACCCAGCCTTGAAACGGCAGCATTTGAGCCGGGGCGCTGGCTTGAGCTACAGCCTCGACTAGCCTTACCGTGGTCGTGCCAACACATATAATTCGTCGCCCCTCTGCCTTGGCTTGAGATAAGTCATCGGCTACTTTCTGACTTAGCACTCCATATTCCTGGTGTATGGGATGCTCAAGTGGGTTGTTCTCTCGAACCGGCCGGAAGGTATCAAGTCCTATGTGCAGGGTGATAAACAGACACTGAATTCCCTTACTCCTTATCGTATCAATTAGCTCCGGGGTAAAGTGCAGTCCAGCAGTAGGTGCGGCAATACTGCCGTTCATATTAGCATAAACTGTCTGGTAGCGTTCCGGGTTCTTCAGCGGAGTGTGGATGTATGGCGGTAGTGGAATTTTACCCAGCTCTGGCAGCAGTGTTTCGTCCGAGAAGCTGAGCACCCGTGCTCCTCCTTCTCCTAACCCAACTGCCTCAGCCGTAACCCTGAAATCTTGCCTGTCACCACTCACCGAATCGTTGATTATCTCAATCCTGGTGCCAATCTTGACACGCTTGCCGGGTCTGACCAGTGTTTCCCAGATATTCGGACTGAGCTGGCGCAGTAGCAAAATCTCCAGCCTACCTCCACTATCAGCCTTCCTTCCACTGAGGCGGGCAGGGATAACCCGGCTGTTATTAAATACCAGAACATCCCCAGCCTGCAGGTAGTCAACTATTTCAAAGAACCTCTGGTGCTTTAGTGAGCCGTCACTGCGGTCTAGGGCCATAAGCCGTGCCTGGTGTCTGGGCTCAATCGGGGTTTGGCCAATAAGCTCTGGGGGCAGGGAGTAGTCAAAATCGCTGGTTTTCATAGTTACTCACTGTCTGGTAAAAAATATCTACCCGTGAATCGCAAGGTAAGGTTAACAACTAGACTCAATACCACTAAACACCCTCGAAGAAATTTCGGGGACCGTCAACACACAGACTGTTCAACATCGTCTCGGAGACCCCCATCTCTTGAAGCTGAGGAAAGACCACCTTCTTCATATACAGGTATCCGTAGGGATTGCGCTCCTCTCTTTCTTCTGGCGAGATAAGCGGAGCCGCTGCCATAACCTGCACCAATGACCAGTCGTGGGAAGGAAGGAGTCGCTCCCCATATCCGGCATCTATCAGTGCCTTCATTGTTTTGGTGCGGGCTAGCGGACTTGTGTTGCGTCCTGGATAGCGGTCCAGACCAAGATAGCACCCCTGCTCCAAAAGCCAGGTGAGGTATTCCACATCGGTGGTGTCATTGGAATGGTCCATCTTGACTCTTCTCAGGTCTACACCTTCCTCCTTCAGGATGGCTAGTTGCTGCCTGCCTACCTGGCCTGGTGAATAGGAATGCAGCATAATGGGGACGTTAGTTTTGAGGTGGGCTCGAGCCACGCCACGCAGAACAGCTTCTTCCCCCGGCGTTACTCCCGAAATATCACTGGCCGACTTGAGGATTCCAGCCTTGATATCCGTACCGGCTATACCCTCTTCGATTTCGCGGATGAATAGCTGGGCGAATTGGTCAGCAGAGACACCGGCAAGAAAACGAGGCATGTCCAGCCACCACCCGGTGCAAGCGATGATGTTAACACCAGTCAGGCAAGAAGCCTCGGCCAGTACCGTCACATCCCGGCCCAGGTCGAGGGTGGTGGCGTCAACAACAGTGTCTATTCCCCCTTCCTTGGCTTGAGTCAATCCATTGACAATGCGGTCCATAAATCCGGTGCCGAGAAGCTCAGTGTAGTTCTGGGGGACGCCGGCTGATGCGACTATAATGTGTTCGTGCATAAGAGTAAAGCCGAGATTGGCAGTATCAAGAGGCCCAAGAACGGAATTTATAGTGGTCATAGCGTAAAGACTCCTTTCACCCCTGTCTATTTATCAATGGTTGATGACCAGTCATAGCGAGCATCAAGCGCTGAGAGTGGACAGGTGTTTTATCCTTTTGAGCATGTTAGGGTGAGTGGTGAAGAGCTCCATCAACTTATCGGCTGCGCAATGTCGCACAGGATAAATAAGCTGGAGCGGAAGACGAGATTCGAACTCGCGACCTCCTCCTTGGCAAGGAGGCGTTC
>CAZMUD010000061.1:0-6609 GCA_964569715.1 uncultured Dehalococcoidales bacterium | reverse complement strand
AGCGCAGCCCTGCGGAGGCTGAGGTCGTGGGTTCGAGACCCGCCAAGCGCGCCACGTGGGCGGTTAGCTCAGTTGGTTAGAGCACCTGCTTTACACGCAGGGGGTCAGAGGTTCGAGTCCTCTACCGCCCACCATCTTTTCCTCCCCATAATCAAGAACGGCTAAAAGCTGGGCAAAGCCTTTATTCTTGACGGCTGGTGAAGTAATAAGAATAATCGGAACTGGGGGAGCTAGTACTAGCTCCCTCTTATTAGTTTTGGAATTTTACACGAAAAACATAGGAAGTTGTAACGGATATTGACTTTGACTTAGGTTAGTATTGGTAGTAGAATCGTGTCGGTGTTGTGCTTGGGTCTTAAGCCAAATATGGGGGTGAAAAATGAACGGAAATACAAATGAAAGAACAATGGAGCATGTAATGGATGCGATAATCACCAGAAACCAAGATGTTCCTAATTTCTGTTTATTATTAGGCTCTGGTGCTTCAATAACATCAGGAGTGACTAGTGCAAATGGATTGATAGATGATTGGAGGAGAAAACTTCACAGTAGAGAGGGAAAAAGAATAAGTTATAGGAAGTGGTTAGAAAAGGGAAAGTGGTATAAATCAGAAGATGAATACTCTATATTGTTTGAACTTATGTACGATAGGGCGGAATTAAGGAGGGCTTTCGTAGAAGAAAAGATTGTAGCAGCAAGACCAGGTATAGGATATATGTATTTAACAAATTTGTTAAAAAACAACGTTTTTAATGTAGTTTTCACGACTAACTTTGATGATTTACTTAATGAAGCATGTTATTTGTATTCGGAAGAATTAAGGCCTATCGTTTGCGCGCATGATTCTGCGGTAAATTCAATAAGGATTACGTCTGCACGTCCGAAGATTATTAAACTACATGGTGATTACTTATTTGAAAATATTAAAAATACAATGTCAGAATTAGAGACTCTGGAATCCAATATGAAAAAGAAATTCCTGCAGTTTGCCCGTGAATATGGGCTTATAGTTGTGGGGTATAGTGGCAGGGATAGATCTGTAATGGACCTGTTGGATTTGTTAGTAAGGCATGATGATTACTTTAAACAAGGAATATATTGGTGTGAACAAGATGCAGAGGAAGAGAGGGGAAACCGATTAAGTAATTTACTAAAAAGAGATAAGGTATTTATAGCGAAAATACCTGGTTTTGATGAATTTATGGCAGAATTACATCATATGGCTAATCTCAGTTTGCCAGAACCAATGATAAATCCACTATGGATGGCACGTGATAGGCAAAAATTGATATCTGGTATATCAAAAGAACAAAGGGCGTATGGTCTGATAGATGAAGACATAAATGAGATGCAAGAAAGAATAAGCCAAATAATAAGTTTGGAAGATGAGGAGGGTGAGGGAGTATTCGTAAGTGACATTGGGTCGCATTTGCCGGCTTCTCTCAAGGCAACATTAATAAGGCAAAAACGAGGATTAGAAAGTGCTTTGGAAGCAATAAAAGAAACATATGAAGAGGCCCCTGATGATTTTGAAGCGGCTTATGATTATGCAGATACACTAGTAAGGCTGAATAAGAAGGAGGTTTTAAAAGAATTCCTTGAAGGTGATGTAATCTCTGATGATTACAAGACCTATTTCTTATTGCATACTGGTGATGATGATAAAGTTATTGATGTTGCAACAGCAGTGCTTAGCTCAGAGCCTTCAAATGCGATGGCGAGAATAAATCGTGCAATCTCCTTGAAGAGACTAGGCAGATTAAAAGAGATGAAAAATGACCTGAAAATTCTAGATGATGAAGTGACACTGAGTAGTTACTTAGCAGGGGTTGCGGCTTTAAGAAATCAAAAAGGGAAGTTGCTTCAATTATTAGAAAAGGCACTAGTAGACCACGCTATTAGTGTTGATGATATTGAAGTTTTTCCAGTATTTGAGGAATACCATGGAGATAAAGATTTGATGGATTTATGTGAAAAATTCAGGAGAGTAGAAACGAGGGAAGAATAATTGAGTTTAAATATAAGAAAGCCAAAAGTACTATTGACATTTAATATTAGAACTTATACAATAAGGATATATATAAAGGAGTGGAAGGAAAATGGTACCTAAAACGCGTTAGATTATTTATTGATACCTGAAAATAGGCTCGGTTTTTAACCGAGCCTTTTAATTTATGTGGGTCTTTATAATCCTATGTATATATTGTTGAATAAGAAGAGAAAATCTTTTATGATATAGAACTAAAGGAGGCAAGCGGCCTCCGCCTTTTATCAAGAATGCTTTACACGCAGGGGGTCAGAGGTTCGAGTCCTCTACCGCCCACCATCTTTTGAAGCTAAAATAGCCCTTATGCATTAGTTTGCATAAGGGCTATTTCTTAAATGGCAAAAATTTGGCAAAAAAGGAACAAGGTGACAAACAATTGGTCGAAAAAGAACTCATCAGGAATTGCTTGAGGAAGCATATGGATAAGCTTAGAAAGCGAAAAAATGGGTGGCTTCTTTGCCCGGGCGTTACCCCAGACAAGACGTGGAGAACTTAGAAGAACAGATTGATTGTTGCCGACACCTGTTAAGTGCACCAGAGGAAGTGAGTGGGGAAAACAGGGAACTTCTTATAGCTGAATATGCCTCGAAGTCTTGATAGCAGATATTTCTTGGGTTATGAGACATTATGCAATTTTGTCACATTCAAGCATTGTGGAAGAACACTATGGACTAATGTTATCTGCCCTTAAGATTCACGAAGCGTGAGGAATTTGAATAAACAAAGAGATGCATTCATCTTTCACCGCCCCGTTTCGGCAGTCCTACCCATCTTGGGGTTCTATTAATATATTCAAGGTAGACGTTGCCGAATTTCTCGAGGCACATACGTTCTTCTGCCTTTTCTAGAATTTTCCCCTGCAAGATTAGAAATAATATGGCACACAAGAGAACAATCCAAGAAGCGCTGGACAGGCCCATACCGGTAAGTGCCAAGAAGAAGCCAAAGTTCATTGGGTGTCTTGAAATGCGATAGATGCCTTTAGTGACCGGTTCGTCCAGCGGAGTTGTCGAGAAACTTAACAATGCCATAATGATGAAAATCAAGCCTAATAAATAAATAGGGAGTCCACTATATAACCAAGCCGCACCTAGCTTCAGTGGTAAGAAGATGCTATAAATCCAGGGACCAAAAAAGGTTACCGTCAGGACACCGAAAAATATCTTCTCTGATTTTGTATATGAGGGCCACACGAAAAGGGTTGATTTATTATCAACAATGAGGTGACCCAGGCCGAAGTGCACATACGCATAGGGAATGACGAACATCCAAGCATTCCGTAAACCTATTTCAAAAGCTGGCATTAGCGACATCATTCTTCTCGTTGAGATCTCAACCAAGACTATGTCATGTCATTTTCGGTCACTTAGTATGGCTGGGATTGAGTTTAATCCTCCTCCGAGACTTTGTCAATAGTCCGAATAACATTGATTTACTTAGATAAGGTAAATAGAAGAGCTCGAAGAACCTGAAGAATACCAGGCAGCTCTTACATAGGTTTGTGAACAGCCTATCATATTTGGATGAAAGCTTTTCGTTGTGTCCCGCTCCAATTGTGACCCCTTTGTGATGGTTTCGGCTTGTTGTGTGATGTGGTTGTAAACTGATTTCTCTAAACTCAAACCGGAACAAACAGGGGAACAATTGCCATAAATATTTAGGTTTTGTTTCGCCTCCTAGCTCTATGCTGGAATCGGCGAGTGGAACAAGGAGGGAGCCTTAAGATGAGAAACAAATCGAATAGTAAAATTGTTAAGGCTTTAAAGGCTCTAGTAGCGGTTACAATACTTGTTTTAGCCTTCTTTATTGGTGCATATGTCAGTAGAGATAGAATAGAACCGCAAACTATTCTAGTCACCGAGACTAAGATTCATTATCAGATAGTCGAAAAACCTATTGTACAGTATGTTGACAAACCTATACCTGTAGTGGAGTATAGTGAACGGGTCGAAAGGGTACCAGTAGAGTTGCGCAACTTTAATGACCTTGATGAGCTAAAGCGATGGCTGGAGAATAAGATGAGTGTAACTACAATTCGCCTTCAATCACCTGCTAACGAAGTGGATTGTGATGATTATGCCCGAGAGATGCAAAATGCGGCATTGGCAGATGGCTATATTGTCTCATTTGAAGTAATGGGGATGAGCGAGTACAACGCGCTCTTTAAAACTAAACTGCCACATAGCCAGACTCTTCACGCTGTCAACCTGGCTATAATTGGCAATGATGTTTATTATATCGAGCCTCAAACAGGCGAGATCGCTTTTGCAGTGCACCTAGACTAAGCACTAAGTGAATGTGCTACACTCCAGATAGTGTTCATCAGGTCTTCCACAGCACCAGACCTGGCCAGCCCTTCTCCCACGATAGAATTGTGAAACTGGTTAGTAGGTGAGGTACACCTTTTCAAGCCCACAGGTTGCACAATAGTAGGCTACTACAACCTTCGCCTGAGCAAGTATAATGCGAGCAATCCCGCACACACGCCTGCACCTATACTCAAGTCAAGCGTAAGCCAGTCAATTGCTGATTTAGGTGATAATACTGCGGTGCTGACTATCCTGAAATTTTCGCCTAGGCCAGCGACCTTCACTTCATGCTTACCCACAGATAGGTTATGGATTTCAAAGCTTACTGTCTCACTGCTTTTGGCGGCAAGGGTTATTTCTTTTATTATTCTGACTATGCCATCTATCTTCAGTTGCAATTGATAGCTACCTACAGTTTCACCATCATTAGCTATTTCAAGGCTAATGATAACTGGTTGGCCCATCTTACCTTGTCTGGGATTGATAATAAGGTTACTAACTTCGAACTTCGGTGGTAATGGCGGTGGAGGTGGTACGAGTTTGGCTGCAACGACAAATAATAACGCGTGGCTTATCTGCGCTTTTGCTTTGCCAATCTCGACCGTTGAACCGGGGGGTGGTTCTATTGGCATCAAACCTTGGTCAACAGTACAGTAGGCAACAAATGGTGGAAATACATTTTCTGGTAAATCTCCTGGGTCGTAAAGGATGGTGAGCTTGGCTGGCGAATCGAAATTAATCCGGGGTATCTCCAACCCATTAATATAGCCAGTTACTTTGTATATCGGGCTGAGTATTACTATGTCACCTGGAAGCGCTATTGATTCTTCAAACACCGATAACTCTAATCGGGTTACTGGTATGCCATCACTACTGGTTATCTTATTGCCACTATCAACCTCAATAACGAAATGGCTATTGGGGTCGGTTAATGTTAAGGGTTCGCGAAGTGTTCCATCGGCTTCAGTTTCTACCCTCCGTTCATCACCTAGCATATTTGTCTCCAGGACGGTCTTGACAGCCTCTTCCTCTTCACCAACGTCAGGTGGAGGTGGTTCCGGGTAGGGTCCTGGACGTGGTGTCGGAGGAGGAGGGAGAGGGGAAATAATGGTGTATCTTCTGAAGTGACTTACTTCGGCGGTGATGGTGTTGGTCACAGGGTCAACGGTGCAGCCCTCAAGTTCAACCCACTTGCCAGCATCCTTATCCCACAGAGCGATGACTAGGTCTTCTGCTCTAGCTCTTTCAGGTATATCGTTAGGGCCATAGGTAAAGGTAAGAGTTATCGGCCGGTCAAAGTAAGCCCCATGCGGCCCAGCGTCGTAGTGGAAACCAACAGTAGTAGTATCTTCTGATGGGGCTGATGGCTCTTTGTCTATCTCCATTATCCATATTTCGCTGAGAGGCTCTCCCTCTTCGGTCATACCCTTGGTACCTTCCTCGATGGTGATTTCAGCTCTAGTGCCCTCAGGTGTCACGGTAACCTCTTCAGTAAATGTACCATTAGCAGAGACAACTTCAGACACATCGGTAATTTCGCATTCCCTGAGTAGGTAGTTTATCGTAAAAGATATGTTATCTCCCTGAACCTCATTACCAGTCTCAGCAGGTAAATCCCATTCCCACTGCAGGTCAACAGTCTCACCGGTCTTGAGAGGTATTACCTCAATATAGTCCGCATCAGAAGCACTCTGAGGGAACCTATTTGTAGTTATTGGCAGGTTCAAATTGGTGCCTAATCTATTGCCGGAGAGACCAAGTAGTAAGTGGGCAGTAAGCTCGCCTGGTTCTGCGGTGTCACCCGTCTCAGATTCCGGGTTTATGCCTTCATTACTGACGATATCGCTTAGCCATATGGTAACAAAGCCATCCGCGCTTCCGGCATTATGCAGCGTAACTACCTCAGTGCCGTTATCGGTAGGCTGAATATTAGTTATGTTCCAGGGCGTAGCCCCTTCACCATCCAGCTCCAGGTTCACAGGGTTGCCATCATCAGCCTGAACTCTAGCTGGCAAAAAGCCAACCAGAGCCGAACCTATTATCACTGCTATAAGCAGTCTAGCTGCATATCCACCAATTTTGACGATGCGTGTGGCTTCCTTCATCTGCCATCGTTTACTCATTTTTCTCCGTACCAAAGTCACTGATTAATGACGATCAGCACGTCGTCTATATTGGCTGACTCACCGCCTCCTAATGCTGAAGTAAGCCCAGGTACCGATGCCGGCCATACCGATTAAGAGCATGAAGGCT
>CAZMUD010000060.1:0-6893 GCA_964569715.1 uncultured Dehalococcoidales bacterium | reverse complement strand
GCAAAATAAGTCACCTCCTATCTTTCCATGCTTGTTTTATATTCCCCCAGGCGGTAAGTTCTCCGCCGGTGACAAGCGTTCTGGTGTTTATACATTCACCTCCTTCTTTCACCTCCTTTCAATTTTGCTGTCAGGGCGGGAAACGCCCCACATACTGGCGCCGTTCCTATGGCAACACCAGGGTGAACCCTATGTAGCCGGCCGGGCCTCTGGTCTCTTGGCAAATCCCTGGCTGACACGGTCCAGGATGATAGCCGTAAACACGATGCTGATGCCGGCTATGAACCCTCTACCTACTTCCAGCCGGGCGATGCCAGTAAGGACTTCTGCTCCCAGTCCCTTGGCGCCTATCATGGAGGCGATGACCACCATAGCTAGGGCCATCATCACCGTCTGGTTAAGCCCTGCCAGGATGGTGGGTAATGCCAGGGGAATCTGGACCTTGGTCAATAATTGCCAGGGCGTAGCCCCGAAGGCATGGCTAGCCTCTACTACCGAGGGGTCCACCTGCCGTATCCCCAGGTTGGTCAAGCGGATGATAGGCGGAATGGCGTAGATACAGGTAGCCATCACCGCCGGCGTCATCCCCAACCCGAAGAGCATCAGCGCCGGAATGAGGTAAACGAAGCTGGGCATGGTCTGCATACCGTCCAGAATCGGCCGCAATATCCCATCAAAGCGGCCACTCTTGGCGGCAGCAATACCCGTAGGTATTCCCAGAACCACACACAATAGGGTTGCCGTGAGGGTGATGGCCAGGGTCAGCATGAGCAGGTCAACCAGTCCCATGAAAGCCATGAAGGCAAGAAACAGCACAGCTATTACGCCAAACCGTGCCCCAACTATTCGCCAGGCAAGCAGTCCTGTTACAGCAATGACCAGCCACCAGGGAAGCCACAGGAGGAAGTCTCTGAAGGGAATCAAGATGCCCAGCACTATTGTCCTGATAACCACGAAGAAAGGGTCCCAGTTGATTACCACCCAGTCCACCGCACCGTCTATCCACTTGATGGCGTCCCAGCCAAAGTCCCATTCCCTGGGATAATCAATGGCCGCCCCGGGTTCCTCATCAGTCGGCACATTGCCGTAGAGAGCGACAACCATCATCATCAGGACAGCTACCACTACCACGCCAACTATGATTTTCACCACAGTTGGTAATTTGGAGAGCCTCCCATTGCCAATCAGTCGCCGCCAGGACTTTCGGGGTCCAGCTGAAACGCCGGTAGAAGTCTCTTTGGCTACATGCTTTTGCACTGGTGCGTCAATACCTCATAGACAGAACATTCGTGAAACGATTTCTCCGCCCCGCACTAGGAGACATTCCGTTGTTTGCATTAGTCTTCGTTGCCGTTGCCAGATTGCATGGCCTCGATTAGCGCAGACCTGGTGATTACTCCCAACAAGTGTGTTTCTTCATCCAACACAGCCACCGGTATATTCCCCTCGGCAACCAAGGGCAGAACCTGCTCCACCGGGGTATCCGGAGAAGTAGAGGGACATTCCTGTTGCGCTACCTCCTCTGCCTTGGCTACTCCGTTCCGTGCTGATGTTATTGCCTGCTCCATGGTTGTAATTCCTTTAAGCCTGCCGTCGCCATCAATGACAAAGGCAACCGTAACCCGTTTTTCCTTCATCCCTTCTATAGCTACCTCAAGGCTTTCATCGCTGTCAACCGATACCGCAGGTTGCTCCATGATGCTTTCTGCCACGACCACCTTCCCCCGGGGAACATCTTTTACGAACTCGCTGACATAGTCATCGGCAGGTTGGGCTACTATCTCCTCAGGGGTGCCAATCTGTACTATTTCCCCGTCTTTCATAATGGCGATGCGGTCACCCAACTTCAACGCCTCAAGAAGGTCATGAGTGATGAAGACCACTGTCTTCTTCACTGCGGAGCGCAGGTTGATGAACTCGTCCTGCATCTGGCGGCGAATGAGCGGGTCCAGAGCACTGAAGGGCTCATCCATAAGAATAATCTCAGGGTCTGCTGCCAGGGCTCGAGCCAATCCCACCCGCTGCTGCATACCACCACTGAGCTCGTATATCCGGCTCTTTTCCCAGCCCTTCAGCCCTACCAGCTCTAAAGCCTGAGCGACCTTTTCCTGTCTTTTCTTGCCATGCTCTCCCCGGATTTCCAGACCGAAGGCAACGTTGTCCAGCACCGAACGGTGAGGTAGCAGACCAAAGCCCTGAAACACCATGCTCAACTTACGGCGGCGAAGTTCCCTGAGTTCAGCGCCAGTCATCTGGGCGATGTCCACCCCACCAACGAGTATCTGTCCACTGGTCGGCTCAATGAGCCGGTTAATGCAGCGGGCAAGGGTCGATTTACCACTTCCCGATAGCCCCATGACAACGAATATCTCGTTTTCACGAACCTCAAAGGAGACATCCTTTACCGCTATGACATGCCCGGTCTCCTCTAGAACCTCTTGTTTGGTTACACCATTACCAGCAACGCTCAACGCAATTTCGGGGTCAGGTCCGAAGACCTTCCACAGATTTTGGCACAAAATTTCTCTCTCTTCTTCCAACATTTTACTCCGTGAATTCAACTTCAGGAGACAAGCCTGTGAGTGGTAAGTAATACAGAGGAAACTTGATTCTTGGTACGGTCAGTAAGGAGAAGCAGCAAAGTGCTCATAAAAAGGGGGTAAAAACTATTCGGCTTAGTCCCTACATTAATAGTTAATATTAATAAGCGGACACTACCTCCTTAGAAAACCTATTCAAGCTACTAGCCTCCATCTAGCTCAGCCTGCTTGCTAAAGGTTTGATATAGCTTATCAAGAAAGAGGCACTATGTCAAAGCCGCTGACGGCCAAGGCGGCCTAATAACCAGAGATGCTGACAGTTGTTCTCGATGGCTCAGGTAGATTATTCTCAAATATACCCTATGTGAAAAGTCCTAATAACGACAGCATATAGTCTATGTAGCTTCACATGAGCATCCGCTTTTATGGTATTATTAAACCTAATGAAACCAGTCATGGCGACCTGACTAGACCCATTGGTATAATAGAAGGCTAAGGTGAGTTTAAAAGAGTATCAAGAAAAGCGTGATTTTAGCAAAACCCCAGAGCCGTCGGGGAGGATTAAGGATGAAGGGGAGCACCGCTTTGTGGTTCATAAGCATCAAGCTACTCATCTCCACTATGATTTCCGTCTGGAAATGGGCGGTGTGCTTCGAAGCTGGGCAGTACCCAAAGGTCCACCCCTTGAGACGGGCATTCGTCGGCTTGCCATTCAAGTAGAGGACCATCCCCTTGACTACATTGATTTTGCCGGGGAAATCCCTCAAGGAGGATATGGTGCTGGCAGTGTGGAGATCTGGGACAAAGGTAAGTTTGAGCTGGAGAAGGAAACAGCGAATAGGTTGGAATTCTCGTTGAGAGGCAAAAAGCTGTCAGGCAGTTATGCCTTAATCCACACTGATGGTAAGAACTGGCTTTTTATCCGCCGCAAAGAAGCCTAAATAAAGCTTCCTTTTTGGCGTGTTTAACTCTTATCGACGTCAAGCTCGCCAGATTCCTTCATTTTGGCATAGCACTCTTTACAGTAAACTGGTCTTCCTTCCGTAGGCTCAAACGGCACTGTAGTTTCGACACCACAGGCAGCACACACTACAGAATAACCACGCCCCGAGTCCCCATAGCCACTACTGCGCTCCCTGCGCCGAGCAGTTCGGCACTCAGGACAGCGCCTAGGTTCATTCAGTAAGCCGTGAGATAAATAGAATTCCTGCTCGCCAACTGTAAAAGTGAACTCTTGCCCACACTCACGGCATGTCAGAGTTTTGTCTTGCAGAGCCATGACTGCACCTCCTTTGGTTTTACCATCCCCTTGCTCTCAGTGCAACCTCTTGGCCTGAAAACCCTTTACCAGCTTAACGTGGCCTATAGCACTAGTTTCTTAGAGAAGCCTGCACATAGTGGAGAGCCAAGCTTTGGAAACAACACTGAACCTGGTTAACTATTATACCCCTCACTATACCCCCTGTGAGATGTCAGGTCAAGTCTATGATTACTGGAGAAAGAGCCGGTATGGTGGGTGAAAAAATAGACGGGATGCTGTATAATTACGAGAGTCGATAAGGTAGAGATTTAACAGAAAGGAGATGTGGTATACTTTAGGCTATAAAGTCTACAGCGTCTTTAATCCTTGGGGAGAGGGAGGTTCTACCTCATGACGGTTAAAGTTATTACTGACAGCGGTTCGGATATTACACAAGAGGAAGCCAAACAGCTGGGCATCACCGTAGTACCAGTATATCTTCGCTTTGGCGAAGAAGTCTATCGTGACGGAGTGGACATAGATAGCGACGAGTTTTATCACAAGTTAATGACTAGCTCAGTTCACCCATCTACTTCATCACCCTCACCAGGAGATTTTGCCAAGGTGTATGAGGAAGCGGCTCAAGAAACTGACGAAATTGTTTCTATTCATATCACCGGCAAGCACAGTGCTACCTACAACTCCGCACTTCTGGGCAAGGAGATTGCGGAAGGAAGGGGCAGCCGCATTGAAGTTATCGACTCTCTAGGTGTGACGGTGTGGCAGGGCCTTGTTGCCATAGCCGCGGCTAAAGCTGCGGCAGCTCAAGACAACCTACATCAGGTACTAGAGAGAGTCCATGAGACTATTAGCCAGCTGCACGCACTGGCGCTTCTGGACACTCTAACATATATAATCAAGGGTGGGCGTGTTAGTAAGGCTGTCTTGGCAGTGGAATCGGTGCTTAGTGTAAAGCCTTTAATCACTCTACGTGACGGACAGATTCGCCCAGCTGGATTTGCCCGCACCCGGAAGAAAGGAATAGACCGCCTCTGTACGTTCCTAGCGTCAGCATTACATATAGAGGATTTAGCTATAGCTTACAGCACTACCCCCGATGATGCTCAGACACTGGCCGACTACATAGGCTCGCTCTTTCCTGATATAGCGTCTCGAATAGCAAGAATAGGACCGGCGCTAGGCGTCCATACCGGTCCGGGAGCCCTAGTTACCGTCGTGAAGGAAGCAAGACAAGACCCAAAGTCAATTAAAAAATTCTCCAAAATTAGACATTAAATACTGATACGCTTTCCGGCAAGCTTGCTCTGGATTCCTACTCAAAAAAACTGCCTTAAATCTTACCCCAGTAGTCTGTCCCATTTTGAGTACCTCTTTAGCTGGCAAAAAGTTTCAAGCTGAACCTCTAATATCCCTTCTTCTTGTCCACCACATTGAGTAACCTCTTTCCATTCAGATAGCGCCTCAGGTTTTCTGAGAACAGTTCAGTGGCTTGTATAACGTAGTCATCCATAGCACCAGCAACATGGGGGCTAATGATTACATTGGGAAACTCCCACAGCCGGCTATCAGTAGACAAGGGTTCAGTAGCGAAGACATCCAAACCTGCCCCGGCAATCCAGTGTTCATCAAGGGCACGGATTAATGCCTCCTCATCCACTATACCACCCCTGGCGATGTTAATCAGATAAGCGGTAGGCTTCATGGCTCGAAGCTCTCCCTCCCTAATCAATTTGCTAGTTTCGGGGGTAAGAGGCAAAGCGAGCACCACAAAATCACTCTCTGCAAGCAACTGCCGTAACTGGCCTGGAGGTAACATTATGTCAACATATCTAGCCTGCTTTACTCGCTTAGCCGACCTGCGGGTGGCTAACACCCTCATGCCAAAGGCCTTGGCTAGGCGTGCCACCTCTCGCCCAACACTACCCAGCCCCACTATCCCCACTGTTTTAGAGCGCAACACTGTGGGAAGAAACCGCTCCCATTGCTTCTCTTGCTTCAATTGAAAGCATAATGGTGCCTGCTTGACAAACATCAGCATCATCTCAAGAACAACTTCGCCGATTGGGGTGGCATGAATGCCACTCACGTTAGTCATTATCACCGGACTTCCCACCACATCCGTATCTAAAAATCTGTTTACTCCAGCCGACATCACCTGAACCCATTTCAGGTTGGGGGCTCGGGTAATGACATTTTGAGGCAGCCTAAGCCCAAAGAGCACCTCAGCTTCAGCCAACAGGGCGTCAAGCTCCTCTTTAGAGGCAAGCTCTCCTCTTCGCTCAGCACGGAATAAACCCGAAACCTCCGTCAGCTTTATCCTGGGGCTGACGCTAGTAATCTGCTGCAGACACTCGTCGCCTATCGCACTGGTGACGAGCACATTAACTGATTTCATAGGAACCTATACCCTCCCTTCATTAATAGAGCATGCCGGCTCCAGCATGTTTAGGAATGCCACTTTGTGAGGTAGGACAAGCCCCACTATTTTTATATTTTGGCTCACACTCAAGTTGCTTGTCAACCATACCATTTGACACGCCCTGTGTACTCATCCAGTACCTTAGTGACACATCAAGTCACAGCACACGCTCTTGACAACTTGGCTCGGGCTAACTAGACTACTACTTGGAAGCAGCCAATGAGCAAACCAACACGAAGAGAGCTTTTGCATTTCAACCTCATTTGCATCGGGGCTATTCTGGGCTCCCTAAATCCTTTCCTAAGGCTAAGTAATTGTCCAAAGGGAAGAACTCTTAATGCTCTTCAGCTTGGTATCATGCCAACACAGCACGGGTGACAGGGTATCTTAACAAATTTGAGCTTTTAACTTGATGACAGTTAGCTCAATAACCATAGCGATTAGAGAACTAAAATGAAGCTTTTTGAGTTTGAAGCCAAGAACATACTGGAGAAGTACAGCATACCAGTTCCCAAAGGTAATGTGGCTAACAATGCAGACGAAGCTGAAGCAGTCGCCCGGGAAATAGATAAACCTGTAGCATTGAAATCACAAATATTGGTAGCTGGCCGAGGTAAGTCTGGCGGAATAATATTTGCTAATGATGCTGCTGAGGCTAAGAAAGCAGCCTCAA
>CAZMUD010000059.1:0-6921 GCA_964569715.1 uncultured Dehalococcoidales bacterium | reverse complement strand
TGGAGATAGCCAGGCAACTAGAGAAGCTTGGTGTGGATGTTATTGAGGCTGGCTTCCCAGTTACCTCGCCGGGCGATTTTGAGGCAGTAAGCCTTATTGCTAAAGAGATTCGCACGCCTGTAATCTGTGTTCTAACCCATGCTAATCTTGATGCTGTTGACCAGAGCTGGGAGGCAGTCAAAGGAGCTGCACACCCTTGCATTCATATAGTCCTCTCGTCTTCAGATATACACCTCTTTTATCAACTGAAAAAGAGCCGCGAGGAGATTCTTGAGATGTCCCGCAGTACGGTAGCTAGAGCCAAGAAATATGTTGATAATGTAGAGTTTTCGGCGATGGACGCCAGCCGAACTGAGCCCGAATATATCTACCAAATCTTGAAAGCAGTTATTGACGCTGGAGCCACTACAGTAAATATCCCTGATACGGTAGGTTACGCCATGCCTGACCAGTTCGGCGACCTTATTGAGGGAGTTTTCAAGAATGTGCCCAATATTGAGCGAGCGGTAGTTAGTGTTCATTGCCATAATGACCTGGGCCTAGCCGTGGCTAATAGCCTGGAAGCGCTCAAGCGGGGGGCAAGACAGGTGGAGTGCACCATTAACGGCATCGGGGAAAGGGCTGGTAATGCCTCGCTTGAGGAGATTGTAATGGCTATCAAGACCCGCCAGGACTTTTTTAACCTGACTACCAATATTGATACCACACAAATTTATAAAACCAGCCGACTGGTAAGCGAGCTAACCGGTTTTCCGGTGCAACCTAACAAGGCTATTGTTGGCGCCAACGCTTTCCGTCATGCGTCAGGCCTTCACCAGGATGGTATAATCAAGATGCCAATCACCTTTGAAATAATGGACCCCAAAACCATAGGCATGCCAGCCAGCAGCTTGGTGCTGGGCAAGACCAGCGGACGGCATGCCTTTAAGGAACGGCTGGCAGAATTAGGCTATAGCCTGAACGAAGAAGACTTCAGCCGTGCCTTCTCCTCCTTTAAAGAGCTGGCTGATAAAAAGAGGGATGTTACCGATAAGGATATCGAGTCACTTATCGCCGAGGAGCAACGCGCCGTGTCTGAAATCTATCACCTTGACCGTCTCCAGGTAAGCTGTGGTGATAGGGGTATTCCCACTGCCGCCGTCAGGCTCACCGCTCCTGATGGCCAGGTCGTGGCCGATGCTGCCCTGGGCACAGGCCCGGTTGACGCCGTGTGCAAGGCAATTGACAGGCTCGTGGGAGTGCCTAATGTGCTCACCGAATTCAGTGTTAAATCAGTAACCGAGGGTATTGATGCCATCGGTGAGGTGCTGATAAGGATAGAAAGCGAGGGTGTAACCTATACCGGACGGGGTGCTGATACTGACATCATTGTCGCCAGCGCCAAAGCCTATACCAATGCCCTTAATCGGTTATTAGCCGCTAAGAAGGCGGCTGGGTAGATTATTATACAGGGGGTCTTGAAGTGCCGATTGAGTTAGAAATGGCTCTTCGCCTCCTAATGGCAACAGCTTTAGGAGCCATTATCGGCTACCAGCGGGAGAGAGCCGGTAAACCTGTTGGCTTAAGAACTAGTGTTCTTGTTTGCGTTGGTGCTGCCGTATTTACCATGGCTTCTATCTATGGCTTTGGCGCTGTTGCTGACCCATCAAGGGTTGCGGCTGGGATAGTAGTTGGTATTGGTTTCCTCGGCGCAGGAGCCATTATACGCCGTGAGAGAGGTGCTGTTGAGGGGTTAACCACTGCGGCTACTATATGGGCAGTAGCTGGTATAGGTCTGGCGGCCGGTGCCGGTTTGTATTTAATCTCCGCACTTGCCGCGGTCATCATATTGATTGTGTTACTCCTGCCCCACCCTATTCGATGACTGCCGAGCTTAGATTAATTTCTTAATCTCCCAAAGATAGGAAAAGGACAAGAGCTATCGTTAAAATGAGTCAACAGGAGAGCGAAAAGGCTGAGAACCTGCGAGAGTTGCTAAGGCAGCACTGGCTTCATTGCCGGCATCTGGAAAGTGAAAGAGCCTGGTTTATGAGCGTATACGCAGCGATAACAGGTGCTATGCTGACTTACTTGTTCACAGCCGATATGATGCGATTGTGGCCCCTCATTTTCCTTATTTTTCTTACGGCGGTGGGCCTTCTCCTCAATATTAGATGGATGCAAGCGTTTGAGCATCATCGAAGGTTGGTAAAGGAAACTGCATCGAAAATCGGGATTACTGCTGAGGTTGATGTGCCAGCCAAACACATTTGGAAAATACTTAGAACGAGATACCTGTTCCCTTCTTTTTACTGCATTATTCTGATTGGATTGATTGTGCTACTGGTAACCAATTCAGCATGAGTAACATAATAACCACGGGAGGAAGCGTGCGTTGACTTTAATTGAGAAAATACTGGCTGTCCACACCGATAGCAAAAAAGTAAGTCCGGGCGAATTCATAAATGTCAGGGTTGACCTGATTCTAGCCAATGACATTACTGCCCCTATTGCCATAAGGGAGTTCCGGCGAATCGGGGTAGATAAGGTCTTTGACCCGAAAAAGATAGTGATGGTGGCTGACCACTTTGTGCCCAATAAGGACATTACTTCCGCTGAAAATGCCAAGTTGATGCGTGACTTCTGCTACCAGCAGGACATCCTTCACTTTGATGTAGGGCAAATGGGTATTGAGCATGTGCTACTACCTGAGCAGGGCCTGGTATTGTCCGGAGATGTAGTTATCGGGGCTGATTCGCATACCTGCACCTACGGTGCTGTGGGTGCTTTTGCTACCGGTATGGGGTCAACCGATATTGCTGCGGCTATGGCCACCGGAGACATCTGGATGAAGGTGCCGCCTACTATTAAGTTTGTTTACCACGGGAATTTGGGCAAATGGGTGGGGGGCAAGGACTTAATCCTGTATACCATCGGCAATATTGGCGTGGACGGCGCTCTCTATTCGGCGATGGAGTTTACTGGTGAGGCAATAGATACACTATCCATAGACGGGCGGTTTACTATGGCTAATATGGCTATTGAAGCCGGAGCTAAAGCCGGCATCTTCAGGGTAGATGGTAAAACCTTGGATTACATTAAGCCACGGGCAAAACGCCCCTACACCGTCCATGAACCAGATGATGCCGAATATGCAAAGGTCATTGAGTATGATGTCTCGGCACTTGAGCCCCAGGTTGCCCTGCCCCACTCGCCAGCTAATACTAAACCGGTTAGCCAGGTAAGCGGGGCAGAAATTGACCAGGCGGTAATCGGTAGCTGCACCAACGGTCGCCTTGAAGATTTGCGGCTTGCTGCCCAGGTATTGAAGGGAAGGAAGGTGCACCCGAGGGTGCGTTGTATTATCCTTCCCGGCTCACAGCAGGTATATCTTGATGCTCTAACCGAGGGAATAATAGAAATCTTTATCAGGGCCGGGGCAGCGGTCAGCACCCCGACCTGCGGTCCCTGTCTTGGCGGTCATATGGGAGTCCTAGCTGAAGGTGAGCGCTGCGTCTCCACCACCAACCGCAATTTTGTTGGCCGGATGGGCAGCCCCAAATCAGAGGTCTATCTGGCTAATCCAGCCGTCGCCGCCGCCAGCGCGATAACGGGCAGGATTACCAGTCCGGAGGGATTGATTTGATTTGGGAACTCTGGAAGCTAAAATGGTATAAAAAATTTTGGGAAACGATTCAAAGCTAATCAGGCGTGGGAATCGTTTCTCGTGTTATGTCAACTAAATTGGCCGGCAGTTAAAAAGGAGGACGTGGGGTATGAAGTTAGAAGGGGTGATTTACTGCGGGGATAAAGGGGATAGGGTCAAACGTCTAAAGGCAAAAAACCACCAAAAGTAAAGGATTTTGAGAAAGCTCTGGTGGAGGTGTAGCTGTGGAAAAGGGCAATAGCTGGGCGCGAATTCTAATCAAGGTAGAAACTAAGTTGAAGCAGATTCTCCATATTAAGGAACTAAAGGACGGAAGTATTCTTTATTCATTTTGTCCCTTGGATGGGCGTTCCAAAAGTTGCTTGTATGCTGAGTATGAGAGTGTCGTTCCTCCTTCAGGAGGAGATGTGAGATACAAATATGAAGATGGAATTCTACTGTTTGGGGGCGTTGACCATATGACACTCCATAAAACGGGTCACCATGTTATCACTGGTTCACCTACCTCTGGTCACTCCCAGCATTGGGGCGAAATAGTTCAACCAAGACTTGACGTCCAATTTGAATGGCGCCCCTTCGGTCTTATAATTCCAGCAGACTTTGGGCGCTTCCCTGATTATTCCCATAAGATTAATCCAACCTCTGACACACAGATCAATTTGAATAAACCAGGACTTGATTGGGTTTATTTTCGCTTGAACATCATCGGAAAGAGACTTGAACCGGGGAAACCAGACACATTCGCTGTGCCTAGTTCAGAAGTCGATTTATCATCACCCGACATGGAAAAACTTTTTAAAGGAGGCATTAGCTGGTTTCTTCTTCCACTTAAATCTTACACGCTTTGTTTTATACTCGGAACCTTTTCAGATAAACCACGTCCTCCCCGAACCATTTTCGCAAGGTGGGAGCTAAAAATGAATGGAAAGCTTCACATAGCCTATCTTGATTAAATCTCGATGATAAGGAGATTTTCACTCATGCTCAAAGGTAAGGTTCATAAATACGGGGCTGATGTTAATACGGATGTGATTATACCGGCGCGGTATCTGAGTTTGTCTGAGCCTGACGAGCTGGCCGAGCACTGTATGGAGGATATAGACCCTGAATTTGTGTCCAGGGTTAAGCCGGGGGATATAATGGTGGCAACCACTAACTTTGGCTGTGGTTCTTCGCGGGAGCACGCCCCGCTGGCTATTAAAGCGGCTGGGGTATCCTGTATAATAGCCAAAAGTTTTGCCCGCATATTCTTTCGTAATGCCATAAATATCGGCTTACCACTGCTTGAATGTGATGAGGCGGTAGATAATACTGATGCGGGTGATATGTTAGAGGTTGACTTAGCAGCGGGTAGGGTGAACAACTTAACTAAAGGCCGAAAATTCACCGCCAAGCCCTACCCCGATTTTATGGCTGAGCTTATTTCAGCCGGTGGGCTGATTGAACATACCAAAAAGAGAATGAGGGTGAAATAACCTCACCCCCTTAATCCCCCTCTCCTTCCTAAGGAGAGGGGGAAGCAAATCTAGAAAGAGGGGCTAACGCCCCTCTTAAACACCCTACTAAAGGAAGGCTCTAGAAAAGGACGAGCCTCCTGACGGGTAAAAGAGAATTAAAGAGAGGCGAAGCCTCTCTTACAGAATAAGTTCCCCTTCCCCTTGTGAAGGGGAAGGGGATAAAGGGGATGGGGTTAATACTCATCCCAGATAGGGGGGTTTAGAGTGAAATTTGAGCTGGCAGTGCTACCTGGCGATGGTATCGGTCCCGAGGTTACCACCGAGGGAATCAAGGTGCTACAGGCAATAGGCGAGAGGTTTGGGCACAAATTTGACCTGCACTATGGGTTGGTCGGGGGAATGGCTATTGACCGGACAGGAGAGGCGCTGCCCAAGGACACGCTGAAAATGTGCCAGGGCGCTCAGGCGGTATTGCTTGGTGCCGTAGGTGGTCCCAAGTGGGACGACCCCAAAGCTAAGGTCCATCCTGAAGACGGTCTGCTGGCATTGCGGAAGAGATTAGCTCTGTTCGCCAATCTACGCCCGGTCAAGGTTTTTCCGGTGCTTACCGACTCCACCAATCTAAAACCGGAGGTTATTGAAGGGGTGGATTTCATTTTTGTTCGTGAGCTTACCGGAGGTCTCTACTTTGGCCGACCCAAGAGGCAGTGGCAGACATCCCGGGGGCGGCGGGCTATTGACTCAATGGCATACTCAGAGCAAGAAATCGAGCGCATTATCAGGGTCGGCTTTGAACTGGCACGCACTCGGCAAAAAAGACTGGTCTCGGTGGATAAAGCCAATGTGCTGGAGTCCTCCCGCTTATGGCGCCAGGTGGCTATGGAGGTAGCTGCAGACTACCCTGATATAGAACTGGAGCACATGCTGGTTGATGCCTGCGCTATGCGGCTTATCCAAAATCCCAAATATCTCGATGTTCTGGTTACCGAGAATACGTTTGGTGATATTCTTACCGATGAGGCATCAATGCTGGCTGGCTCTATGGGAATGTTGCCCTCAGCCAGTCTGGCAGGAGTGCCACAGGAGGGAGTCGGTATATTTGGTCTATATGAACCCATTCATGGCAGTGCTCCCCGCCGTGCCAGACTGAATATGGCTAACCCCGTGGCTATTATTCTCAGCGTAGCCATGATGCTGCGCTACTCCTCTGGCTTGACCAAGGAGGCACAGGCTATTGAGGCTGCCGTTGAACAGGTGTTACAGCAGGGCTACCGCACCTATGATATAATGGCCGAAGGCAAGACAAAGGTAGGAACGAAGGAGATGGGAGATTTGATTGCCGGGAAAGTAGGAGGTCAATAATTGTCATCAGTCCAGCTTTATGATACTACACTGCGGGATGGAGCGCAGAGAGAGGGCATCTCCTTCTCTGTGGTTGATAAGCTAAATATTGCTCAAAAGCTCGATGAATTGGGTGTCCACTTCATCGAAGGCGGCTGGCCCGGCTCTAATCCCAAGGATGATGAGTTCTTTGAGAAGGCAAAGAGCCTGGCCCTTGCCCACTCGGTACTGGTTGCTTTTGGTAGCACCAGGCGACCCAAAACCAGGGCGGAAACAGATACTAACCTCCTGGCTCTGGTCGGCGCCGGGGTAAAAGCAGCTACTATCGTCGGCAAAAGCTCGGATTTGCAGGTTACCCAGGTGTTAGAAACCACCCTAGAGGAAAACCTCAATATGATTGCCGACTCCATAGGCTACCTAAAGGCAAAGGGGCTTACCGTTTTCTTTGATGCCGAGCACTTCTTTGATGGCTTTAAG
>CAZMUD010000058.1:2081-6924 GCA_964569715.1 uncultured Dehalococcoidales bacterium | reverse complement strand
CTAACGACAGCTGTTCTCGAGCCGGTTAACCCAATATGGGATTCGTCGGCGTTTATATCAGTAGCGCTCCACCGGTAAAGTTGTTGCGAATGTGCCCACCTTGTTCTACTGAACGAGGCATTTAGTGGCTGCGTCCATTCGGTAACAGTCACCATACAGGGGTAATTCTCTGGGGTTACCGTTTCGGTGCCCCTTCTGGTTATTCTTTCCACTCTCAGATTTCCGTTATCAAAGCTAAAAGATGTGGCATAGGCGATATGCACTATGCCCAGCCCTTCGGCAATCTGTGGAGGAACCTGGGCGGTATCACCATCGACTGACTGCATGCCACTGACGATTACGTAGTTCTTGTCACCGTTAAATATCTCTTTTTCAATTTTTCTTATTGCTTGAGCCAGTGGGTAAGCTGTAGCTGCTGTATCAGCACCTCCGAGCTTTCTATCAGTAAGCAGCACACCTACATCAGCGCCGATGGATAAAGAATATCTCAAAACTTCTTCGGCAAAAGGCGGACCCATTGTTAAACTAACTGTCTGGCCATTATGTTTCTCTTTCATCCTTAACGCAAAGGTCAACGCCTGTTTATCAAGTTCATTGCAGACGTTATCCAACAAACCTCTTTTTAAGGTGCCCTTCTCCCAGTCCCAAGCCTCATTGGGGATATTTTTTATATCAGGCACTTGTTTGACTAAAACTATGTAATTCATTTCCCTTCCTTCTTTTGTCTTTTACTTGAGTCACGCTATTGTAGTGTGAAAGCTCTTCCGATGGAAATAAGCTGGGTAGGGGAAAACCGATTGCCAGCTCCTGGATTTTAGTTGCCTGAGTCCGATGGTGATGAAATTGCATCACGGCGTTCATAATAGCCGGCCAAATTTGCTAAGGCTTTGGCAGCACGCTCCAGCGTTAGGTAAACCGGGATTCCTTGGCTAAGGTAGTAATCGCAGATGTTGCGCCGGGCACCTTCAAACTCCAGGGCATCGGCCCCGATGGCCTCTACAGGCAGCACCATCACTACCGGCTTGTCCAATCTCTTTTTAACATCAACCGGGACTTGGGTCAGTTCTCCGTGATTTCCTCCAAACCCCTTCATACTGGGGGTTGATATAGACATTTCAATCTCATCGACAATTATGGCGTCCACACCGCCCTCGGTGAGCACCGCTTCCAAAACTCCCCTGAGCGCGGCAGGGAGTGGGAAGGGGCTGCCCACGTCCACCGGGTTTCGAACGCTAGTACCTGCCGGGGGGACCATTGACGCCAGCTTCTTCTGAAGCTGGGTAGGGAACAGCGGCACCGAAAGCCCCACTCTCTCGCAGGCATCGCTGGCAGCCACGGTGATTCCGCCACCGCCACCCACCGGACAAACCTTGCGCCCTCGGTATGGAGCCAGGTGCAGAAAGGCAAGGGTGGTATCAAGAAGCTCTTCAAGGCTGTTCACCCGAATAGCACTGCTTTGTTTGAAAACGGCATCCCAGACTGCCTCCTCACCACCCAGAGAGCCAGTGTGAGAATGAACTGCCCTGGCCCCGCTATGGGTAAGTCCTCCCTTCCAGAGTATCACCGGCTTGGTTTTAGAAACCTCTTGAAGGAGTTTGAAGAATCTGGGCCCGTCTTTCACACCCTCAATATAGCCAGTAATGACCCTGGTCTCCGCATCCTCTCTCAGATATTCCAGAAGGTCGCACTCATTCACATCGCAGGCATTCCCGTAGCTGACCACCTTGCTGAAGCGAATTCCCCAGCCGCTAGCCTGGCGTGGGACTCTGACAGCATAGCCGCCGCTTTGGCTGATAAACGCTACCGGCCCACTTTCTCTGGGAAAATCCTCGCCTGGCAGGATAGTCTGACCGCCCGCTGGACAGTAAACACCGAAACAGTTGGGGCCAATGATGCGAATCCCCTTGGCGGCGATACTAATCAGTTGCTCTTCAAGCTTTTGACCTTCTTCGCTTATCTCCCTGAAACCAGCAGTAAGGACCTGCACTGCTTTTATCCCCTTGGCTAGGCATTCCTCAACGATTTCAGGAACGGCCTGAGCTGGAACAGTGATGCTGGCGAAGTCAACTGGTTCCGTGATATCGCCAACTCTGGAGTATGTCTTGAGTCCCAGAATCTGGCTCTCGCGGGGGTTCACCGGGTAGGTCTTCCCGGCATAGCCAAATGAGAGCAATACTCTTAGGAACCTTCCGCCAAACTTCCGTAGGTCGGCTGAAGCCCCGATCACAGCATGTGATTTCGGGTAAAATATAGGGGCAAACTCCTCTAACCTATCGCTGACCGTGATGTATCTCCTTGAAGGTCAATCTATTTCGCCGGAGAGCAAGTAGTTAACAAAATTCTTGACCAAGCACTAATCATACTTGAGAGGAGTTGGCTTGTCAATTCTGTATAATTTTGGGCAGCGATACCGTCTTTGGTGACAATACTTACCAGACAATTCGTGATATTGAAGAATGCTGGCGCAAAGAGTAAAATATGGGGGAATGCCCTACCTAGCGTGTAGAGCTAAAAGGAGAAATAAAAATGGCAGAACGACCTGATGAGCTAAAGAAGCTAGTTGCTGTTGCCACTGATTTAACACTTTCTGTCGAACTAAGGACTAAAGCCATCAAGCTGATTGGTAACATCGGCAGTCATGAAGCGCTTCTTGCCTTATTGAATTTGGCAGCTAATGAAAAGTTAACTAAAAAGGAAAGAGAGCTCACCCTTAAGCATGCCAAGGGAATAATAAAGTCGGCATATTAATAACTTCAGCTTATTAAAAGGCATGAGGTCATGGGCTAGTGAGTGTTGATATTGGCATTATAGGGCTGGCTAAAAGCGGCCGGACAACCATTTTCAACGCTTTAACCAGAGGCGAAGCTGATACAGGAAGATACACCCAGGAAGGCTCAGCCCCACATATTGGGACAGTCAAGGTCCCGGAGCCCCGCCTTAAGGTGCTAGCCGATATGCTTCACCCCAAGAGGGTAGTTCCTGCTTCGACAACCTATATTGATATAGGTGCTTCAGTCAAGGGCAAGGGCATAGGTGGTCAATTGCTGTCCCAACTTAGCAATGTAGATGCCCTTATTCATGTAGTCCGAGCCTTTAGCGATGAAAGCATACCCCATGTTGAAGGCAACCTGGATGTAGAGCGAGATATAGCCAACATGGATTTGGAGCTTGTCTTTTCTGACCTGGCGTTGCTGGAGAGAAGACTGGAGAAGATAGGGGTATCCTTGAAAGGAGCCAAGCAGCCTGAGCGCCCAGGTCTCCTCCGCGAGCAAGAGCTGCTAATGAAGATTAAGGCTGGTTTAGAAAAGGATGTGTCCAGCCGGGAGCTAACGCTGGCTACCGAAGAAGCCAGAGCTATGGCTAACTTCCAGTTTCTTACTGCCAAGCCGTTGCTGCTGGTGGTCAATATCGGAGAAGACCAGCTACCTGAGGCAAAATCTTTGGCAACAGAGCTAAACTCACGTTATTCCCGGCCAAAATGTCGCCTTATTGCCGTCTGTGGCAAGCTGGAAATGGAGCTGGCTCAATTGGATGATAGTGCTGCTGATGCATTACGCGCTGAGTTCGGCATGAGGGAATCCGGGGTTGACCGCATTATCAAACTCTCCTACGAACTACTGGGGTTAATCTCATTTTTCACTATAGCCTCGGCTGAAGTTAAAGTCTGGCCTATTCAGAGCGGCACCGATGCTGTTAAAGCCGCTGGTAAAATTCACTCTGATATGGAAAGAGGCTTTATTCGGGCAGAGGTAATCAGCTATGACGACCTGGTGAAGTGTGGTAGCCTGCCCGAAGCTCGGAAGAAAGGGCTTCTCCGGCTGGAGGGGAAGAACTATATAGTCCAGGGTGGTGATGTAATTACCTTTCTGTTTAATGTCTAACTTGAGGTATCCCCTCGCTATTTATATTGGCCAACCCAGCCAGTCAAAGACACCGAGCATCTTGAGCCCCAGATAGAACATCATAGTGATAAAGATATACCTTAGTTGCTTGGCTGGTAGATGGTGGGAAGTTATAGCCCCAACTTGTGCCATACCAATACTGGTAACTGCCAGCAAGAACCACGATTGTAGATTAATGTAGCCTATACAGTAGGCTGGTAAATTAGTAACACCGATACTGTTTATAAGACTAAGATAGCCGATAACACCGCCAGTGCTGGTTAATATCATCATAGCCAGGGATGTAGCTACGGCAGTATGCATCTTGAATCTGAGGGCCAGTGTCATCACTGGAATCGCCAGTATCCCGCCGCCAATTCCAATGAGGCCAGTTATGATACCTATAGGTAGAGCCCAGGCCGCCCACAACCAAGGATTGTCCTTGGGCTTATCTTCAGTTTGCGGTAGCCTGTTGGTGAGCATCCAGATACCGCCAGCCAGAGTTAGAGCGCCAAAGGCTATCTTTAACGGTGCCCCGGGGAGGTGAGTGGCAATAGTAGAGCCACCCAAGGCACCTATTAGGCTACAGCTACCCATGATAATGGCTGCTTTCCACCACACGGCTCTATTTCTATGGTGTCTCCAGGTGCCGCTGATGGCTGTGGGTAAAATAACCAATAGACTGGTGCCGAATGCCAGCTTTATTGCCGTATCTGTCGGGATACCCATATTGACATATACCATATATTGAACCGGGGTCATAATGAAGGCACCACCTAGACCCAGCAGGCCACCGGCGAAGCCAGCAACGACACCGGCTCCCAGCAGAGTAATGATATGAGTGATTGTCATTCCAGCCAGTCTTTTTCCCCTTTTCTATACTTAATACTTAAGGTGGCGTTCTATTATAAACCTTCCATAGTTTAATGACTACTGGCATCGGTAGGGTGTGTCGGTGGTAG
>CAZMUD010000058.1:0-1981 GCA_964569715.1 uncultured Dehalococcoidales bacterium | reverse complement strand
TGAAGCTATCGAGGCGAATTGTGAATGAGCCCCTTTGCTGTTATAATATTTTTACAGATGGGGCTGTAGCTCAGTTGGGAGAGTGCCTCCTTTGCACGGAGGAAGTCAGGGGTTCGAGTCCCCTCAGCTCCACCATTAGATTTAATAATCGAAGAATTAAGCGTCAGAGAATTACTCGAGGTGCTATTGGACGATAAAGCTAAACGCCGACTTTCCCTGAAGCGCAAGACAAACCACGAACTTTTTGTGCTCTATTATGATCACCTCAAGGTTAGACTGACACATGGACAGTTCGACCAGTATACACTCATCCTTGATAAATTCCGGCAATTTCTAGGTGAGTTTCCACCATCGGTAGAACTAGCAACGCAGTTCCTCACTCGATATACCAACCATGCCCAGGCAACACTGGTACGATATGCAGGTATGATACGTGGATTCATGGAATGGTACGGAGAAAGCCTGGATATCAGACCGACGAAACCCAAATCCCTCCCTCAATATGTCGAGCCGAGTGAAATCGAGCATTTGATTGATGTTATACGTAATAAAAATACCCACAAGCGGACGGTAGTAAGAGATATTCTGCTTATCAGGTTTGCCACTATGACCGGACTCAGACGTAGTGAACTCGCCCATTTAATCGTTAGAGATATCTATATTAAACAAAAGGTGGTCATCGTTCGTAAAGGCAAAGGTGGCAAGGACCGTACCGTCCCGCTGGTGAGTTTTCTAGTTAACGACCTATCTGAGTATATCAGGGATATGAAACTGACCGATAGTGTCTTTGGCCTGACTGAAAGATCCATCACCGACAAAGTATCTACCTGGAGTCAAAAGGCGGGCCTAAAACTGCACCCGCATTCTTTCCGCCACTATTTCGCTGAGCAGCTTTTAGAGAGGGGAGTGCCTTTGACTGTGGTTTCCGCATTGTTAGGCCATGAGAACCTGCAAACTACAGCCGTTTATCTTGGCCTCAGGCCTGAGTCCTTACGAGAAGCAGTGGATAAACTTGGTGAACCTCGAGATGAAGAGAGAAATAAGTCATCAAAAACTCAAAATGAAGCAGACTATGATATATCTGATTATAAATCCTTCAGTGTACATGTAGAAAAACTAACAGAGGCTTATGAAAGGGTATCTAAAGCTGAAGAGAAAAAGGCTTATGATCAAGATCCAGCATTAGGAATTAGTCCAGCTGTGTATCCAAAGAGTAATACAAAACCTAGGAAGCAGAAAAATTCATCCTGATCCGTGACCTGAGTTGTTATGGTTAGATCTTTAGAATGAGGTCGAGAGTAAGCGACGGTTCATACCACCATAAAAGCTATTTATAAACGTACTAATTGAAGCTCATCGCATGCAAACACATTAAAACCACACAATGGAGGTCGTGGGTTCGAATCCCCTCGGGGTCGCACCTGCAACATATAATGTGACATTCCTGCATACTGATAGGGTATGGTTTATGAAGTGAAGCCGAAGTGAGCACGAGGCTGATACCCATTTTAGGGTTCTTCTCGACAGACCGCTGGTAGCGGCAGCAAAGAAGGCGCTGGTTGCAAAGAGTAAAATAATAAACCCATCATTTCTTGCTCGTTAAGTTTGTTCAGAGGTTTTCTCGACTAATTTTTTGTCCAGACGGCCATATTTTTTTAAGTATGCAAAGGCAATACCTTCTAATTGCGCCAGATTTTGGCGTAATTCACCGATAATGAATTCATGTTTCTCTTCCCAACACTTAGCGGCAGTGCCGATCATTTCATGAAGTACTGCCGTCATAGATATGTTGTAGCGTTCCTTATATACCTTAAGAATTGTCAAATCTGCGCTACCTATCCTTACTTTAGTCGCCTCCTTGCGTCTTTCAATACGATATACATACTTTTGTTTGTCTATATTGCTTTTTCCCATATTCATAAAGGCCTCCTTGAGCATAATGTTGACCGTCGGGTTGACCGTTAAGGCTATTATAGGGCAC
>CAZMUD010000057.1:0-7002 GCA_964569715.1 uncultured Dehalococcoidales bacterium | reverse complement strand
GGAGCAGTCTGTAAAATTGCCGCCCTGACGGGCTTCGCAGGTTCGAATCCTGCCCCCTCCACCACAGCTTGAGACACACCTATTCAAATGCGACTTTTTACTGATAAGGGGAGCTGCTAGCAGCTCCCCTTACTTGATTTTCTTTTCCACTTCACCTTTACATCACTATATTCACTCTTGAGGGCTGGATATGATTGCCATAGAAACTATATCCTTGCCCCTAGAAGTTCTACCACAATGCCGATAGAGAACATCTTGAACTACAATATTGTTAGGTTGGTTCTTGAGCCATGCATTAATTGCAAGCTGCCACGCTTCAAGATCATTGCCATACTGTCCGCTGGTAAATACCTCTACTTCAATGTTGTTAGCTTTTGTTGGTTTGTTAGCCATATACCACCTCCTAGTTCTAATTATAGCATAATGCTAAAAGGGAGTGGTCAATGTCAAGGCTAAGCACTTATCTTGAAATCGGTTCATCAGGATAGTCATTAACTTGACAAAACCATGCGGAACGCTTTAATCTATATTAGTAGTTCTTTACCGTCGCTTGAGACTTGGCCTCACATCGGCAATTCAGTATGTAGCCCTCGACTAGCGACCCTATATAGTAACGGAAACCGTGTTTTTATAAGAATGTGCTCTACAAGTTTGACTTTTCATTTCTTTTCCCCTACAATTAGCTTCAGAAAGTGTGCCCATATAGCTCAGTTGGTAGAGCACGCCCTTGGTAAGGGCGAGGTCACCAGTTCGAATCTGGTTGTGGGCTCAGAATAAAGGGAGGATAAAATGGCTAAACGGAAATTTGAGCGGACTAAACCACATTGCAATGTGGGCACCATCGGTCACGTTGACCATGGAAAAACTACACTAACTTCAGCCATGACATTAGTCTTGTCTAAAATGAACCCTACAGGGTTTCGCTCCTTTGATAGTATTGATAATGCTCCTGAGGAGAAGGCAAGGGGGTTAACCATCGCTATTGCCCATGTGGAGTATGAGACTGAGAAGCGGCACTATGCTCACATTGATTGTCCGGGGCACGCTGACTTTATTAAGAATATGATAACCGGTGCTGCTCAGATGGATGGTGCGATACTGGTAGTGAGCGCCCCTGATGGTCCTATGCCGCAGACCAGAGAGCATATCCTGCTGGCCCGTCAGGTGGAGGTTCCTTCCGTTTTGGTTGCCCTTAATAAGGTAGATGCGATGGAGGACGAAGAGCTTCTGGAACTGGTAGAAATGGAGGTAAGGGAACTGCTGACTAAATATAACTTCCCTGGTGATGAGTTACCGGTGGTGCGGGTGAGTGCCCTTAAGGCTCTCGAATGTGGCTGCGGCAAAAGGGAGTGTCAGTGGTGTGGTCCCATCTGGAAACTGATGGATGCGATAGATGACTATATTCCTACCCCGGTGCGGGCTAAAGACCAGCCGTTCCTGATGCCGGTGGAAGACGTTTTTAGCATCAAGGGCAGGGGCACCGTGCCCACAGGAAGGGTTGAGAGGGGTGTAATTAAACCCGGGGAAGAGGTTGAGCTCGTGGGTTTACATCATGAACCCCGCAAGACGGTGGCTACCAGCCTAGAAATGTTTCATAAAACCCTGGATGACGCCGAGCCGGGGGATGCGGTAGGCATTTTACTTAGAGGGATAGACCGCGATGAAATAGAGCGAGGTCAGGTGATAGCGGCCCCTGGCTCTATTAAACCGCACACCTATGCCGAAGGAGAAGTATATATCTTGAGTAAGGAAGAGGGGGGAAGGCATACTCCCTTCTTTAACGGATACAAGCCCCAGTTTTACATCAGGACTACCGATGTGACTGGAAGCATTGAGCTACCGGAAGGGATGGAGATGGCCATGCCCGGTGATAATGTGAAAATGAAGATAAAACTTATTTATCCGGTAGCTCTGGAGACGGGCTTGCGTTTCGCTATTCGTGAGGGCGGTAAAACGGTAGGCGCTGGAACCTTTAGCCACATTATTGAGTAGAGATGGCCAAAAAAGGTGAATCTAGAATCATTATCCATCTTGCCTGCACTGAGTGCAAGGAGAGGACATATACAACCACTAAGAACCGAAGGAATGACCCCAAAAGGTTAGAGCTTAGGAAATATTGCCCTCGTTGCCGCACTTACAGCCTTCACCGAGAGATAAGATAAAGTAGACCGTGGAAGATGAGTTTTCAGCAGAGGCTGAAGTTAGGGATAGCTAGCTGGAAGGCTGGGTTCGTCGGGAAAAGCTCCGAAGGGCTCCCTTCCAGAGCCACTGAGCAATATATGGGACATTCTCTATGAGATATCGAGGTGCTGGTGCCAAGCAAAGCGGCCCAAGACTTAAATTCATTAGCGAGATTATAGCTGAGCTAAAGAAGGTAGTCTGGCTCACCAGACGAGAGACCGCTTATTTGACAGTTCTGGTGTTGATTGTTGCCGTTACTGTAGGTCTGGTTCTCGGAATCATTGATTATGGTTTTACAAAACTCGTTGATGGCGTTTTTCTCGGTGGATAGAGACTTAGCTGGCTTCCAGATTAAATTAAAGCGTTCTGATTCGAGGGATAGATTCGTCTTTCTTCTTCCAAGACTCTTTTCTGAGTGAGGTTGTTTGTGAGCGGGGACAAAAAATATTGGTTTGTAATTCATACCTACTCTGGGCATGAGGAACGAGTAAAAAAGAATCTAGAGCAGCGTATGAAGTTCATGAATTCCGGGGATGAGATTTCTCAGATAGTTATACCTACTTTGGATGAGGTTGAGGTTAGAAGTGGACAGAGGCGCACAGTGGCCAAGAAGATATTGCCTGGTTATGTCCTTGTTCAGATGAAGATGAGCGACCAGAGCTGGAATATAGTGCGTAATACCCCCGGGGTTACCGGTTTTGTTGGCAGTGAGAATAAGCCTGTGCCTTTACGGGAGGAGGAAGCGGACCAGATTTTGAAACAGATGGTGGCTGAAGCGCCAAGAGTTAAGGTTGGCTTTAAGCCAGGACAGAGTGTGCGGGTGACTGATGGTCCTTTTACCGATTTTGTGGGGATAGTGGATGAGATAAGTACGGAAAAAGGTAAGGTTAAGGTGCTTCTATCCCTCTTTGGGCGTGAGACACCTGTAGAGCTTGACTTCTTGCAGGTGGAAAAACTTTGACTCCCTTTAAATTTTGTGGTTAGGAGAGAGGAGTGGCGAAAAAGATTAGAGCTGTGGTTAAACTGCAGATTCCGGCAGGGAAGGCAAATCCAGCACCCCCGGTAGGCCCGGCTTTGGGGCAGCATGGGGTTAATATTATGGCCTTTTGTAAGGAGTATAATGAACGGACTAATGCCCAGGCTGGGTCTATTATTCCCGCCGAAATAACTATCTATGATGATAGGTCATTTACTTTCATTACCAAAACGCCACCAACTGCTGATTTGCTGAGGAAGGCATTAGGCGTGGAGAAGGGAGCCAGTGTTTCTGGCCGCGAAGTAGTAGGCAAGTTATCTCGAGATAAACTTCGTGAAATAGCCCAGATTAAGGTTAAAGACCTTAATACAACTGGTATTGAGGGGGCAGAGCGGATTATCGAGGGCACGGCCCGAAGTATGGGAATTGAGATAGAGTAGAAGAAATGGTAAGAGGCGGTAAAAAGCATCAAGAGGCGGTTAAACTGCTGGACAAAACAACAGCTTATTCTCCTCAGGAAGCTATTGCACTGGCCAAGAAAATAGCTCACGCCCGATTTGACGAGACTGTCGAGCTTCACCTTCGAATGGGTCTTGACCCTCGGGATGCTAACCAACAAGTGCGTGGTGTCACCCTTCTGCCACACGGGCTGGGCAAGAAAATGCTGGTTTTAGTTTTTGCACAAGGGGAAGCAGCAAGAATTTCTGAAGCAGCCGGGGCCGATTTTATTGCCGATGATGAGCTAATTAAAAAGATTGAGGGTGGTTGGCTGGATTTTGACACGGCTATTGCTACCCCCGATATGATGGGCAAGGTGGGTAAACTGGGGAAAATCTTGGGGAGACGGGGATTGATGCCTAACCCTAAATCAGGAACAGTAGTAGCCGCTGATGATTTGAACAGGGCAATAGAAGATGCCCGTAAAGGCCGGGTGGAATTCAAGTTGGACAGGACGGCTATCATTCACGTGCCTTTGGGCAAGGTTAGCTTTGAAGATGATAAGTTGATGGACAACCTGACAGCGGTGGTAGAGGCAGTAGTGAAGGCTAAGCCCAGTGGCGCTAAGGGTCACTATGTTAAAACTGCCTCGTTAACTACTACTATGGGGATTGGTATAAAGCTTGACCTCAAGTCAACCCTCTCCTTGAGTTCCAGTTGACATCTTTAGGGCTAGTTGGTAAAATAGCTTTGCCAGAGCGAGACGGTCGATATAATGTTTCTATAAAAAGGAGGATAAATGGCAGGTATCACATCGTATGGAGCATATATACCGTATTACAGATTGCCGCGGAGCGTAATTAATGCGGCTTGGGGTCGAGGTGGAGGACGTGGAGAGAAAGCGGTGGCTGGTTTTGATGAGGACTCTATTACCATGTCAGTAGCTGCTGGTATGGACTGCTTAAAAGGGACTGACCCTAGGACAGTGGATGCTTTATTCATGGCTACAACTACCGCCCCTTATAAAGAGAGGCAGAATTCGACAATAGTAGCCACTGCCCTTGACCTTGGTCGGGAAGCCCGAAATACTGATTTTTCAAATTGTCTCAGGGCAGGAACTAGTGCTTTGCTATCGGCTACGGATGCTGTAAAGGCTGGCTCTCTCAAGAGTGTTCTGGTAACTGCTGCCGATATGCGCCTGGGAGGTGCTGCCGGGGAGGATGAACCAGCCTTTGGCGATGGAAGCGCCGCCCTGCTGCTGGGAAATGAAAAAGTGGCAGTAGAGATTGAAGGCAACTACATCTTATCTGATGACTTAGCCGATTACTGGAGATCGCATGAAGACACCTTTGTCCGCCACTGGGAAGACCGCTTCGGCAGGGAGACAGGTTACATGAGAATACCCGTTGAAGCTGCTAAAGGAGCAATGGCGAAGCTCAATCTAACCCCGAAGGATTTTGCCAAACTCTGTTTGTATGGTCCGAACACAAGAGCGCAGGCAGGACTGGCCGGTAGGATGGGCTTTCAGCCAGAGCAGATTCAGGAGCCGTTACTGGATACAGTAGGCAATACCGGGGTGGCACTGCCTCTAATGATTCTGGTGGCAGCCTTGGAAGAAGCTAAGGCAGGCGATAGAATTCTGCTGGTCAGCTACGGGAATGGCAGCGATGCCCTTGTACTCAAGGTGACTGAGGAGATTGAAAAGATTAGAGACCGCCGGGGGATAAAGCGTCATCTTGAGATGAAGAGGGCACTCGACAACTATGGAAGATACCTGCGCTGGCGGGAGATGGTATCACTGGCACCGCCGGCTCGCCCTTCGGCAATACCAGCATCTATGTCAGCACAGTGGAGGGAACACTCTTCAGCCTTACCCCTTTATGGTGTCAAGTGCAAGAAGTGTGGCACTCCTCAATTGTTCATGAGTGGCAGTTCAACTCGTGCCCATATCTGTGTAGAATGCTTTGCTAAGGATGAATTTGAGCCTTATAGGTTCGCTGATAAGAGAGGTAAGGTAGCCAGCTTCAGCCATGACTATCTGGCTGGTGGTATCGACCCACCGGCCACAGCGACAGTCGTTGATTTTGAGGGAGGAGGAAGAGGCTTATTTAATATGGTTGACCGCGCCCCTGAAGAATGCGAGGTAGGCATGGACGTGGAGATGACCTTCAGGAAGCTGCGCTACGCGCTCGGTACTCACACCTACTTTTGGAAGTGTAAACCGGTGAGGGATTAGACTTAAAATTAAGGAGGTAAGAAAATGCCAGGAAGTATTAAGGATAGAGTTGCTATTGCTGGTATGGGGTGCACCAAGTTTGGCGAACGCTGGGATGCCAGTGCTGGTGACATGCTGGTAGATGCTGCTTATCAAGCCTTTGAAGATGCTGGGATAGAGCCTAAGGATATCCAGGCAGCCTGGTTGGGAACCACGACCGGGAACACCGGGATGACACTATCTGAACCGCTAAGGCTCCCTTATATTCCTATTACCAGGGTAGAGAACGCCTGTGCCACTGCTTCGGACGCCTTTAGGAATGCTTGCTATGCAGTAGCTGCCGGTATCTACGACATCGTGTTAGCTATCGGCGTCGACAAATTTAAGGATAGCGGCATTAGTGGTCTGGGTAATGGAGGAGTACCTGGACCGAGTCATGCAATGATGGTAGAAAGCGCACCGCCACGGCAATTTGCTCAGCTCGCCACTGCATATTTCGCCCGCTATGGCTTGAGCTACGAGGAAGGTAAGGAGATGATAGGCAGAGTCTCCTGGAAGAGCCATAAAAACGGTGCTCTAAACCGCAACGCTCACTTCCAGAGGGAAGTGTCTATGGAGACGATAATTAATGCCCCTATGATTTCCTCGCCTCTAGGATTATACGACTGCTGTGGCGTCAGCGATGGCTCAGCAGCAGCCATTGTTACTACACCTGAGATAGCCAAGAGCCTGAGGAAAGGGAAAGAGCCACCGATATTTCCCAAGGCGTTGCAGATTTCTATGGCTCCTCGTGACGGAAACTATAACTCGAAGTTTGACTACACCCATGTTGAAACTACGGTGCGGGCAGCACAAGCCGCCTATAAGGAGGCAGGGGTAACAAACCCCCGCGAGCAGATAAGCATGGCTGAGGTCCACGATTGCTTCTCTATCACTGAGGCAGTTACTATGGAAGACCTCGGCTTTAGCCCCAGAGGAAAGGTAAGGGAGGACATTATGTCCGGCCGTTTTGACCTCGATGGAGCCCAGCCAGTTCAGCTTGACGGTGGCTTAAAGTGTTTTGGACATCCGATTGGCGCTAGTGGACTGCGGATGATTTACGAGATGTACCTGCAGCTTCAGGGTAGAGCTGACGAACTGCTGAACCCCGGTAAACCCTCCCGGCAGATAGAAGAGCCCAAGCTGGGGCTAA
>CAZMUD010000056.1:0-7004 GCA_964569715.1 uncultured Dehalococcoidales bacterium | reverse complement strand
TGAAGCATAGACCGGGGGCACTGTATGAATTCCTTAAAGAACTTACCGCTAGACACATCAATTTGACCAAGATTGAGTCCAGACCAACGAGACAAAAACCCTGGGAATATAATTTTTATCTGGACTTTGAAGGTCACCGCCAAGACAAGGCAGCTCAGGAGGCTCTAGATAATTTAGAGAGGACCTCACTGTTTGTTAAAGTCCTGGGTTCATATCCCAAAGCAAAGTAGCCTTTTTATCCCTCACCCCCTGTATCCCCCTCTCCCTGAGGGAGAGGGGGAAGATAAATAAAAGAGGGATCCCGCCCTCTTAAACTCCCGTTCCAGTTCGAGTCTAACTTGGGCTACCAACAAAATCAGGAAGAACCGCCAAAATATCTAAAAAGTAAGCAACGGGGTGTTAAGAGGGGCGAAGCCCCTCTTTCTTAATTTCTCCCCCTTTGGAAAAGGGGGATTAAGGGGGATTTGAAATCCCTCTCTATCTCCCTTTACAAAAGGGAGAAGGCCAGTCTTCAGAGGAGTTCAAGGGGAAGGGGGACACAGGGGGATGGGGTTCACCCCACACTGGTAAAAACTGGAGAATGGGGGTAAAATAGTCCAAGCTAACAAGGATAAACTAATGAAAGTAGCAATAATCGGCGGCTCAGGAAAGATGGGACGGTGGTTTGCCAGCTTTTTATTGAAAGATGGCAAGGAGGTAATAATAACCGGCAGAAACAAAAAGAAGCTCTTAGAAGTCAAGGAGCAACTGGGCGTCGAGGTCACCACTGATTTTTCGTCGGCAGTTAGGAGTGCTGACGTGGTTTTAATATCGGTGCCAATAGACAATTTTGAGGAGGTGGTAAAGCAGCTCCAGCCTTATCTACAGCCCAAGCAGATTATTATAGACATCACCTCTATCAAAGTATTCCCGGTGGAAACAATGCACAAGTATATAAAAACAGGGCTAGTGCTAGGTGCACATCCGGTGTTTGGCCCGGGTGCCAGGGATATCCTAAATCAAAACTTCGTGCTCACTCCAACCAATGATAATGAGACAGCCCTAGCTCAAAAAATCAAGCAGTATTTAGAAGCACGAGGAGCCAGAGTTACCCTGATGACCCCACAGGAACACGATGAAATGATGGCAGTTATTTTAGGGCTCTCCCACTTCATTGCTATAGCTTCTGCTGATACTCTGCTTAACTTCAATCGGTTAAAACAGATGAAAGCAATTGGTGGCCCAACTTATAAAGTACTGCTGACATTAGCGGAGAGTGTTATCACTGAAGACCCGGAGCTTTACGCCTCCCTGCAGATGAATCTACCCAAAATGACGGAAATCGAAGAACTGTTCCAAAAAAGCTCAAAAATATGGGCTGACATAGTAAAGAACAAAGACAGGCAGGAATTTATAAAAAGAATGAATGCCCTAAAAGATGGACTGGAAAAGAATGACCCCGATTTTGGCAAGTCCTACGAAGACATCTACAAGCTCCTGGAAAGGTTATAGACAAGGACATCGGCTTGACAGCATCGGCGATAAATGCAAAAATTAGCAATCCTCCAAGAACGCCATAAATCAGAGTGAATCCTCGCCTCACGGGATTCTATCATGGGAAATAAATTTAGGAAAGAGGAGAAGTAAAATGAAAGCTAAGACCTATCCTGAGTTCAGCACGCGGTATCCGTTACTACTGACGACCTTCATGAAGACACCGGTGAACCTGTATCCCGATGAGATTGGCGTTGTCTACCGAAATGACGCCGGCGAATACTATAGATTTACCTGGCTTGAGTGGTACCGGCGCACGTGCCAACTTGCCCATGCACTGAAAGGCCTGGGAGTAAAGACGGGAAAGGCTGATGAGCCGGGCGATAGAGTAGCTACCATGGCACTGAATCATCACCGGCACCTGGAGCTTGTGTATGCTGTTTCCTGCATTGGTGCCGTGGCACATCCAATAAATATCAGGCTTTCACTGGACCACATAGTATATACAATCAATCACGCCGAAGATAAAATAATATTCTTCGACGACATTATCATGCCCCTTGTTGAAGCAATCTATGACCGCATAAAATCTACCGTCGAGAAATTCGTCTATATATCGGATAAGCCGGGAAAGCCTGACACCAAGATTGAACCCCTCTATGAATACGAAGAGCTGATAAAAGACCAGCCGGCAGAATTTGACTGGCCGAATCTGGACGAGGATACCTATGCTAGCCTCTATTACACCACCGGCACTACGGGACTACCCAAGGGAGTCCTGTTTACCCATAGACAGCTCCACCTGCAGAGCCTGTACTTAATAATCGCCCAAAACTTCGCTACCAGGCCATCAAGCATGCCTCCAGAACCTGATGTTAATGTACCTATGGTCAACATCCCGCTATTCCATATCCATGCCTGGGGGGCGCCCTACTACTACGTCTTTAGTGCCAACAAAATGGTATTTCCCGGTAGGTTCACTCCTGAGAGCTTCTGTGAGCTGGTTCAGACCGAGAAGGTTACCAGTGCCGGTCTGGTACCAACGATGCTGGCGATGCTCATTGAGTTTCCAGACCTCGATAAGTATGATTTGAGCAGCCTGGCAGGTATAGCCGTCGGTGGTGCTGCCCTGCCACTGGGTTTGAAAGCCAAGGCGGAGAAGCTTATTCCCGGGTTTACCGCTGCATCCGGATATGGTATGACCGAGACTGCCGCCGGTTCAATCGGCGCTTTCATCAAACGTGAAATGAAGGACTGGCCAAAGGAGAAACTGGACGAGGTCAGGGTCAAGACCGGGTTGCCTGTTCCAGGGATTGAAACTCAGGTTATTGGTGAGGATGGCAAGCCGGTGCCACATGACGGTAAGACGATGGGTGAGATAGTATTAAGAGGACACTGGATAATGGGAGAATACTTCAAAGACCCGGAGAGGACAGCCGAGGCGTGGAGGGACGGGTGGTTCCACACCGGGGATGTGGCTACTGTTGATGAAGACAGCTACATAACAATCGCCGATAGAATAACGGATGTGATAAGAAGCGGCGCCGAGATGGTGCCAACCGTGCTGCTGGAGAACCTGACAGCCATGGCTGACTTTGTTCTGGAGGCGGCTTACGTCGGCGTTCCCAACGAAAAGTGGGGAGAGATACCGATAGGCCTTATCAAGCTGGTGCCTGGAGCTACCCAGAAGGAAGAAGATGTACTTAAATTCCTTCAGGTCGAGGGTGTGGACAAGGGGAAAATAACCAAATGGATGCTACCGTATTACATGGCTATTGTCGATGATGTACCCAAGACCAGCGTGGGCAAGTATGACAAAATAGCCATCAAGAAGAGGTTAGATGAGTTCCTAGCCAAAGCCAAGAAGGTACGTAACGCCTAAGCTGCCAGCATGGAAGAAGCGTGTTCAGCTGATTATTTCTGAGGTATGGAAGCAAGCAGCCTTTGAGCATTGCCGTCAAGTAGCACTGACATCTTTCCGGGTTATCCCCTTCCCCGAGCCGGTGCGCACCTCGCTGGTCATATCCGTCAAGCCCTGGAAGCTATGACAGAATCTCGGTCCCGAAATTCCTCAACTTCAACCTGAGCACGCCGGACAGGCTATCAGCAAAGCCTCGTTTATGTAGCAACAGTCCAAATTGTGTAAAATTAGAAAGGCTGGCACCTATTCACAGATAGCCAGCCTTCCCAGGAATCCCATATCCACCATACCAGTCTTAACTCTTGCCTATTCTGAACATCTTGGTGCCACATACCGGGCACACACCCTGGGTTGCTGGTTTGCCATTCTTCATAGTTATGGCTTTGGTATCCTTCATTTCCCTCTTGGAGCGGCACTTCACACAGTATGCTTGCATTTTACCTACCTCCTTTTTGAGTATTCTAAAGAGTAACCTATTAACTACTGAAATGTCAAGAGCCTAATAGTCACATATAAGCTGTTGCCTACTCTGAATTCCAATTTTATTTATCTGGCTGGGCTATAACAGGCTTCTCGGTCTATACTGGATAGCTTCAGCCAGGTGATGGGCTTTAATTATATCACTGTTTTCCAGGTCGGCGATAGTTCGGGCTAGCTTGAGTATTCGGTGGAAGGCGCGGGCGGAGAGGTAAAGTTGTTTCATCGCTGCTTTCAAGAGGCTCTGGGCTGATTCTTCTACCCGGCAAAATTCTCTTACCTCGGTTGGCGTCATTTCAGCATTGCAGGTTAGTCTGGTTCCGTCAAAGCGTTGACGCTGTAGGAAACGGGCAGCTATTACCCTGGCTTGGGCTTTCTCTGATTTCTCCCCTAGCCTGTCGTCAGCAAGCTTTTCGTAATCAATGTGGGGCACTTCAACAAATATATCGACCCGGTCAATAAATGGTCCGCTGATACGCCGCTGATACCGTGAAACCAGACTGGTGGGGCAGGTGCACTGTCTAAAAGGGTCGCCATAGTAACCGCATGGGCAGGGGTTCATAGCTCCTACCAGCATAAAGTTAGCGGGAAAGCTTACACTGCCTTGAGCCCGGCTGATGGTTATTACCTTGTCTTCCAGAGGCTGACGTAATGTCTCAAGCAGTGAATGCCCAAACTCAGGGAGCTCATCAAGGAAGAGGACTCCCCGGTGACTAAGGCTTATTTCGCCAGGTTTCGGCCAGTGTCCGCCACCCACCAGACCAGCGTTTGAAATAGTGTAGTGAGGGGAGCGGAAGGGTCGCTGTCTGAGTAGGGGGGTATCCGATGGCAGCAGACCAGTTACACTATAAATCTTGGTAACCTCCAGGGCTTCCTCATTAGTCATTGACGGTAGTATCGAGGGGAGTGAGCGTGCCAGCAGCGTTTTACCACTGCCAGGGGGACCCATCATTATTACATTATGTCCTCCAGCGGCAGCTACCTCTAAGGCTCGCTTGACATGCTCCTGTCCTTTAATGTAAGCCAGGTCGGTAATCGAGGAAGCCGGCGGACTGTATTCATCGACTTCGGCAGATTTATACTCCGGGGCTGGTATTTCTCCCTTGAGGTAGCTAACCAGTTGAGATAATGAGCTGATGGGGATGATTTTAGCCTCCTTTATCAAGGATGCCTCTTTGGCATCGGCTTCAGGCACAATAATAGTAGAGAATCCCTGCTCGTGAGACAGGGCAACCATAGGTAAGACACCGTTGGTATGACGTAAGCTACCATCCAGTGATAGTTCACCGAGGAGGAGGGTCTGGGAAACATCGGCATATACTTGCTCTGAGCTGAGGAGAATACCAAGAGCGATGGGCAAATCATAAGCCGGTCCGGCTTTCTTGAGGTCGGCAGGGGCAAGATTAACTATAATACGCTTCATCGGGAAAGTGCAACCGGAGTTTCGGATAGCGGCTCTCACCCGTTCCCTGGATTCCTGGACGGCGGCATCAGGCAATCCAACGATGGTAAATGAGGGCAGGCCGGGGGACATATCTGCCTCGACCTCAACGATAGCCCCCTCCAGTCCCACGATGGCACAGCTTATGACCTTGGCTAACATAGTTCAGCTTACACTATACCATAAACCCCTGTCCGTGCGGAATGTGGTTATTGTTCAACAAGCTTTGGTGAAGGGCCGTACTGATTTGTCCCTGCTTGGCTGTCTGACACCATAAAGATAAGCAGTATAATAGCACCGATAAGTGGAATTAGGTTAATGAATAACCACCAACCACTACGACCAGTATCGTGCAGCCTTCTGATTGAAACACCAATGCTTGGTAGCAAGACAGCTAAACTATAGATGCCTGCAAGCACGCTATAGTCGGTTCCGGCGGCGATACTGGTAAGACCCTCGATGAAACTGAGCACAAAACCGATAATTGTATTGAATAAAAAGAAATACCAATACTCCTTTCGCCGTGCTCGCCCGCTAAAAACGACGTACTTTTTCAATACCTGTAGATACCAGCTCATACATGCCTCCTTTCAGTTATTTTCTGGGATTTCCCACATTTCACATATTGGGACTTGAGTTTAGTCCTCTACTAAGGCTTTGTCAATGCCGTGCTGTGTGTGCGGAATGTAGTTGTGTAGTTTTGTATAGTCCTCTGCCAGTATCGGCTGGAGTGAGTAGCAGAATCGTTTAACTGGGTATGTTAATCTTGCCTGCTTAGACTGATTATCCGACGGATTTCCCCCATGCCGCCCCAACCCTCCGTGTCTTCATCCGTCGCTCCGTCCACGATTTCTATACCGATAGCCATGTAGGTAAAACCATAGAAGACTGGTACGCTCAATGTGTAAGAAGTAGTTTCTCCGTCTTTCCAGTATGTCGTTGTCGTTATAGTAAATTCAGACGGTGATAAATCTCTGAATTGGATGGTAGATTCAACGCCTTGGTAGTAGTATCCTCTGACAGAGAAATCTGTAGTAAAGCTAGCTTCTCCTTCTAAAATATTACCTCCACTGCTTTGGAAACTGGTGTACTCCCCTTGTGCAGTACCACTTCCCTCAATGGTGTCATCGCTCAGAATCCTAAACGAGAACTCGCCAGATGCGTGGTATTCCTGTACATAATTTACACCAATAGAGTTTTGGTCTTCTGCACCGATAATCTCAAATGTCCCCGTCCAAACCGCTGGTGCTGCTTCTACAGTCAGCGATGTCATTTGGCAGGCTTGATTTCCACCTAGGTCATTAACACACACTTCAAAAGTCCGCGTTCCTGCCGCCGTGGGTGTGCCGCTTAGTAAACCATTGAGGTCAAGGATGAGACCGAACGGAGGAAACCCCACTCCCGAGCCAAGGACGAAGGTATAGGGGGGATTGCCTCCTGCAGGATTCGTCGCTGTGGCAAAAGAATAACTATAAGGGATGCCGACAGTTGCCGGCGGAAGTTCCTCAGGTACTATAAATGTAATAGTCGCAGTAATATTATTAGCAGCTTCTTCTGATGGCGCTGCTTCTTCCTTGGTGACTGCCTGGTTACAGGATGTTACCAATAGGGCTGTTGTGAATAAACAACCTACTACCTGTTTTATAGTTTTTTTGTTCTTTTTAGAGTGGTTTATTGATTTTGTTTTTTTTG
>CAZMUD010000055.1:0-7277 GCA_964569715.1 uncultured Dehalococcoidales bacterium | reverse complement strand
AACCAGGGCTAGAGGATTCAAAGTCCCCCGTGCTACCACTACACAACTCGGCATTCTATTCCCAAAATTAAATTAGTCTTGTTAGCAGTTTTTCTTTCGTGGTGCCGAAGGTCGGACTCGAACCGACATGAAGGTTACCCTTCAACAGTTTTTGAGACTGCCGCGTCTACCAATTCCGCCACTTCGGCTTTTTCAAACTCACATATGTTAGCTTGCTCCCGGTTTTAGTGGTTCTAATGTTATTAAATAAGCCCTCTACGAATATACAAATTAATGGTGCCGAGGAGGAGATTTGAACTCCTACGAGCTTTCGCTCACCACCCCCTCAAGATGGCGTGTCTACCGATTCCACCACCTCGGCTTAAACTGGCAGGAGTGGGAGGACTCGAACCCCCGCCCTGCGGTTTTGGAGACCGCTGCTCTCCCAACTGAGCTACACTCCTACTTTAACAGTTATTATAATATTACCACAATTTCCCCAAAAACTTAACTGGTACACCAGCGGGCACAGTCCCGTTACCGCCTGATCAATTCATGGAACTCGCAGTAACACAGGTTCAAACCCTCATGAACTATGAGAAGCAAGGAAAAATCCTGGCAGGAGGTATAATGGCAGGTAGAAGGGGGAGTTCTGCTATATGGAATGTAGATTCCATTGAGGAACTCCAAAGCTTATTAACCCAATTGCCGATGTTTCCTTTCACCGAGGCGGAGCTTACCCCTCTACTCAATTATGATGAAGCTCTAAAGAATGCTGAGCAACTCCTAACATCATTAAGAGCAAGGAAAAAGTAGAGGACTTTTATCTTTGTAAGAATCTTATCCTCTTTTCTAGAATATTACAACAACTGATTATGTTTCCTCTCTGATACGCGGGGCTATCCAAGGCGCACCCACCTGAGTATTACCGTTACACTCCATCGTGGGTGAACAAAAAGGATATGTTCTAGGTTTTTCGATTACTGTAGCGCTGCCCTGCAACTGGTTGCCCCTGCTCAGCGCTTTAGTTTATAATTGTAGCAGAGACTGGGTATTTACAATTAATGGTGGGCTGACAGGAATAAATACGAATGATCGTGTTAAATGGCGCGTGGTAATGAGTCAGAAAAGGGGGAAAGGGAATAATGCCTAGGACGGATGCGAAAGTTCAGCAAATGCTGAAGAAGAAGGTTGATCCGGTCTACAAAGAGTTATCCGCAAAAATCGGTGAAGCAAATTCACAGATTATGCCTTATGTACTGGAAAAGCTGGCCAATCTAGAACAGGCCAAGATAATCAACGAACTGCCGGCTTCTCCTGAAGAAATTGCCAAGAAATTGAATTTAGATAAAGAGACAGTGGATAAGCACATACAGGAACTGTTTGAGAAAGGGCTTCTCTTTCCCGGTAGGACAGGTTGGCATTTGACTCGTAGCTGGGGGTCACTTCATGATAGCGCAGGAGCGGCTAACCCCAAATATGATAACGACGAGTTCTTTGACCTGGCGTATGCCAAAAGCGAGGAAGGAAATGCGATTTCGCTCAAGGAGGTGGCCGAGGGCAAGGTAAAAAATCTGAGACAGATCATGAGGGTGATACCCAGGTGGAAGTCAATCAAGGATACGCCGGGGGTCTTGCCATGTGAAGATATCAGACAGATATTTAGAGCAGCCGAGCCAATAGCCCTGCTACACTGTGCCTGCAAGAAGATTGACAGGAACAGAGAGTGCCAGGACAGTATCCCTACTGAGACATGCATCACCTGTGGACGGCCCGCGCAGTATAACCTTAATAGGGGAGCCGGCAGAAAGCTTAGCTATGAAGAGGTGATGGAGCTTGTTGATTCGCTGGATAAGTATCAATTGGTACATCTAACAGGAAACACAAATGCCTTACCCTCGCTGATTTGCAATTGCCACAATTGCTGCTGCGGTGTCTTCCACCGTAATACCCAGTCAAGGAAGCAGCTAAATCAGTATGCTCTGGCTAAGAGCCGCTTTATAGCTGAAGTGGACGTGGAGAAGTGCCGCGGGTGCAGAATCTGTGTGGATAAAAGGTGCCCGGTTGGTGCAATTGAGATGAAGTATTATCCTGAGTTTGGAGAGGAGCGAGCATACACTGACCTGGACGAATGCATAGGCTGTGGTCTTTGTGTGATTACCTGCCCGGCTGAAGCTCGTAAGATGAAAATAGTACGACCGCCTGAGCATATTCCCCAACCCGGTGACCTACCATATGCGACTACCTAAGAATAATGACTGACAGTTTCAAATGCTCAAGTTGAGTCATTTACGCTTATTAACAGCAAGCTATACTCTTCTGCTGCAGCAAGCATCTGCAGGGAATAGTGCACCGATACCTCATTGTGAGAAGGTGCATTAACCGATTAATAGAACCTGAGCAGTTAATATGGTTGACAGTCTGTAAGAACGAGTCTTTAGGAGGAAGAGAAATGGGTCTGTTCCACTGCCCGATGGGAGTAGCCTTCTATGATGATGAGGGATGTATTGATTGTGGGATGTGCTCAGCCACGACCGAGGAAGAGATGGTTGAAGCCTCCAAGAAGATAAGGGCCTACTTAAGGTCGCATGCCTCGAGCGAGGGTCCTATCAAGAAGATAGCCGTATGCGGAAAAGGAGGCGTTGGGAAAAGTACAATAGTCGTTTCGATAGCTAATGTACTAAGGAGCAAGGGGTACAGTGTGTTGGTCCTGGATACTGACGAATCTAACCCAGGGCTCTTCAGGCTGTTTGGCTTTGATAAAGAACCAAAACCGCTGATGACGCTACTGAGCCGCTTTTCTTCAGGTGACCTCAACCCTGATTCAGAATGGCTACAGCGTGAGAAGATTACAGTACCGGACATCCCTGCAGAGTATATCCTCAGCCGTGATGGTCTCAAATTTCTGATGGTCGGTAAGATTCAGGATCCCTTTCAGGGCTGCGCTTGTTCAATGGCAGACATGACCCGGGACTTAATGGGAAAACTCCTCGTCGCAGACAAAGGGATTGTGCTCGTAGACATGGAGGCGGGCATCGAGAGCTTTGGTCGGGGAGTTGAAAGAAATGTGGATACGGTGCTGGTGATAGTTGAACCATCTTTTGAATCCATGGTACTAGCCGAGAAGATAGGCTACATGGCTGAGGGTATGGGTATAGTTAGAGTTAAGGCTATTCTTAATAAGGTGCCTTCAGAAAAAGTCGAACAAAGGATGACAGAGGAGCTTATCAAGAGAAATATTAAGTCTATTGGCACGGTGTACTTCGACCCTCAGCTTTACGAGGCTGGTTTCGAAGGCACAGTACTGGGTGAGTCCAGGGCAACGGGAGATATCCAGACAATTATCACTCTATTATTGGACGAGGCTAAACAGTCGTCCTAATGGAGGCGACTTCGAAACGTCAATTAAATCAATAAAGGGGGGACAAGACTAATGGAGAGGACCAGACAGAAAGCTCAAGAAACGCTGAAGAAGAAGATTGACCCTATTTATAAGGAAGTGGCCAAGCGGGTACAGCCAGGACTCGAGGACTCCAAATATTTCCCCTGGATATTAGAGAGGTTAATGAATTTAGAGCAGGCGAAGCTAGTCCTTGCTCTACCAGATATGGAGCGAGATGCTTCAGCTGATAGGCTGGAAGTATCTGAGGGATTCGCCAGGAAGCTGAATCTGGATAAGAAAACGGTGGACAAGTATATACGCGAACTGTACGAAAAGGGGTTTCTCTATCCTACCAGGAGTGGTCCTCAGCCCCCCCGCACTATGGGCCAATGGCTCGACACACAGAATAATCCCAAGTATGATGAAGCCCTGGGAGATGAGTATTATGCCCTGATAGGATTGTTTAGCGACTACGAATTGGGGCCTCCTCGGGAGGAGAGGATTGCTGCGAGGATTGCCGCCGGTCTAGGAGTGACATCGGGAATCATACCCAGGTGGAAAGCAATCAAGGATATCCCTGGTGTCTTGCCAGCTGAAGATATAAGGGAGATACTCAAGGCGAATGACGCCTTTGCCGTGCTCCATTGCGCTTGCCGGAAACGATATAAGGAGCGCGAGTGCGGTGTGCCCGAGGAAATGTGCCTGGTTGTTGGCAGGGCTGCTCTCTACAACATTGACCGTGGGGCTGGAAGGCAGCTCACTCGCCAGGAAGCACTTGACCTTATTAACAATGAGACAGTAAAGTATCCAGTGGTGCATGTTGGAACTCGAACTGATGACCCGAAGAACTTCCGTGGGGTTATTTGTAATTGCCATTACGACTGTTGCGAAGTCCTTAGAACACCCTGTGTCATAGGTAGTAAGTATCCGGTAACGGAGTATTATGCCAAGAGCCGCTATCGAGCTACTGTTGACCCGGCAAAGTGTGTCGGGTGCAGGCTCTGTGTAGATAAGAGGTGCCAGTTTGGGGCGGCACTGATGAAGTACTACCCCGAATATGGCGAAGAGCGAGCGTATGTTGACGAAGAAAAATGCATGGGATGCGGCTGCTGCGTGGAAACCTGTCCGACAGGAGCTCGTGGTATGAAGGTGGTTGAGCCCCCTGAGTCTTATGCAAGTGGGACGGGGATGAGTCTAGATATATAGCAGGCAGCTGCTGACAAGTTCGATGATATTGTCTTACCAAAGCAAACGAACGTAGTAAAACAGGATTCGTAATCCAAATTCAATTTTTGCCAAATTTGTGCCATTTTACAAAAAGCCCCTATGTGTTAACCAGCATAGGGGCTTAATTTAGCTTCAAAATATGGTACCCCTGGCGCGACTCGAACGCGCGACACGCGGTTTAGGAAACCGCTGCTCTATCCACCTGAGCTACAGGGGCATATTTGGTGGAGGTAGAGTATCAATAGCTAGAACTTTGTCCACCACGTTTGCTCTAGCTTACTAAATACGCCGGTTTAAGTCCAGTAACGTGGGCCTTTCGGAACAGTTCCCGAACTTTTCTTTGAGAAGAAGCAGCTAATACCAGCTTTGCAACGGCTACTTGTTTCGTATCTGAAGCCTTCAGGACAGTATAGTTTTCCCTAATAGCCTTATCAACTTTGCAGGTAGGATAGTCCCAATGTTATTTTGCTCTCCTCAGCTGAAAGCATCTTTTTGGTGAAGCCAAGTTTTTCACTCAAACCAATCATCTTCTTATTGTCATTTAACACAATTCCATAGATGTTTTTTAGCCCCTTCTCCTGGGCTATACCTATCAGCATATCAGAGAGTTTTAGTCCCAAACCGCCACCTTGGAAATCGTCAGCAACCAAAATAGCAAACTCTGCCGTTTCTTCACCAGGTTCAACTATCAATCTGCCAACCCCAACGTTCCTCCTCTTACCATTTGAGGTGTATTCAGCTACGATAGCCATCTCCCGATCATAGTCAATATTGCAAAATCTGGTGAGCATCCCGTGTGTTATCTCTTTAAGTATGTAGAAAAATCTAAACCTGGAGGATTCCCTTGATAGGCTGGCTAAAAGCTCCCTTTCAAGTGGTTCATCCTCAGGTCTGATAGGTCTCAATAATACAGATCTTCCGTCCCTACACCTCCACGGCTGAATATATCTAGTTGGATAGGGAGATATTATTAAATGGGCATATTCCTTTATTCCTTTTTGTATTGTCTCTTCATCAAGAATTATCCTTGCATCTAGAGCAACAGCCGCATCACTGCTTATGACTAGTGGATTGATATCCAGTTCCTTTATCTCTGGAAAGTCAATGATTAAATTTGACACTCTTACCAAGGTCTCATCCAGCAGTCGCAAATTAGCCGGCGGTTTGGTTCTGAATCCTTCGAGTAGTAGTTTATAAATCTTGGTTTGCTCTAGTAGCCTTCTGGCTAATGCTTGATTTAGGGGAGGTAATCCTACGCCAATATCTTTAAAGAACTCTGCTTCTATCCCTCCCAGGCCAAACATTATTACGGGACCAAAAATGGGATCCTTTTTACTACCAACAATAAGCTCGTAATCATAATTTGTAGTCATCTTCTGAATGCTGATCCCTTCAATTCTGATATCAGGTTTGTGTCTCTTGATATTTTCCATCATTTCATCAAATGCCTTCTTCACTTCGTCAGGTGAGGAGATATTTAATCTCACCCCACCAACATCTGATTTACGGGCTATATCAGGAGAAGATATCTTCATCGCCACTGGATAGCCAATACCAGATGCTATCATAGTGGCACCCTCAGGATTTTCAGCGAGATACGGAGTTGTAGAAGATATCCCATATGTTGTCAGGAACTCTTTTGAATCCTTTTCACTTAGAAGAGTCTTACCACCTTTTACTGTATTACGGGTAAGTATTCTAAGGTAGTTTTTGGGAGTTCCTATATCTAGTGGCAAATCTTCCGGAGTTTCATAGAGCATTTCTAGATTACGAGCATATTGGTACATATATAAGTATGTTCTAATTGCCTCTTCAGGAAAGTCATAAGTAGGAATCTTGTTCTCATAGAATAACCGTCTTGCCTTGGCTACCTCTTCATCACCTATCAAAGTAGTCAGGACTGGCTTATTAACTTTCTTAGCGTGCTTGATAACAGTCTTAGCTACTTCAAAGGAGCCGGCTACAGCTTGAGGTGTATAGATGACTACCGCTCCATCAACGCCTGGGTCTTTTGCGGCAACATCAATGGTTTTCGCGTACGTTTCCGGGCTTGCATCTCCGAGGATATCAATAGGATTGGATTTACTCCAGTTGGGAGGCAAGAATTCGTTTAGAGCGGAAAAGGTCTTCTCGCTGAGTTCAGCTAATTTGCCGCCTCTGCTTATCAGAGTATCGGTAGCTAGCACCGCTGGGCCGCCGGCGTTGGTTATTATAGCTAAATTTGGGCCTTTCGGCAGGTGAGCGGTATCCAATATAGAGGCACAGTTGAAAAGGTCCCCAATTTCTTCTGCCCTTACTATGCCAACTCTACGGAAAATCGCATCATAGTATAAATCCTCTCCTACCATGGCTCCAGTGTGAGACTTGGCTGCCTTTACGCTTTCCTGGGACTTCCCTGGCTTTAATACGATTATAGGCTTTGTTCTGGCAAATCCTCTGGCGGCACTTACAAATTTCTTAGCATCTCCTATAGATTCCATGTATATGATTATGCTTCTGGTCTCAGAATCCTCACCAAAATAGTCTATTAAGTCTCCAAAGTTCACATCTAGCATAGAACCCAATGAAACGAAGGTACTGAAACCCATATTCTTACTAATCGCCCAGTCAAGGACGCCAGAGCCTAAAGCACCACTCTGTGATAAGAAGGCTACATATCCAGGTTTGGGCATCCTCTTGGTGAATGTGG
>CAZMUD010000054.1:0-7306 GCA_964569715.1 uncultured Dehalococcoidales bacterium | reverse complement strand
GGAGCCCCTTCAGTAATGATTTTTTCTTTTTCCAGGCGCGACTTAGCGGGAACCACCACTTCCAGGTTATCTTCTACCTTAGTCTGGCAGGCTAAAACATAGCCATTTTCTATTTCTTCCTTGGAGAAGAACCCAATGGCGTTCTTGTCCGCCCTAGCTTTACCACTAATTACCTGAAGACGGCACTCACCGCAAAGGCCTTCACCTCCGCAAAGGCTGTTGATATAAATATCCGCTTTCTCGGCTGCCTCAAGCAGGGTAACTCCCTCTTCTACTTCAACCTCTTCCTCGTCCGGTAGAAACTTTACTTTGTATTTGCTCATAAGTTTTAATGCTTAACCAGCTTTATCTGTAAGATTTGTCTCAGCTTCAGTGATAGCCATGATGGATATCTCCCATCACATGGCAAACTTTCACTAAACATACTCTTATGAGTGCTTCCCACGAAACTGGGCCTGCTTCAGCAAAAAGCAAACTACAAATAAGATGTGCCGACCAGATCCTTTACGTCTATGAAGGCCTTCTCATCAAGCTGCAGGCCCTTGTTGATAAGTTCTAACACTACCTCCTTTTCTTCCGGGAATTTGTAACCTTCGTAATCCTGCTTCAGCAGCGGGATGAGACCATTTCCTGACCAGTATGATGGATTGAGATTATGGTCGAAACAGACACTGGAGGTGACTTGCAAATTCTCAATCATTAGCTCGATTTCCCGCAGGCGCTCATGGGGCGAAGTCAACTCAAACTCCCCCTTTTGGTAGGCTTCGAGCATCGGCGTATTGTAATTGGGCACGAAGGGCCTTAACCTGATAAAGTGGGGGTTTATCTTGTTTAGGACGTGGGCGGTGTTCTTGGCATGCTGAACCCATCTGCTTTTCCCACCCAGGCCTGGCATGACATACTCGGAAAGCTCAAACCCTGCTTCAAGAGCCTTCTTACCAGCCAGAATATGCTGTTCGGCTGTTACTCCCTTATTGACATAACTAAGCAGTTCATCATCGCCTGTTTCCAGCCCGACGTGTAGCCTGGAAAGGCCAATCTGATGCAGTTGGCTAAGCTCCTCCGGCTTTTTCTTGGCAATGGTCTTCGACCGAGCATAGGATGTAACCCTTTCTATGCTTGGAAATGTTTCCTTTAGATAGCTTATGACCTCCACTAGTTGGTGAGTATACATAATAGGGGTATCGGCGTCCTGTAAGAATGCAGTCTTTCCACCGGAATAAAGCCAGTTAAATACGTTGACGACACAGTGGAAGTTCCTAAGCTCATCGTCGGTTAAGTATCTTGTATCCTTACCGTAAAGGAGATTACTCTGGATTACGGTGGCCAGTGGTGCTAACCGCCCGGCGTAACCGAGCTTCCACGAGAGCGCTTTCATTTCGTTGCTGATAGCCTGCACTGAGTCGATATCAGTTTTTATCTCTTCAACGGACCTCAGCTCAAACCGCTCATGGTTATAGGGTGAGCCGTAACAAAAAGCGCACCTATTCCACGGACAGTTCCTGGTTGCTCTGATTAATAGAGAGAAGCTCCCACCCTCGCTAGGCGGTCGTATAGAGCCCATCTCAAAGGAGTATGTCTTCAACTTGCCTATATTGACTGTATAGCCTGCCCTGCCGGTCCCAGAGACATATGCCATAATGGTACTCTCCCCACCTCATTATAATCTACCCTAAGAGAGGAGGCAAGCGGTTTAGTCCAGCAACTTACCAACGGTAATAGCTGGCCCTATCATTTCTGTTGACAGGCAGTGCTCTTTTGAGGATAATCATTAGGAACTGGTGTGTTGATGCCAATCGGCGCTTTCATCGCCTATGTGGGAATTGACTTTATATCTGAGCCTATTGAGGAGTTGGCGATGGTCAGTGAGAAATTAGATACTGCTTTTCATCCACGCTCCATCGCTGTCGTTGGAGCTTCAGGGAATCCTTCGTCTATAGGATACCGTTTTGTGCTTCACCTGCTGAATTATGGCTATCGGGGACAAATCTACCCGGTAGCCATGAACTGGTCAGAGGTTTTGGGTCTCAAGGCCTATCCCGCTCTAAAAGATGTACCTGGGACTGTTGACTATGTAATCTGTTGCCTGCCTGCCTTGAAGGTATCTGAGTTTTTGTCGCAATGTCCCCAGAAAGGGGTTCAAGTTGTCCATCTTTACACCGCTCGCTTTAGCGAGACAGGGTCGAAGGATGCCGCCAGGCTGGAGGCAAGGATATTGCGACAAGCCAGGAAACTTGGTATTCGCCTCATCGGCCCCAACTGTATGGGTATTTATCATCCCAGGGAAGGGATTGCCTTTGCTTACGACTTCCCCACCGAGCCAGGCAAAGTAGGCGTGCTTTCTCAAAGCGGGGGGGCAGCTACGGAGTTTATCAATTATGCCTCCCTGCGGGGTATTCGTTTCAGCAAGGTCATAAGCTATGGCAATGCTCTTGACCTTAACGAAGCTGACTATCTCGAATACCTCAGCCATGACCCTGAGACCGAGGTGATTGCCAGCTATATTGAAGGGGTGAAAGATGGGAGGAGATTTTTCGATGTTCTTAGTCGGGCAAGCCGTTCCAAGCCAGTCATCGTCCTGAAAGCGGGCAGGGGTAATGCTGGGGCTAGAGCCGCCGCCTCTCATACTGGTGCCCTGGCTGGCTCCCTCACAACCTGGGAGGCGGCTATAAAGCAGTCAGGGGCTATCCAGGCTTGGAATCTGAAAGACATGATGAATCTGGTAGTTTCTTTTGCGTTCCTGCCTCCGGTTGTAGGGACAAGGGTGGGCGTTGCCGGGGGTGGTGGTGGCATGAGTGTGCTCTCCGCTGGTGGATGGGAGGAGGCAGGCTTCAGAGTGGTTCCTTTATCGCCGGATATTGAGCGGGAGATTGAAAAGACAGTGCCTAAATTATGGTGGGGCTGGATAAGAAATCCGGTAGATGTGTCAATCTTTCCTGACGAGGCCCGGGTTAGCAATCTCGGTGCAAACATACTGCGTATGATGGCTCAAAGCCCCCATTTTGACCTGGTCGTTGCCAACATAACTGTGGGTGGGCCTTTTTCCGGGGCTGAATTGGCTGGCATCGCTACGATAGAGGCAGAGAATATCATGAGCATAAAAAGGAATACGACAAAGCCGGTGGCAGTTGTGTTGAATACCGGAACTTTGGGGGTAGAGGATTTTGACAGCCAGCGCTGGAGAGGCCTCGCTGAGCAGAAAGCGAACCTCATTAGAGCTCAAATCCCCGTCTACCCCACTGCCGAAGAGGCGGCTAGTGCCATTATTCAGGTGGTCAGTTACTACCAGAGGAGAGGAGCTATCGGCTAATAGTAGTATATTCGACTTCCTCTAATGCGCAGAGCCGAAAGGTTTGAACCTTCCGGCCCTTTTTCTATTGGTATGTCCTCTCAGTGCCTAAGCCTATATTATTCTCTTATTCCTGTCATCTCGTATTTCAGGTCTTGGTCTATCCAGCCCCACCTATATATTCCGTTGCCCCTCCGCCGGGCTGTAACCTCGGGGCACAATAGCTAAACGGGGGAGGAAGCCACTACCATCCTCTTGTCGCCAGAAGTTCTTCCTTGGGTATGGAGCTGAGCTCCAAGCCGTGCATGGCTTCACCCAGCCCCTTGGAGACCTCGGCCAGGACACTGGGGTCATTGTAATGGGTGGTCGCTTGGACTATGGCTTTAGCCATTACCGGCGGGTTGCTCGACTTGAAAATGCCCGAGCCGACGAATATGCCATCTGCTCCCAGTTGCATCATCAGGGCGGCGTCTGACGGGGTAGCCACGCCTCCAGCGGCGAAGTTAACAACTGGTAGCTTCCCGGTTTCATGGATTTCCATGACCAACTCTAATGGGGCGCCCAATGCCTTCGCCTCAGCGCTCAGTTCGTCAGGAGGTATGTTTTGCAGGCGACGAATTCCATCCTGAACCGCTCTCATATGCTTTACCGCTTCCACAATGTTCCCCGTCCCTGCCTCACCCTTAGTCCTTATCATGGCAGCCCCCTCAGCGATACGCCTCAATGCTTCTCCCAGGTCTCGGCAGCCACAGACGAAGGGGACCTTAAAATCATGCTTCCAGACATGGTGCTTTTCGTCAGCCGGGGTTAATACCTCAGATTCGTCGATATAATCGACACCCAGCGATTCCAACACCTGTGCCTCAACGAAGTGGCCAATACGGCATTTTGCCATCACCGGTATGCTGACCACTTCCATGATGGCAGTGATAACGCTGGGGTCAGCCATGCGAGCTACTCCTCCGGCTGCCCGAATGTCAGCCGGCACCCGCTCCAAAGCCATGACAGCGCAGGCACCAGCCTCCTCAGCAATCTTGGCGTGCTCCGGAGTGACCACATCCATGATTACCCCGCCCTTCAGCATCTGGGCTAATCCCTTCTTGACCGTCCATGTACCTTTATCCATCTAAGCACCTCCTTCGCCTCGGCTCCACCTAAAAACTCAATAATATGCCAGAGGGCTGAACACTATCCCGGACTACCCTAGCCTGTAAGGTATTATGTCATTCGCTCCAAAGTTTGTCAATTGTGAAGAAATAGGTCTGCCGCCATTGCTTAATATGACAGCGGGGGATGATGGTTACATAAGTGACCTGACGATTAGGTGGTGAAAGGGTCCCTTTAGTGTATAATAGCCACGGTAGTTTTGGGTTAGGTTATCACATACTTAGTTGAATTACTTTAGATTTATTCAAGTGTTCCCGGCAACATACGCCCAGTGTAACATAGACACTGAAGCACCGTGTAACTAGATAGGAGATAGACGAAATAGAACTGGATAAGAGTACCGAACTGACAGAAACTACCAGGCGCTTGGGTGAGGCGCCATTAGGCAGGCTACTCATCAGTTTGAGCCTGCCTGGAATGGCTTCAATGATAACCATGGCGCTTTATAATTTGGTTGATACCTTCTGGGTGTCCCAGATAGGGTATCGGGCTATCGCCGCACTGACTATTGTTCTGCCTTACCACATATTGCTTATCGCCATCGGCGTTGGCTCTGGCATTGGCATCAATGCGCTTGCCTCTCGGCGTTTTGGTGAGAGAAACATTGAAGCTACCAACCAGGTCGCCGGGCAGGTTTTCTCACTGGCCGCCTTCTTTGGTGCTATCTTCCTAGCAGCTGCCGTTTTCTTTCCCGAGCCTATTCTGACTGTCAGCGGCGCTACCCCGGATATTATGGACTTTGCCACACAATACCTGACAGTCATTGGCCTTGGCGTGCCTTTCCTCTTTTTTATGATAATGGCTGGTAGCCTGTTGCGCGGTTCAGGGGACGCTGTTAGGCCCATGGCATTTATGATTATTGCCTCGGTTATTAACATTATCCTCGACCCGTTTCTCATTTTTGGCTTCGGCCCTTTTCCAGAACTGGGTGTTCGCGGGGCGGCTCTGGCCACGGTAATCGCGCAACTAATCGGCGCTGGGCTCAGTTTTTATTACATTGTCGGCCGCGAATCTGCTTACCGGATAAAACTACCGCATCTTAGACCCAGACTGCCGATACTGCGGGATATTTACCGTGTCGGCTTTCCCTCAATGATAATGGAATTTGCGGAGAGCGTGGTCTTTGCCTTGGTCAACTACGTCCTTTCAGCCTTCGGGTCGTTAGCCCTGGCCGCTGTTGGCATCACCATACGTATTGCTGACCTGGCGTTTATGCCTATGTTTGGTGTCTCCATGGGGCTTTTACCCATCGTGGGCTTTAATTTTGGGGCTCGCCTCTGGGACCGGTTGTGGCGGGCTGTTAAGTTAGCTTCAGGTGGTCTTGTGTTGCTCATGGGTGTGACCACGGTGGTACTGGAAATCTTCGCCCCTGACCTTGTTAGCATCTTTAGTGATGACCCTGAACTGCTGGCTATCGCTGTGCCCGCTATGCGTATTGGTTTGTCAGCGCTGATTATTGTTGGCCCGTCAATTTTGTTTGTCACCACTTTTCAGGGTTTGTCCAAGGGTAAGGAAGCCCTGTTCCTTTCACTAGTCCGCCAATTCATCTTCTTTGTTCCGTTACTTTTTATTCTGTCCTTAATTTGGGGATTAACCGGTGTTTGGCTGGCACTACCGATTTCAGATACCCTCGCCTTTCTTGTCTCGGGGCTATGGCTTTTCCGAGAATATAAGCTGCAGCAGCGGCGAGGTGTGTGGTCTAGCACACTTGCTCCAGAGGCTAGCCCTGGTTCCGACAGCAGAGACGGACCTACCCTGAATAGTTCACAATTTTGAGGTAACAAAAAGCCAGATTGTCGAACCAGCGGGCTATCTTTCCTCTTCAGTAATGAGTTCCGCTAACTGAGCCAGTACTGCTTCTAGAGCATCCATCTCTTCTCCATAGCCAGCCCAATCACCTTCTCTTTGGTTCTGCAGTGCCTTGTTGTAGTGCTGCTGAGCCTCTTCAATCAGGCTGGCTATGTCAGCGGCTACCGGCTCCACCGTTTCTGGTAGAGCTGGTGGGGTGACCACCGGTTCAGTCGGTGGTGCCTCAGCGCCGAAGATAGCGGCGATGCTTCCCTTCAGTGTGGGTTCCATAGCTATCTGGTCACCGGCAGCTACAATAACTCGCTTCAGCTGCGGAAGCCCACCGGTCTCTGCCTCGAGGAAGACTGGCTCCACATACAGAATGGACTTACCTAAGGGAATCAGCAGCAGGTTGCCGCGGATAACTCGAGAGCCACCGCGACCCCACAGGGCAAGCTGCTCAGTGATGACGGTATCCTGCCCGATTCGATTCTCGATCTGGCTGGGACCATACACCGTTCGCTCCTTGGGGAAAAGATAGGCAAGCAGCTTCCCGTAGTTTTCTCCATCAGAGCGAGCAGCCAGCCAGCCAATAGTAACATTCTTGTTCACCGGGGTGAAGGGCAACATTAGCAGGAATTCCTCCTTCTCCTCATCAGGCAGGCGCATGATGACATAGTAGGGCTCCATAGGCTGTTCTCTGCCAAAATAGACCTCATTGGGCACAGCCCACAGGTCTTCCTTGTTGTAGAATACCCGGGCATCACGCATGTGGTAAGTTTGGTATACCGAGGCCTGGATATTGAAGAAGTCCTCAGGATAACGGAGGTGGACTCGCAAGGACTCGGGCATCTGCCCGGCGGGGACGAAGAGCTTGGGGAAGATGGACTGGTAGGTCCGTATTAAAGCATCCTCCGGGTCAGTGACATAGAAGGTCACTGTGCCATCATAGGCATCAATAACCGCTTTAACGCTATTGCGGATATAGTTTATCCCACCTCCCAATGGCTCAGAATAGGGATAGCGGTTAGTGGTGGTATAGGCGTCCTGTATCCAGAATAG
>CAZMUD010000053.1:0-7517 GCA_964569715.1 uncultured Dehalococcoidales bacterium | reverse complement strand
TTACGTCTTTGCTAATTCCTCCGATTATTCTCATTATCATCAGAATTATACGGTAGATAGGTAGCTTATCTTGCCGACAGACTAACTCAACACCCCCTCCCTCTCCAAAGTCAAAACTGCATTCCGCACGCCCGGTTCAGCTACTACTAGAGACCAGCTACAACCTTATCCAGACCATGAATTTTGCTGCCAATTGTGCACTTCTACAAGGGGAAGGGAAAATGTTTTTAAGAGGGGCCAAGCTCCTCTTTTTTTATATTCTTCCCCCTCTCCTGCGAAGTGGTAAGTATTATAAGGAAAGTCAAAGAGAGGCGAAGCCTCTCTTACTTAATATTCTTCCCCCTCTCCTTTGAAGGAGAGGGGGAGCGAGGGGGTGAGGTAGATAAAAAATCCCCTGACTATGCTAAAATAAGTAAACAAAGGCCATTATCCGAGGAGTTTTATAGATGATTCCCATCAAGTTAGCCGTGCGTAATTTTATGTGCTACCGGGATAATGTGCCACCACTCCATTTTACCGGTATCCACACCGCCAGCATCTGTGGTGATAATGGCAACGGTAAGTCGGCTCTGATTGATGCCATGACCTGGGCACTGTGGGGGCGAACCAGAGCCAAGAGCGATGACGACCTGATTTATTTAGACGATAGAGTGACCGAAATGGAGGTGGAGTTTGACTTCGCCGTAGGGCAACAAGCATACCGTATCATACGCAAGCATGCTAAACCCAAACGACGGCGGGCATCGGGACAGACTATCCTGGAATTTCAGATAGCTACCGATGGCAGCTTCCGGTCGATTACCGGCAATAGTGTTCAGCAGACACAGCAGGAAATTATCAAGGTGCTTCATATGGACTACCCCACCTTCATTAACAGTGCCCTCCTGCTGCAAGGTCGCGCCGATGAGTTCACTGTTTCCAACCCGGCCAAGCGCAAGCAAGTGCTGGCTGATATTCTGGGGCTTGCTGCCTACGACGAACTTGAGGAGCAAGCCAAGGAACTGGCTAAACAACAGGAAACGGAAAAGGCTCTAGCTGAGAGTGCTATCAAAGAGATTGGCGACGAATTAGCCCGAAAGCCGGCCTACCAGGCTGAGCTTGAACAAGCGCAGAGTGAGCTCTCCTATATAGAAAAGGTATTAAAAGAACAGGAATCCAGACTAAATGAACTGCGGCGGAAACAAGAGCTGCTGAAAAACAAACAGCTACAACTAACCCAGCTAGAGGAACACATGGCGGAAACAGCCAGAACGCTGGAGCAGTGGGATGACCAGGTTAAACAACGCCATTCCCGAATCAAAGAGTATGAGGAGCTAATAGCCCAGCATGCCACTATAGAAGAAGGCTATGCTCAGTTTATCAGTGCCAAAAAGTTAAGTGAGGAACTCAATCAAAAACTTAGACTGGCCACCGCACTAAATGAACGCAAACACCAGCTGGAGATGGCTATTGTCCAGTCCAGCCAAGCCTTGCTCAAAGAGCATGCCCTGGCTGAAAATAAAATCGGTGAACTGGAAGCCAGCTCCCAAAAACTACCCCAGCTTAAAAACGGGTTACAGCAGGTACAGGTTCAACTACGCCAGTTGGCTGAGGAAGAAGAAACGCTAAACAAGAAAAGACAAACTGGCCAGGAACTGCGAACCCACGTCCACGACCTGGAGTCCAACATAGCTCAGCTGGAAAAGGGGATAGAGGAGATAGAAGAAAAGCTGAGCCTCCTGCTAATCGAAAGTGGCGCTAAATGCCCTCTCTGCGAGACGGAGCTAGGTGCAGACGGTCTAAGGCTCATTGAGGCAAAATACACCGCTGATAAGCAGAGCAAATCCGATTCTCTAAAGTCATCGCAAAGCGAGCTAGCTCAGAAGAAAATAGAGCTAGGCTCGCTGGAGGGTGAAACATCCCAGCTAGAAGCCAGGCTAAATCAGGATAAAACTTCGGCGCAGAATAAAGCTAGCCTCCTCAACCGGGAGATTGCTGAGGTTGAAAAAGCCAGTAGCCAGCTAGACGAGCAAAGAAAAAGACTGGCTGAAATCGAAGAGCACCTGGCCAAGAAGGACTTTGCTACTGGTGAGCAAGAGGCGCTACGCCAGCTTGAAGGCGAATTAGCCAGACTTGACTACGATTCACAGCAGCATGAACAGGTGCGCCACAGGCTAACTAATCTAGAACAGTATGAAAACCTCAAGCGGAAACTGGAGGAGGCTGATAGGCTCATCAAGCAAGAAGAAGAGGCGGCTTCCAGAGCTGAGCAAGCTGCTCAGGAACTGCGCCGCAGCCTGGAGGCTGATAATCAAAAAAGGCAGGAGCTAGCCACAGAACTCAGCGCTCTCCCCCAGCTAGCCAATGATTTATTTCAGGCTGAAACTGAGCACCAGATGCTGAACACACAGCAAAAACAAGCCCAGGAAATAGTGGGCAGTGTAAAAGGCAAGCTGCAGCGCTGTGCTGAACTGGAGATAAAAAAGAAGGAAAAGGAAAAGCTGCTGAGTCAAGCTTCAAAGGAGGAGAAAATCTATAGAGACCTGGCTCAGGCTTTTGGCAAAAAAGGAATACAAGCCTGGCTCATTGAAGTGGCGCTTCCTGAAATTGAAGATGAAGCCAATAAATTGCTGGGACGCATGACTGATAATAGAATGCATGTGAAAATTGAAACGCAGCGGGAAACGAAGAAGGGAGATACTGTTGAAACCCTGGATATCAAAACTGCTGATGAGCTGGGGACACGAAATTACGAGATGTTTAGCGGGGGTGAAGCCTTCCGTATCAACTTCGCTATCCGTATTGCTCTGTCTAAGCTACTGGCCAGACGAGCTGGAGCACCACTGCCAACCCTGATAATTGATGAAGGCTTTGGCACTCAAGATACTACCGGATTGGAAAAGCTTAAAGAGGCAATAACCTCTATTCAGGACGACTTTGAGAAGCTAATTATCATCACTCATATTGAGGAGCTTAGAGATGCCTTCCCCAACCGCATTGACGTCATCAAGACTGCCGAAGGCTCAACCATTGAGGTGAGCTAGCTAATCTTTTACCCTATCCCCTTTATCCCCTTCCCCTTAACAAGGGGAAGGGGAAGGTTTTTATAAGAGGGGCTTCGCCCCTCTTTACACCTGATTATTTACTGTAAGATATTTGGGGCGGTTCTTCCTATTTCCTAGATAGAGCAAGTTGCACAATAGAAAGAACTTTTTCCTTGACTTTTAATATCGGTCATTAGTTAGCAGTTTGTCTGCAGGCTATCTTAATAATCTAACCTAATATATCTTGCTTTGTGAGGATATTAAGTGATAATATGCCCAAAAAGGAGGCTTATTATGAACATTAATTATGATTATCACATCTCCACCTGTTTCATTAGTGATATGCCTAATTATTCGAAAGCACACTCTCAAGACTACCTAGAGAAAACTTTAGATGCTAAATTGCAGGCATTAATTGAAGACAATTTAGCATCACCTAATGAAGATTATCTGGAAGTAAATTCTCATAGTATTGCCTTCATAGGTGACACGGTTATGCTATCTGTGATATTTCAGCGCCGTCGTAGTTAACTCATAATACAGGAGCAATATTATGGACTTCATAACGATTGACGTTGAAACAGCCAATCCTGACCTATCATCAATTTGTCAGATTGGGATTGCAGCCTATTCGAATGACTCAGTTGTAGATGAATGGAAGTCATATATCAATCCTGAAGATGAATTTAATATTATTAACATTGCTATCCACGGAATTGATGAATCTACCGTAGTTAATGCGCCCACACTTCTAGAAGTTCGTGAGCAGATACAAAAATATTTAGATAAACATGTTGTTGTCTGTCATACTCATTTTGACCGAGTTTCTATTAGCCAAGCTTTCTCTAAATACAGTATAACTGCATCTGATTGCTTATGGTTAGATTCAGCAAGAGTAGCACGTCGAACATGGCAAGAATTTTCAAGAAGTGGTTACGGATTATACAATTTGTGTTCTTATCTCGGATATGAATTTAGACATCATGATGCATTAGAAGACGCTAAAGCGGCTGGATATATTGTTACTTCAGCTATTAAATACACTGGTATTGATTTAGAATCATGGTTAAGACGTGTAAATCAGCCAATTAATCCTTCTAGACAATCTGTAAATAGGGAGGCTAATCCAGACGGTCCTTTCTATGGCGAAGTTCTAGTGTTCACCGGGGCTTTACATATACCTCGACACGAGGCAGCGGGTATGGCAGCAAAAATTGGCTGCCAAGTTGAATCTGGCGTCAATAAAAATACTACATTGCTAGTAGTTGGTGACCAAGACATAAGACGCTTGGCTGGTCATGAGCAGAGCGCAAAGCATAGAAAAGCGGAAAAACTAATATCTGAAGGCCTATCTATACGTATTCTACGAGAAACTGATTTCAGAGAATTAGTAAATTTGTCTTATTAATCAATGCTATTAGATCGTGTTCTTCAAATTCAATTGGTAGACCAAGTTGGATTCGAACTGGAACGGGAGTGTAAGAGGGCGGGAGCCCTCTTTTAGTTATCTTCCCCCTTTAGGAAAGGGGGACAAAGGGGGATTTAAAATCCCTCTCAATCTCCCTTTAAGAAAGGGAGAAGCATAATCCAGAGGGGGATACAGGGGGTGAGGTAGAAAAACCTAGAGACCTAGTTCCTTAGCAATCCCTTTCATTGCCTTCAGTCCTAGCTCAATAAACTCATCAAGCTCAAGTCCCAGTTCACTACAGGAAGCAATCTGTTCTCTACTGGCACCGGCCGCAAAACTTTTTTCCTTAAACCTTTTCTTAACCGACCTAGCCTCAACGCTAGCCAGCTTTTTATCGGGTCGAACCAGGGCAGCAGCAATAATTAATCCAGTCAGCGGGTCAGCACAAAACAGAGCCTTATCAAGCTTCGTCTCCAGGGGAATGCCATGTGCTGCATTGTGGCACAGGATAGCATGAGCCATAGCCTCACTAGCTCCCATTTCTTTGACCAGGTCAGCCCCCAGCTTGCTATGGCTTTTCATGTCCCCCTCGGTGAGCTCCATATCTATATCATGAAGGAGTCCGGTAAGCCCCCACTCCTCCGTATCCTCACCAAGTCGCCTGGCTAGAGCCCGCATAATTGCCTCGGTGGCTAACATATGCTTTACCAGATTTTCATTCTCCACATTGGCTTTAACAGAGTCGAGCGCTTCTTCCCGATTCATTCGTTCCTCCTTCATCAGTGACTGGGCTTGAGCTAGAGTCAACCAATTAAAGCATATTCCACACTCTTAGACAATACCCGGCCCAAATACCGTCCGGTAGTTGAAGGCTTCTTCTGAGCTATTTCCTCAGGTGTTCCCGTAGCTACAATATAACCGCCTTCATCACCGGCACCCGGACCAAGGTCAATAATGTAATCGGCGTTCTTAATCACATCCAGGTGATGCTCAATAACAATCACCGTGTTACCATAATCAACCAGGCGCTGCAGCACCCTCAGCAGAGCAGCTATATCCACAAAGGAAAGCCCGGTAGTTGGTTCATCAAGAATATATAGCGTCCTGCCGGTAGACCGCTTTGATAACTCGGTAGCCAGCTTCACCCTCTGCGCTTCACCGCCAGAAAGGGTAGGTGCTGGCTGACCTAACCGAATATAGCCCAGTCCCACGTCCTGCAAGGTTTCCAATTTATTCCTTACCTTAGGGAAATGCTCGAAGAAAGACAGGGCTTGCGCCACAGTCATATCTAATATCTCGGCTATATTCTTGCCCTTAAATCTAATCTCCAGAGCTTCACGGTTGTAACGCTTCCCCTTGCACACCTCACAGGGAACGGTCACATCAGGCAAAAACTGCATCTCAATCTGAATAAACCCCTCCCCACCACAGGCTTCACAGCGACCACCCCTGACATTAAACGAGAACCGACCCGGAGCATAGCCCCTCATCCGAGCTTCAGGAACAGTGGCAAAAAGCTCACGAATGGGGGTAAAGAGTCCTGTATAGGTAGCTGGATTGCTACGAGGGGTACGCCCGATGGGAGACTGGTCGATATTGACTACCTTATCAATACGCTCGATACCGATGATATCATCACAATCACCCGCCTTCTCCCTCGACCGATAAAAGAGCTGTGCCAGCTTCTTATACATAATTTCATTGATAAGGGTGCTCTTACCACTACCCGAAACCCCGGTTATACCGACAAACTTGCCCAGGGGGATGTGGACATCTATATTCTTCAGGTTGTTTTGCCTAGCCCCCTTTATTACTATCTCCTCACCCGAGCCAGGGCGGCGCTTCTGCGGCAGGGGGATTTGCTTCACCTCGCTAAGATACTGACCGGTTATTGAGTCCTTTGAGTTTATAATATCAGTAACCGTCCCCGTAGCCACAATCCAACCCCCATGCTCCCCAGCTCCAGGCCCCATATCAATAATATGGTCGGCCGCCCGCATCATGGCTTCATCATGCTCCACAACCAATATGGTATTACCCAAATCCCTCAGCCTCTTCAGAGTCTCAATCAAACGGGAACCGTCGGCCGGGTGCAAACCCACCGTCGGCTCATCACAAATATAAAGCACTCCCATCAGCCCGCTACCAATCTGAGTAGCCAGGCGAATTCGCTGCGCTTCACCACCACTCAGGGTAGCTGAGGGACGGCTAAGGGTAAGATAGCCCAAACCTACGTCCTTGAGAAAACCCAGGCGGGCTTGAATCTCCTTGAGAATCTGGTGAGCTATCATCTGTTCACGCTCACTAAGAGTAACCTTCCTTCTATCACCACCAAGAGTAGCCACCCACTCCAGCGCCTGAATAACTGACATTGAGCTGATGTCAACGATATTTTTACCACCAACAGTTACTGCTAAGGATTCTGGTTTAAGCCGCTTACCCTGGCAAACTGGGCATGGTGTGGACATCATATAGCGCTCAATCTCAGCCCGGGTGCGTTCTGACTGCGTATCATGACCCAGACGCTCTAAATAGGGAATCACCCCCTCATAGCCAGTGAAATATTCTCTGACCCGGCCGTAACGATTTCTATACTTTACCAGCTCTCCCTCTTCCCCATAGAGTATCAGCTTAAGGTGATGTTCACTTAAATCCTTAACCGGGGTGTGCAGAGAGAAGCCATAGCGCCTGGCTAACACTTCTAGCTCATGGGCATGCCAGGAGAACCACCACTTAGGGTGGAGTGCCCCCTGAGCTATGGAGAGTTCCTTATTAGTAATAATTAGCTCGGGGTCTATCTCCAGCTTAACCCCTAAGCCGGTGCAAGCAGGACAGGCACCATGAGGGCTGTTAAAGCTAAATGTTCTGGGGGCAATCTCACCCAGGCTAATCCCGCAATAGACACAGGCAAAATGCTCCGAGAACATCAATTCCTCACCATCAACAATAGACACCAGCACCACCCCCGCCCCAAGTTTGAGGGCAGTTTCTACTGAATCAGCAATGCGGCTTTGGCTGCCACTCTGCCCAACTACCAATCTATCCACCACCACCTCAATGGAGTGTTTCTTGTTTTTATCAAGTTG
>CAZMUD010000052.1:1861-7698 GCA_964569715.1 uncultured Dehalococcoidales bacterium | reverse complement strand
TGTTCTATTAAGGTGGGTGTGGCACGTCCAGTGCGGATAGTGGCTAATTCCTTCTTCAAACCCTCGACCGACTTCTGCATCTTTTCTTCAATATTCCGTAAAGTCTGGCTGGCCATTTTACTTCTCACTGGATACTATAGTGCCAATAGGCTCACCGATGACAGCCCTTTTTATACTGTGGCGAGCTTGGAGGTCGAAAACGATTATAGGTAGCTTGTTTTCTAGGCATAGTGAGAGAGCAGTGGCATCCATTACTGCCAAACGCATATTTAAAGCTTCAAGATGAGTTAGCTTGTCAAACTTCTTGGCACTAGGATTTTTAAGCGGGTCAGCACTATATATGCCATCAACATTATTCTTGGTCATAAGTAAAACCTCTGCCTCAATCTCTATGGCTCGTAGCGCAGCGGCGGTGTCAGTTGTCATATATGGATTGCCGGTGCCGCCAGCAAAGATAACCGCTCTGCCTTTCTCTAGGTGACGAATAGCACGGCGTCTAATGTAAGGCTCAGCCACCTGCTGAATGTTGATAGCCGACTGGGTTCTGGTAGTTACCCCTGTTCTTTCCAGTACATCTTGGAGAGCCAGGGCATTTATCACGGTAGCTAACATCCCAGCGTAGTCAGCGGTGACTCTATCTATTCCGTCCTTCTCAGCCTTAGCCCCACGCCAGATATTACCGCCACCAACGACAATGGCTACACCCACCCCCATTTCTATCACCTGCTTAATCTGCCTGGCAATCTTGGTTAAGGTAGCAGCATCGATACCATACTCTTCTTCGCTGCCAAAGGCTTCACCACTGAGCTTGAGTAAGACACGCTTATATTTGGTGGTAGTCATTGCCTTTCCTTTCATACTCTTAATATGATTTGCTACTCTCCTAGTGCGAATCTAGCGAATCTGCCTATCTTGATATTCTCGCCTACTTTGGCGATAGTTTCGTCGATAATATCTTGAATGCTCATATCAGGGTTCTTAATGTAAGGCTGAAGGAGCAGGCAGGCTACCTGAGCTTCTATATCGGCTCCCTCGGGGGCTTCTTCCCGTGAGATAAATTGGGGGGACATGGCAGCTACTTGCATTGCTAGGTGGTGAGCCAGTTCCTTGAACTCATCAGTGCGGGCGGTAAAGTCAGTCTCACAATTCACTTCCACCATAGCTCCAATACGCCCCCCGGGATGGATATAGGCTTCAATTAGCCCTTGGAAAGATGAGCGCTTTCTTTTTTTCTCCACCTTAAGAAGACTCCGTTGTTTTAGAATCTGGAAAGCCTTTTTCATATCTCCCTCTGCTTCAAGGAGGGCATTCCGGCACTCCATAATACCAGCTCCAGACTGTTCTCTTAGCTCCTTTATCCTACCTGTTGGAATTTTCAACCTCTCCTCCTAGCCTTATCCATCATCAGGAGTGAAAATAAGAGGCTCGGTAACCTCAGCTTCCTCTAAGCCCTCTTCCTGCCCTTCTTCTGTTGGGGTTACTGCCTGGTCAGTGTTGCCTTCAATAACTGCGTCGGCAATCTTACTGCATACTAGCCTGATGGCTCTAATGGCATCGTCATTAGCGGGGATAGGGTAGTCTATCTCATCAGGGTTACAGTTGGTGTCGGTTATAGCCACTACCGGTATTCCTACTCGTTTGGCTTCAGCTAAAGCAATCCTTTCTTTTGTCGGGTCAACAACAAAGAGAGCAGTCGGCAGGCTAATCATCTCTTTAAAGCCGCCCATTTGTCGATTAAGCCGTGAGATTTCCTCCTCAAGTTTTAAGGCTTCCTTTTTAGGCAGGCGGCTAAATTCTCCCCTGGTTTGCTGGTCTTCTAAACGGACCAGGTAGTCTATACGGGCTTGGATGGTAGCAAAATTAGTCAGCACTCCTCCAATCCAGCGCTCATTGACATAATACATACCACAGCGTTTAGCTTCTTCTTCTATGGTCTCATAAGCCTGCTTCTTGGTGCCAACGAAAAGGATGTGACCACCGTCAGCTACTACCTGACTGACGAAGTCGCAGGCTTTGTCCAGCATGCTGGCCGTTTGCTCTAGGTCAATGATATGAATGCCATTACGCTTGGTAAAAATGTATTTCTTCATGTGGGGGTGCCACCGACTGGTCTGATGTCCAAAGTGAGCCCCAGCTTCCAGAAGTTGTTTAATGGTTGCGGTATCTGGCAAATTCGACCCCCTTCTAGTTATTAACTAGCCTAAAGTATAGCATATCATCTAGCAGGCAGCAACAGCAAGGTTAAGGTAGATTAAGCAGGGCAGTTGTTAAAGGGGTTGACAGATTGTATTATCGGGTTTATAATAGGAAAACGGTTGCCTTTTGCAATAAACCCGTTCCTGGGGAGTGGATTAAAGGAGTGAGTTTGAATAATGATGGGTCAGGATAGTCACGAGGTTGAAAGAAAAGCTATATCTATTTTGAGGATTCTCAGTGAGTCACCCCAGCCATTAGGAGCAAAACTGATTGCCCGCCGTTTGACAGAGTATGGGGTGGAACTGGGAGAACGGGCGGTGAGGTATCACCTTAAGCTAATGGACGAGCGGGGGCTAACCCGGTCCTTACAGAGAAGGGATGGCAGGGAGATTACACCGCTAGGTATAGAAGAGCTGAACAATGCTCTGGTTGCCGATAAGGTTGGTTTTGTTCTGGAGAAGATAGAACTCCTGGCTTTTCGCACTTCCTTCGATATAGAGAGGGGTAGCGGCTTGGTGCCGGTTAATGTTTCCTTCTTTCCTAAACAGAGGTTTACCGAGGCTATTCAAGTGATGAAGGAGGTCTTTAGGGCTGGGCTTTGTGTGAGCGATTTAGTAGCGGTGGCTTCAGAGGGTGAGAAATTGGGTGAAGTGCTTGTGCCCAAGGGTAAGGTGGGTTTGGCTACCGTTTGTAGCCTGATAATCAACGGCAGTTTACTCAAAGTGGGCATTCCCACAGACTCCAGATTCGCGGGAGTGCTTCAGATACGAAATAACCAACCGTTACGCTTTGTCGACCTTATCTATTATTCTGGTTCCACCCTGGACCCGTCGGAGGTATTTATCCGGGCTAAGATGACCGATGTCCAGGGCGTGGTCAGAGAAGGGGAGGGGAAGGTACTGGCTAACTTTCGTGAGCTACCTGCCCGCTGCCAACCTTTGGTGGAAGAGGTTACCAATCGGTTAAAAGAGAAGGGGTTGGATGGACTGATTATGATGGGTAAGCCCACTGAAGCGGTGTGTGGCATATCGGTGGGTCTAAACAAGGTAGGGATGATACTACTTGGTGGGCTTACCCCGGTGGCTGCTGCTGAGGAGGCAGGGATAGAAGCAGAAAATCAGGCTATGAGCACCTTGCTTGACTACCAGGACTTAGTAAAATTCCAGGAGCTTATGTGAGGAGAGAGATGAAGGAGATAAAAATTATACCCTGCCTTGATGTTAAGGAAGGAAGAGTGGTTAAAGGGGTAAGATTTGAGAATCTTAGGGATGCCCGAGACCCGGTAGAAGCAGCCGCTGCCTACTGTCGTCAAGGCGCTGATGAGCTTGTTTTCCTGGATATATTGGCCACTGTAGAGAATAGAAGGACACGATTTGAATGGGTCGGAAAGGTCTGTGAGATAGTTACTATTCCCTTTGCTGTTGGGGGTGGCATCAGCAGTATTGAGGATATGAAGGTATTATTTGACCTTGGCGTGGATAAGGTTTCCATTAATACTGCCGCTGTCAGGACACCTGAGCTTGTAGAAAAGGCGGCTAAAGAATTTGGCAGAGAAAGGTTGGTGGTGGCTATTGATGGCAGGAAGAATCCACCGGGTAGTGGTTTACCCCGGCTGGAGGTAGTAGTGAGGGGTGGGTATGAGGCTACTGGTATAGAGATTGTTGGCTGGGCAAAGCGAGTAGAAAAGCTGGGAGCCGGTGAGATTTTACTTACCAGCAAGGATAAAGATGGAACAAAGGAGGGGTATGATTTGGAGATGACCAGAGCCGTAGCCGAGGCGGTTAGTATTCCGGTTACTGCTTCAGGCGGTGCTGGCAAGTTGGAACACCTTTATGATGCCGTGGTAACCGGTAAGGCATCGGCAGTTCTAGCGGCATCAATCTTCCATTTTGGGGAAATATCTATCCCTGAAGCTAAAAGATACCTAAAGGAGAGGGGAATGCCAGTAAAAATATAGAACTTGATAAAAGGAGAATGTCCTATGAATGAAGAGGGGTTAACTCTATTTGAGAACACACAGGTCCAGTTGGATGCCGCAGCTAACTTGTTGAATCTGGAACCGAATATTCATGCCATTCTTAGAGAGCCTATGCAGGAGCTACATGTATCTATTCCGGTAAGAATGGATAACGGCGTGGCTAAGATTTTCAAGGGGTTTAGGGTTCAGCACAATAATGCCCGTGGTCCGTGTAAAGGGGGCATCAGGTTTCATCCCGATGAGACTATTGATACCATTAGAGCTCTATCGGCTTGGATGACCTGGAAATGTGCTGTAGTGGACATTCCTTTTGGCGGTGGCAAAGGGGGCGTTATCTGCAATCCTAAAGAAATGTCTAGTGGTGAGTTGGAACGGTTAAGTCGGGGGTACATAGATGCTGTATGGTGTTTTATTGGTCCTGAGAGAGATATTCCGGCGCCAGACGTGTATACCAATCCACAGATAATGGCATGGATGATGGACGAGTATTCAAAATTAAGGGGATATAGTAGTCCAGGGGTAATTACGGGGAAGCCCTTAGCTTTAGGCGGTTCTTTAGGTCGTGGCGATGCCACTGCTCGCGGCGGAGTGTATACCATAATAGAAGCAGCCAAGCATTTGGATATTGATTTGTCGGCGGCAACAGTAGCGGTTCAAGGCTATGGCAATGCTGGCTCATATGTAGCCATTATACTGCATGATATGCTAGGGTGTAAGATTATAGCAATTAGTGATTCCAAGGGCGGTATCCATAATAAACAGGGCTTAGACCCACATAAGGTCTTGCAACATAAGACGGAGACTGGCTCGGTCATAAACTTTTCACAGGCAAAGAATGTTAGTAATGATGAATTATTGGAATTAGAGGTTGATATACTATGCCCCTCGGCATTGGAAAACAGCATTACCCAGGCGAATGCTTCTAAAATCAAGGCAAAGATGGTAGCCGAACTAGCTAATGGACCAACTACCCCAGAGGCAGATGAAGTATTATTCCATAATGGGATATTTGTGATACCTGATTTCTTATGCAATGCTGGCGGGGTAACCGTTTCCTACTTTGAATGGGTTCAGAATACGTATAATTATTATTGGGATGAGGATGAGGTTCACCATAGGCTTAGCAAGAAAATGACCAAAGCCTTTCAGGATGTTTTATCTGAATCTCTAAGGCGCAAGGTTAATATGAGGCAAGCTGCTCATGTTGTGGCTGTGGCTCGTGTGGCAGAAGCGATGAGACTCAGAGGTTGGGTATAAAATTGACAAGGCTTTATCACAAGGCTATGATAAGGGTTAAAAAGGGGTAAGGACTCAGAGATGCAAATTAGGAAAACGTATAAAGAAGTAAACCCTGAGCTACTCTATGATGAGATAAGGGATTTTGCCCAGAAGCAGGGAACAGTTATCGGTGAAGCCAAGCTGGAAACATATTCCTTACCCAGCGACTCATCATCATTCATTTCACGCGGCACACTAACTTTCAAGATTCAGGATAAGTCGAGCAAGACTGAAAAAGAATGTTTCAGGGCGCATATTGTAGGCTCAGCTAAGGGTGAAACGAAGGTAATGCTTGATATAGATGAAAAGCTCTTCCCTCGACAGAAAGCCTCTGCTTTGCAGGATGACCTTGACTTCGTTTTTGGCTCATACGAGGTAAAGCCTC
>CAZMUD010000052.1:0-1761 GCA_964569715.1 uncultured Dehalococcoidales bacterium | reverse complement strand
CCCATAGCGCTAATTACGGTAGCGGCGCCAGTAACAATATCACCGCCCGCCCAAACTTTTGGTTTCCTTGTTTTACCACTAGTCTCATCAGCGACAATGGTGCCTCGCTTAGTGGTTTCCAGACCATCGGTTGTAGAAGCAATAAGGGGGTTGGGCGTGGTGCCCAGAGCTACTATCACCACATCTACATCAATTATAAATTCACTTCCTGGCTTAACAATAGGGCGGCGCCGTCCACTTTCATCAAGCTCACCCAATTCCATCTCGTAGCACTCCATACCAACCACCCAATTCTGCTCGTTGCCCAAAAATTGCTTGGGATTGGTTAATAGCTTAAACTCAATGCCCTCCTCCTTGGCATTCTCCACCTCTTCACGACGAGCTGGCAGTTCTACCTCGGAGCGCCGGTAGACAATATAGACTTCCTCGGCACCGAGCCTGAGAGCACACCGGGCTGAATCCATAGCTACATTGCCGCCACCAATCACGGCCACCCTTTTACCAATCGTCACCGGGGTATCATATTGGGGAAATAGATACGCCTTCATCAAATTGACACGGGTCAGGAACTCATTGGCTGAATAGATGCCATTAAGGTTCTCGCCGGGGATGTTCAAAAACATCGGTAGTCCGGCACCAGTGCCCAGGAAAACAGCATGGCAAACGCTATTTAGTAACTCGTCGAGGGTATCAATCTTACCTATCACCGAGTCTAATTTCAGCTCTACCCCCAGAGAAGTGACATAGTCAACCTCAGCCTGGACAATCCCTTTGGGCAACCTGAATTCAGGGATGCCATACATTAGCACTCCGCCGGCAACATGTAGTGCCTCAAAAATGGTAACACTATGCCCCAGTTTGGCTAAATCGGCTGCCGCAGTTAATCCGGCTGGTCCGGCGCCGACTACTGTCACCCGTTTACCGGTTGGCTTAGGTGGGTCTACCGGTGAGTTAGTTGACTGCTTGTTAGCCTGTTCCCAGTCAGCTACATAGCGCTCCAGGCGACCAATGGCAATCGGTGCCTCTTTCTTAGCCAATGTGCAGGCAGCTTCACACTGTGTCTCCTGAGGACAGACCCGCCCACAGATACCAGGCAGGCTATTTTTGCTCTTGAGTATCCTTACTGCTTCAGGCATATCACCATCGCGAATCGCCTTGATAAAGTCAGGGATGTCAACATTTACCGGGCAGCCTTCGGTGCAGGGGCGCTTGGGACACTGGATGCAACGGCTTGCCTCAGCCTTAGCCTGCTCGGCACTATAGCCCAAAGCAACCTCGTTGAAATTTTTACCCCGCACTTTGGGGTCTTGTCTTGGCATTGGCTCTCGATTAAGATTCAGTTTTGGCATATACTTACCCCCAGATTCCTATTCAAGAAAGGACACCATGTTGAGACTGCCATTGTTCAAAGGAAAGCTTCTCTTCGTCAAGGTAAATGCGTTGACGGGCAAAGAGTAAATCCCAGTCTACCTGATGTCCATCAAATTCAGGTCCATCCACACAGGCAAATTTAGTCTCGCCGCCGACGGATACCCGACAGCAGCCACACATGCCAGTCCCGTCAACCATTATCGGGTTCAGGCTGACAATGGTCTTAACCCCATAAGGCTCGGTGGTCTTGGCAGAGAACTTCATCATAACAGTTGGGCCAATAGCAATGACCCGGTCAATCCTCTCGCTATCAAGCAATTCCTTCAGTGGCTCGGTTACCAGTCCTTTACGAGCATAAGAGCCATCATCAGTAGTAACTATTAGCTGGTC
>CAZMUD010000051.1:0-8109 GCA_964569715.1 uncultured Dehalococcoidales bacterium | reverse complement strand
AGAAGGAATTAGCCACTATCCGCACTGGACGTGCCACACCCACCTTAATAGAACACATCAAGGTAGAATATGCCGGCGTTCCCACTCCGCTTAATCAAGTTGCTGGCATTTCTGCGCCTGAGGCAAAACTCCTCATCATCCAACCCTGGAATAAAGGCAGCATACATAGTATAGAGAAGGCTATCCTGACGTCTGACCTGGGGCTAAATCCGGTTAGCGATGGGAATGCAATTCGAATAAATATCCCGCCACTCTCTGAAGAGCGACGACAGGAGCTAACTAAGGTAGTGCGAAGGCGGGTTGAAGAAAGAAGGATAGCAATACGCAACCTAAGGCGTGAAGCTATGGATGCATTAAAAGAGTTAGAGAAAAACAAGGACATATCACAGGACGAGCATAAGCGTGCCTTAAACCAGTTACAAAAGCTTACTGATAGCTTCGTCGCCGATACTGAGCAAATCGGACGAAATAAAGAAGCAGAACTTATGCAGGTCTAGCCTGGATTTAAGCGGTAAAATGATGACTAAAGCATCAACCACCAAAAAATTTACCCTGCTCCCCAGTCATATAGCCATTGTGCCGGACGGTAATGGCCGATGGGCAGAACAGCGTGGATTGCCCAGGCTTAGTGGCCACCGGGCAGGGGCAGAAAACACGCTCCGTATGGTTAAATACCTCAATGAATACCCGATAGAATATTTAACGCTTTACGGTTTCTCTACGGAAAACTGGACTCGGCCTGAAGATGAGGTCAGGGGTTTATTCCAGATACTGGCAGAGTTTATACACAAATGTGTCCAGGAATTTCATGAGAAGGGTATCAAACTTCGTCACCTTGGGCGGCTTAATGAACTCCCGCAAGAACTGCAGCTAGCAATAAATGGAGCTGTAGAGCTAACCAAAAACAATACCAGGATGACACTTAACCTCGCCTTCAATTATGGGGGACGCGCTGAGATTTTAGACGCAGTGCGCCGTCTCCTGGCTGAAGGCGTTAAGCCGCAAAATATAGACGAAGAGTCATTTAGTAACTACCTCTATTCCGCTGGTCTACCTAATGTTGACCTATTAATTCGCACCGGCGATGAAACCCGGCTTAGTAATTTCCTTATCTGGCAAACAGCTTATAGCGAATACCACTTCACCAAGGTCTTATGGCCTGACTTTGGTAAGAGAGATATAGACAGAGCGCTCCTCTCCTATAGTCGGAGGCAAAGGCGCTTCGGCGGATTATAACCCCAAGTAATAAGCATGCTCAAAAAAAGGGTCATAACTGCACTGTGGGGTATTCCTCTCCTCATTGTTCTCGTCTGGTTTGATAAGCCATTACCCTGGTTCACCGTATTAGTGGCTATCTGGGGAGTATTGGCTGTCTTTGAATTCTACAGGCTGGTCGCCGCCTCTAAGGTGCCACCGCTCACCTACTTTGGGCTAATTTGGACCCTGCTCTTCATTCTTAGCCGCAATTCAGATTTGCGAGCCACCCTTGAAGCTCACTTTGACCTTAATTTACTTACGCCGCTTCTATTGACCTCAGCCGTGATGCTATCTCTAATCTGGCTCCTTCGGCGACCACAGAAGGAGAAAGCTTTTACCAGCTGGGCATGGACGATAGCCGGAATTCTCTATGGAGGATGGCTGCTAAGCCATCTGGTGGCACTAAGAGGTCTGGATGACGGGAGAAATTGGGTATTTTTTGCCCTATTCACTACCTTTGCCTCCGATACCACCGCTTTCTTTACTGGCAGAGCTCTGGGTAGGCACCACCTTGCCCCCCGCATTAGTCCAGGCAAAACCTGGGAAGGAACCATTAGTGGCATCCTTGGTGCTATCATCGTCAGCCTGCTCTTTATTCTACCCACGCCACTCACTCTTCCCCTTAACTGGGGGCAGGCAATACTTCTGGGCTTACTGGTCAGCGTTTTTGGTCAACTCGGCGACCTTGCCGAGTCTTTGTTCAAACGCAATACGGGAGTAAAAGACTCAAGCCAGCTAATCCCTGGGCATGGAGGTTTCCTTGACCGAATGGACAGCATTGTCTTCGCTGGCATAGTGGTATACTATTATGTTATATGGATAACACCGTAAAGCAATTAGCTATCCTGGGCTCAACCGGCTCCATAGGGCAGCAAACACTTGAGGTGGTCCGTGCCCTACCTCACCGGTTTCAGGTAGTCGGGCTAACCGCCGGGAAGAACCTTGATTTACTAGCAAAGCAAATCAACGAATTCAAACCTAGATTCGTTTACTACCAGGACAAAAGGGGCCTGGCTGATGCAGAGTACGAACTTCTATCGCTAGAAGATATTGCCAGTCACCCCCAGGTGGACACTGTGGTCATAGCTACCTCTGGAAAATCAGGGCTAAGCCCGACACTGGCGGCGGTAAAGGCTGGCAAAAATGTTGCCCTGGCCAACAAGGAATCACTAGTTATGGCCGGTGAGATTATCACCAACGAGGCGAAACTAAATGCTGCCCAGATTCTACCCATTGATAGTGAGCATAGCGCTATATGGCAGTGCCTGAGGGGTGAAACACAGCCGGCAGCCCAGCTTATCCTGACTGCCTCAGGCGGGCCTTTCCGTCATTATTCACCGGCAGAGCTATACGGCGTTACCGCAAGGCAGGCTTTAAGGCACCCCTCCTGGCAGATGGGAAGAAAGGTCACCATTGACTCAGCTACCCTGATGAACAAGGGGCTCGAGATAATTGAAGCCCGCTGGCTATTTGACATTCCCATTGATAACATCAGGGTTCTAATCCACCCCCAGAGTATTATACACTCTATGGTAGAATTCATAGATGGCTCAACCAAAGCTCAGTTAAGTCACCCCGATATGCGCTTACCCATTCAATACGCCCTATCTTATCCTGAGCGCCTGCCCAACCCACGACTTCCCAGGCTTGACTGGAGCAATATTGAAAACCTGACCTTTGAGCAACCTGATTTTGATACATTCCCTTGCCTCAAGTTAGCTATTGAAGCAGGGAAGAAAGGAGAAACCTACCCGGCAGTGCTTTGTGCCGCCGATGAGGTAGCTGTTGAGCTCTTCCTGTCTCAACGCATCAAATTTACTGATATCGCCAGGCTTGTAGAGCAGACGCTGGAAGAACACGAAGCCATAGCCCACCCCACTCTAGAGGAAATTATGGCAGCCGATGCCTGGGCGAGAGAAAAAATCATGCAGTTTATCACTGGAGATAATCGATGACAATACTGATTTCAATTATATCCTTTCTCGTTATGATAGCGGTGCTTATTCTTGTCCACGAGCTCGGGCATTTCGTTAGTGCCAGAGCAACGGGAGTGAGAGTGGACGAGTTTGGTCTTGGTTTTCCCCCGCGACTACTATCAATAAAACGGGGTGAAACACTATATTCACTGAACGCGATACCACTGGGTGGTTTTGTCAAAATGGCTGGTGAAGAAGACCCCAAGGTGCCGGGAAGCTTAGCCAGTAAAAGCATCGGCACCAGACTTTTGGTTCTCAGTGCCGGCTCACTGATGAATTTCCTGCTACCCCTCCTCCTCCTCTCAATTGCTTTTATGATTCCCCATAACCTGGTAATCGGACAGGTAATGGTAGAAGAAGTAGCCCCGGATTCCCCAGCCGCCAGGGCAGGTATTAAACCTGGAGATACCCTCCTCAGCGTAAATGGGAAACCAATGAACAACAATAGTGAGCTGTCCCGCTATATCCAGCTCAATCTGGGCAAGGAGATTACCATAGTTGTCCAGCACAGTGATTCAACTATAGAGAATGTTCAGGTCATACCCCGATGGAAGCCACCTGAAGGTCAAGGGGCAACTGGAATTGCAATCACTACCTCAAATCCAACCACCACTAGCCAACATTACCCCTTCTGGAAAGCAATACCCCTGGGAGTCGGTGACTGTATAGAAATCTTCGTTCTATTCAAGAACGGGGTAATCACTATGATTATTGGGGCAATACCGGTGGAAGTGACAGGACCGATAGGTATTGCTCAAATGACGGGGGAGATAGCTAAGGCTGGAATTAGCCCGTTACTGGAATTTGCCGCCTTTATCAGCATTAACCTGGCTATAATCAATATATTCCCACTCCCCGCCCTGGATGGCGGCCGAATTGCCTTTGTCCTTCTGGAGTGGGTGCGCCGGGGCAAGCGCATCAAGCCAAAGACTGAAGGGCTGGTGCATGCTATTGGCTTCGCTATGATAATCGCATTTATCCTGGCCGTTACCTACCAGGACATTATACGCATCGTAAGTGGAGGAAGCCTGATACCCTAAAGTAAATACATTTACCAAGGGAAGCTTGAAGGGGGAAAATACTAAAGGAGAATCAAAGAGAGGCTTGCCCCTGCTCTAGAGAAGTATCTAGGAGAGTTAAAGAGAGGCGAAGCCTCTCTTACATAACCTTCCCCCTTCCCCTTAATAAGGGGAAGGGGGATAAAGGGGGATAGGGTGATAAAGATAAACAACTCTATGAATCCTCGCCGAGTCTGCAAACCCATCCAAATTGGCAGGGTAACTGTCGGTGGAGATGCCCCCATTGTGGTGCAATCTATGACCAATACAGATACCCGTGATGTTATGTCAACTATCCGACAAATCAAGGAACTTGAAGATTGTGGCTGCGAGCTGGTGCGAGTGGCAGTGCCTGATAGCCAGGCAGCACAGGCTATAGGCGCTATAAAAAAGGGTATCCCCATCCCTTTAATTGCTGATATTCACTTTGATTATCGGCTGGCTTTAGCCGCACTGAAGGCTGGTGCTGACGGACTCCGCTTAAATCCAGGCAATATCAGTGACCCGGAAAAGGTCGCTGCCATAGCTCAGGCGGCTAAGGAAAGAAACGCCCCTATCCGCATCGGGGTAAATGCCGGCAGCCTGCCCAAAACGGCAAATCCAGAGCTAACCACCGCTCAACAGATGGTAGAAGCTGCCTTACACCAGATAAAGCTACTGGAAAGTTTGGACTTTGACCTGATTAAGGTCTCCCTTAAAGCCTTCGATGTGCCGACTACCATTGAAGCCTATCAGGACATCGCCCAGAAAATCCCCTACCCTCTTCACATAGGCATTACCGAAGCCGGCACGCCAAGGACAGGTATTATCCGCAGCACCGTGGGCATCAGCACCCTGCTTTACCTGGGCATTGGTGACACTATACGGGTTTCCCTGACCGCCCACCCCAGGGAAGAGGTTATTACTGGATATGAAATCCTGAAAAGCCTGAACCTGCGCCAGCACGGACCGATACTGGTCAGCTGTCCTTCTTGTGGAAGAACTGAGGTTGATATTGTGAAACTGGCTGAGGCGGTAGAGAAAGAGCTAGTAAAGATTGATAAGCCGATAAAAGTAGCCGTGATGGGCTGCGTGGTCAACGGACCCGGCGAAGCCAAAGACGCTGATGTGGGCATCGCCTGCGGCAAAGGCAAAGCCGTCCTCTTCAAAAAAGGCAAAAAGATTGGGACGGTTGAGGAAAAAGATTTTGTGGTAGCTTTAATGAGGGAGGTAAGAAGTTTCTAAGCAAACAAAATTCTTTAAGGAGGCTCTAAAATGATATAAATGGGGATGTAGGAAGCTACTATCTATTAAGGAGGCGATAATGAAGAAGGCTATTGTAATAGGTATGGCATTAGTTTTGGTGCTCTTCCTTATGACTTCATGCGGAGTACCTCAGGAAGATTATGACAAGGTGAGTAGCGACCTCGCTACCGCTCAGACTGAAATTCAATCACTGCAAGCTGATTTATCGGCAAAGGACACCGAACTGTCTGCCAAGGAGAGTGAGCTTGAAAGTATAAAGGGAAAGCTGGAGCAGGGCAAGGCTAGGATTGAAATTCTTAATGCCATTTTCATTCCAGCCATAACGGGTGAGCTAGAAGGAATGACAGACGCTGAGTCTGCGGTTTCCTTTCTTGAGTGGCGAGACAAGATTATGGATGTCGAAGACCCTAAGCTAACAGCGAAATTTGAGGCAATAATAGAGACCTTTAGCGACGAAGCATTGCTTTCGTTCTTCGTTTACCTTCTTGAGAGCACGGCTGATGCTTTGGAGTAGGCATTGTGGCCTCTAGCAGACGCCCAGACATAAAGGGAAGCTTGAAGGGGCGAAGCACCTTCAAAAACCACTCCTCCCCCTCTCCTTTGAAGGAATAACTAGAGGAGAGTCAAAGAGAGGCGAAGCCCCTCTTACAACAACCTTCCCCCTTTGGCAAAGGGGGAAGCAGGGGGATTTAAAATCCCTCACTATCTCCCTTTAAGAAAGGGAGAGGTCTACGCTCAAGGGGAAGGGGGATACAGGGGGATGGGGTTACAAATAAAAACTCAAAAGTGTAAGATAGATAAACAAAGAACGGGGTGAAAAGTGCGCATATCAAAGCTATTCGGTAAGACCCAAAGAGAGCTCCCAGCCGAGGCGGACACCATCAGCCACCAGCTACTACTGAGAGCCGGGATGATACGCCAGGTAGCTGCCGGGGTTTATTCCTATCTGCCCTTAGCCTGGAGAGCACTGAAGAAAATAGAGAATATAATCCGCCAGGAGATGGATAAAGCCGGCGGACAGGAGCTAATGCTCCCTGTTCTCCAGCCTCTAGAGCTGTGGCAGGAAACAGGGCGAGACCTGGCCTTTGGCCAAGGGCTGTTTACCCTCTACGACCGCCGAGACCGCAAGCTAGCTCTGGGACCAACCCACGAAGAAGTCATTACTGAACTGGTAAAATACAATGTGCAAAGCTACCGTGACCTGCCTCTCCTGCTGTATCAAATCCAGACCAAGTTCCGTGATGAGCCTCGCCCCAGAGCCGGACTGATTAGAGTCCGCGAGTTCACCATGAAGGACCTCTATAGCTTTGATGTCGATGAAGAGGGTCTAGACCAGAGCTATAACAAGATGCTCCAGGCGTACCAGAATATCTACGCTCGCTGTGGTCTCCCTACCCTCATCGTTGAAGCTGATAGCGGTGCCATCGGGGGCAAGGAGTCACACGAATTTATGCTTATCACCGAAAGCGGTGAGGATGAAATTATCCATTGCCCTGATTGTAAATATGTAGCCAATGCGGATAAGGCTGAAAGTGTTAAAGAGAAGATAGAAGGCGACGAGCCACTACCACTGGAAGAGGTCAAGACGCCAGGTATGGCTACTATTGAAGAGGTATCAAATTTCTTAAAAGCACCCCAGAATCGCACCCTTAAAGCAGTATTCTATATCGCCGATGGCAAGCTCATCTTTGCCGTTATTAGAGGCGACCTTGAGGTGAACGAAGTAAAACTCAAAAACGCTTTAGGCTGTTCTGAGTTCCGCATAGCCACCGAAGCCGAGATAATAGAAGCTGGCATAGTAGCCGGCTCAGCCTCTCCGATAGGTATAAGTAGCATCAAAGTTATTGCCGATGACTCGATAACCTCAGCAGCCAACTTTATTGCTGGCGCCAATAAGCCCGATACCCACCTTAGAAATGTCAACTACCCGAGGGATTTCAAGGCTGACCTGATGACTGATATAGCCCGGGCCCGCGCCGGGGATGGGTGCCCTAAGTGCGGAGGTAAATTATTATCCACCCATGGGATTGAGGTAGGGCACACCTTCAAACTTGGCACTTTCATCAGCCAAAAGCTAGGTGCCTTGTTTATTGACCAAAGCGGACAATCCCACCCTATTGTCATGGGGTCTTATGGTATCGGACTGGGCAGGTTGCTAGCCGCCGCCATAGAGCAGAACCACGATGATAAGGGTATTATCTGGCCGTTAGCTATTGCCCCTTATCACCTCTATCTTTGCCCCTTATATGGGGAAAATCCTCAGGTGGTGGCTACGGCTGAAAACCTGTATGCTGACCTTACGGCACAGGGCTTAGAGGTGCTTTTTGATGACCGTAATGAATCCCCGGGGGTAAAATTCAACGATGCTGACCTCCTGGGAATACCTGCCCGGGTTACCATCAGCCCCCGCACCCTGGAGACAAATAGCGTTGAGGTAAAATGGCGCTCGGAGAAAGAGCCTCAGCTCATGCCGCTGGAGGAAGCGGTTACCAGACTCAAGGAGCTTATTAGAGATTAGTTATCTACCTCACCCCCTTAATCCCCCTCTCCTTCAAAGGAGAGGGGGAAGGATA
>CAZMUD010000050.1:5474-8293 GCA_964569715.1 uncultured Dehalococcoidales bacterium | reverse complement strand
CCGGCACTGGTAGCTTCCTTGACCACCAGGCACTGCGCCTTAATATGAGCATTGAAGAGTTCAGCCAGCGCGCACTGAATAGCCGGACATCAGTGCGTATTGCCGGGCGATGCACGGTTTTTGCTGAATCAGATATGGTCCACAAACAACAGATGGGGCATCGAACTGAGGACATTCTCTACGGGCTGTGCCAAGCATTGGTGCGCAACTACCTTAATAATGTCAGCTTGGGGAAAGAAATTAAACCCCCAATAGTATTTCAGGGTGGGGTTGCCTTTAACCAGGCTATAGTCAAGGCACTCCAGGAAGAGCTTGGTGTTGAGGTCATTGTCCCACCCCACCACGAGATTATGGGAGCAATAGGAGCCGCCTTACTGGCACACGAAGAGATGGTCAGTAGTAAAAATGGATGCAAGTTCAAGGGATTTGGCGTAAGCGAAGTAAAGTATCACACCTCCTCATTTGAATGCAAAGCCTGCCCTAACCTCTGTGAGATAGCCCAAATTTCGCTTAATGGTCAGGTTCTTGCCCGGTGGGGAGGTCGTTGCGACCTGTGGGAAAGAGTCCTAACTGAGGAAGTTAAATGATAATCGCTGTTGATGCCACCGGCGGGGAGTATGCTCCCCACGAAATAGTCAAGGGAGCCATAAAAGCAGCCCAAGAGTATAGTGTAAAAATTGCTCTGGTGGGCAGGAAAGACATACTCTATGTGCTGGGCGGCCGCCATCTGGGGAAACTAGGTATGACTATCATTGATGCCAGCCAGGCTATCGGGCCTAACGAGTTGCCTATTGAGGCAGTCCGCAGTAAGCCAGACTCCTCAATATCGGTGGGGACTAATCTGGTAAGAGATGGGCTAGCCTCAGCCTTTGTCTCCGCAGGCAATACCGGGGCAGTATTATACTCGGCTCTGCTCAGTCTGGGAAAGATAAAAGGCATCGAACGTCCGGCCATAGGCACTATCATTAACATCAATGCCACTGCCCCGTCTCTCCTTATTGACTCCGGGGCGAATGCCGATTGCCGGCCAGGCTACCTAGTTCAGTTTGCCCAGTTAGGCACCACCTACGCTAGAGAGATTTTCGGTATCGGCTCTCCGCGCGTTGGCTTGCTCAATAACGGCGAGGAGGGAACCAGGGGCAACCACCTGACCAAGGAAAGTTATCGCCTCCTCAAGAAGACCAAACTAAACTTTATCGGCAACATAGAAGGCCAGGACATATCAAGAGAAACAACCGATGTCATTGTTACTGATGGCTTTACCGGCAATATAGTACTCAAGACTATTGAGGGATTAGGCGACACCTTCCTAAGGTTGCGACAGGTGGGGCAACTACTCTCCAAGGCATACCACCTACAAGGGCGCGCCGTACTCTTTGATGTAGGGCTGGGTTCCCTGGTTAAAAGAATGGACTACCGGGAATACGGCGGGGCATGCCTTCTGGGGATAAATGGAAATATCATCATAGCTCACGGCCGTAGTAAGGCCACAGCTATTAAAAATGCCATTGGTTTAGCCAAACAGACTGTAGAACGAGACATCTGCCAGAAAATCAAGGAGGAAAACTATGAGCAAACCGGTCTCAATAGATGACACTAATTTTGACCAAACGGTGTTACAGGCCGGGAAGCCAGTATTGGTAGATTTCTGGGCAGCCTGGTGCAGACCCTGCCTTATGGTCGCCCCAATACTAGATACACTGGCTGAGGAGTATAACGGCAGGATAAGCTTTGTCAGGGTGGATGTTGACCACAATCCAAAGACTGCTGCCAGATACAGTATAATGAGTATTCCCACCCTTCTCATCTTTAAAAATGGGGAGCCCGTTTCACACATGGTTGGCGTCAGACCCAAGGGAGAGCTAAAGCAAAGTCTGGATGACGTCCTTGATTAAGGCTCTCAATGCCGAGATGGAGATTGGAGCCTAACGTTGATGGACAATGGTTACGATGTAGTTATTATTGGTAGCGGTCCGGCTGGACTTACCGCCGGGCTTTACGCCTCAAGAGCCAGACTTAACAGCCTGCTCATAGAGAGGGGGCTGGTTGGTGGTCAGATAGCCAATGCCGAGCGGGTAGAGAACTACCCCGGTTTCCCTGAAGGTATCAGCGGCTCTGAGCTGGGTCAATTAATGCACCAGCAGGCAACACAATATGGACTAAAAACTGTTATCGCCGAGGCTACCGGCATTGAGCTTCAAAAGAGTCAGAAAGTGCTAAAGACCACCGAGGGCGACTTTATAGCCAGGGCAGTAATTATAGCTGGTGGCTCGAAACGGCAGACCCTGGATGTGCCCGGGGAAGAGGAGTTTACCGGCAAGGGGGTGTCTTACTGCGCTACCTGCGATGCCGCCTTCTTCAGAGAGCAACCAGTAGCCGTAGTCGGTGGCAGCGATGCCGCTATTACCGAAGCCCTGCATCTGGCCAAGTTTGCCTCCAGGATTACAGTGATACACCGCCGCCGTCAGCTCCGTGCCACCCGCATTCTACAGGAGAGAGCCTTCGCTGAACCGAAAATAGAATTCCGGTGGGATAGCACGGTTGAGAAGATTGAGGGGGAAAATTCCGTTAAAAGAATCGGGCTTAACCAGGTGCAGACCGGGGAAAAATCAGCCCTGGAGGTAGCCGGAGTCTTCATCTCTATCGGGCTTAAGCCGGATACCGATTACCTGAAGGGTATTCTACCGCTGGATAATGTTGGTCATATCATTACCAATGAGAAGATGGAAACGGAAATACCCGGTATTCTGGCTGCCGGCGATATACGCCAGGACTCCGCCCGCCAGGCAATAACCGCTGCCGGCGATGGAGCTACCGCC
>CAZMUD010000050.1:0-5374 GCA_964569715.1 uncultured Dehalococcoidales bacterium | reverse complement strand
ACGCCAGGACTCCGCCCGCCAGGCAATAACCGCTGCCGGCGATGGAGCTACCGCCACCATCTACGCCGAAAGATACCTCACCAAGCAATAGGGGATACTAAAAAAGAGGGGCTTGTCCTCTGCGGTGACCGCAGCGCCCCTCTTGGACTGCCTGTATGTTATTTCGGGAAAGGAGTATTCACCTGAAGATATAGCAAAGACTAACTGCGCCCTATGGCTTGTAAAAATTTGTCCTCGTCAATCTCAAGCTGTTTGAGAATATCTGAAAGAAAATAAGGGCTGATGGTTTTGGCTGGATGGATGGGAATAGGAGCCCGGCGGCAATCCTCATGATGGAATATTGCATGGCTACCCTTTTGTCTTACCTTTTTGAAGCCCATTGCCTGAAGACCCTTAACGACTATACGGACCTTCAGCGGAGGTAACTTTGTCATATGGCAACCGTAACCTGTTTAGCACCAATCTCCTCTGGTATTTCCTCACCGCGCTCTTTACGGAATTCCAGACAAAGTTCAAGCACTTCTTTAATGTTAGTTTCACATTCTTCGTAGGTCTCACCTTGAGCCTGTGCTTCTGGAATCAGAGGACAGCTAGCTATATAGAACCCATCAGGTGCCTTTCTGATAAAAATGGTATATTGCATCTCCAACTCGCCCCCTTGTCCTATTATAGCACCTTTTCTCTCATAAAATAATTAACTAGAGATTAGTTATCTACCTCACCCCTCTTAGACCAGCCTCATGTCTTTGCGAGGAGCGTCATTCCTCACCTGTCATTGTGAGGAGCATCATTCCTCACCTGTCATTGTGAGGAGCATCATTCCTCACCTGTCTTTGCGAGCAGCATCATTCCTCACCTGTCATTGTGAGGAGCGTCAGCGACGAAGCAATCTCAAGAGATAACATAGTTTTTATTAGGTAACCCTCCCCCTTTATCCCCCTCCCTTGATAAGGGAGGGGGAAGAATATAAAAAGAGGGGCTTCGCCCCTCTTAAACTCCTAGAGTGCAGATTTAGTATACCGCATGATATCCAATGGTAAGGGAATACTGAAATAGGTAAGTTAAAGAAGCTGAAGTATAAAACCAACTACTATGCAGATTAACCCAATAAAAGCCAGGAATGGTAATTCACCTTTCTCTTTACGTATTTTCAATAAATCCTCGTCGGAATATCTTTTCTTGGTTGTTTTTATCTTCAATACGTTCTGCATAAAATTTATTCCATTTTGCATAATAACCAAATACACGATATCCCACTGGGATGTCGTCTTCTCATAAATGAGATTTAATAGTTTATTAATACCTAGCAGCGGTCTGCCAACCAAAAGATAGGCTATCATAATAGGTTGTGTTGCTATTGTTACGGTTGCGAAAATAGCTACTGATAAGATGAATAATGACCACCAAATTACTTGCATAATCTTATTGCGCACCATTCTTTCAGTTGGCTGGTCTATTTGGAAACCAAGCTGAACTGGTGATACTCTTTTATAGCTAAGTCCCAATTTCTTCATTAGTGGCTTTATTGGCAGTGCAAAAGGCATTGAAAAAAGCGTAGCAACGTAGCCAATATTACTGACATATTGAAATGCTACCAACATTGCCCCGACAAATAACAACGTTTGTTCCAATTGCATTTCCTCTCAAAACTGCAGGATACAATACATTCTATCTATGGCAAAACTTGCTGTTGCTTTAACTTTTTAATACTATTACTCTATTATATCACCCCACCCTCTTTACCACCTCCTCCAGCACCTCTTGCCAGTGGCTGCCGAGGCGTTTGGGGTTGAGGCGGAGTTGGGCTAAACCTATTTTTATGCCGTCTTTCAAGTGAGGCTCCAGTCCTTTTACGAAAAACTCGAGTTTCTGCTTATCAAACTGCATACCTTCAAACAGCCTGAGTATGATTTGGCCCTCTTCGGTGGAGATGGACTCAATGCCCGCTTTAGCCGCCTGAATTTTGATTCTGAGCGCATACAGCAGGTTCTCTACCTCCGGGGGCAGAGCACCAAAGCGGTCGCCAAACTCCTGGGCTAGAGCCTCTACCTGCTCAACCTTCTCCAGCTTCGCCATTTTCTGGTAGAGTCCAAGCCTGGTATTGAGGTCGGTTACATACTCTTCCGGTATATAAGCCGCTAAGGGCAGGTCTATGGTTGGCGCCGGCAGGCGTGATGGTCCGGCTGTTTCCTCAGCAACGCCAGCCTGCTTTGCCTTTTGCTCCTCTACTGCCTGTGCCAGTAGCTGACAGTAAAGGTTGAAGCCAACGGCGCTGATATGACCGCTCTGCTTTACCCCAAGCAGGGTGCCGGCTCCCCTGATTTCCAGGTCTTTCATAGCGATACCAAAACCGGCACCTAGCTCGGTGGCGGCAAAGATAGTCTTCAACCGCTTCTCAGCAACCGGGGTCAGCCGCTTCCCCCTCTCATAGAGAAAATGGGCATAAGCCAGATTGGCACCGCGCCCTACCCGACCCCGAAGCTGGTATAGCTGGGTCAGACCAAATTTATCAGCCTGGTTGATAAGCATGGTATTGACATTGGGCATATCCAGCCCTGATTCAATAATACTGGTGCATACCAGGATATCGCTTTTCCCCTGAATAAAGTCAGCCATCACCCTCTCCAGCTCCCCCTCGGGCATTTGACCGTGACCGATGGCTATCCGGGCTTCAGGCACCAGAGACTGAAGCTTGTCAGCCACAAAGGCTATGCTTCGCACCCGATTGTGAACAAAGAAGACCTGACCATTCCGCTCCAGCTCTCTAAGTATGGCTTCCCGGACTAGCCGGTCATTACTTTCGGCAACATAGGTCTTGATAGGCAGGCGCTCTTCAGGCGGAGTTTCCATAACGCTCATATCCCTTACCCCCACCAGGGACATATGAAGGGTGCGAGGGATAGGGGTAGCGCTCAGGGTGAGAACATCCACCTCCCGCCTCATCTGCTTGAGGTATTCCTTATGGACAACGCCAAAGCGCTGTTCCTCGTCAATGATTAACAGGCCAAGATTCTTGAATGCCACATCCTTTTGCAGCAGCCGGTGGGTGCCGATACAGATGTCCACACTGCCATTAGCCAATCCGTCAAGGATAGCCTGCTGCTCCTTGGGCGTCCGAAAGCGGCTTAATACTTCAATTCTCACCGGAAAGGCATTCAGCCTCTGGCTGAAGGTGGAAAGGTGCTGCTCAGCCAGCACTGTAGTTGGCACCAGCACTGCCACCTGCTTGCCATCCATCACTGCCTTGAAAGCGGCACGGATAGCCACCTCAGTCTTGCCATAGCCTACGTCCCCGCAGACCAGCCGGTCCATAGGTTTGGCTTTCTCCATATCCCCCTTTACCTGTTTTTGAACTTCTATCTGGTCGGGGGTCTCAACATAGGGAAAGGAAGCCTCAAGCTCCTGCTGCCAGACAGTATCAGGAGCAAAGGCAAAGCCGGGCACAACCTCCCGGGTAGCATAAAGAGCCAGTAATTCCTGAGCAATGTTGGCTACCGATTCTTTAACTCTCTGCTTGGTTCGTGCCCATTCCTGGGTGCCCAGCCGACTCAATACCGGTGGCCGTTCACCGGCTCCTACATAGCGACTGACACGGTCTATCTGGTCGGTAGGGACATAAAGCTTATCACCAGCAGCGTATTCTAGAACCAGATACTCCTTCTCGCCGTTTTCGGCGCTCATCGTGGTCACGCCGGCAAATCTGGCAATGCCATGTTCAACATGCACCACGTAGTCGCCCGGAGTTATGTCAACAAATAGCCGGTGATGTGGCACCGGGCGCTTCTTGAGTAGCCGGCGCTGTTTGATAAAACCGAAGATTTCAGCATCGGTGAGCAGGTAGGTATCGCCATTCATAACCCAGCCCTCAGCCAGTAAACCCTGCACCAGGGTCAGTGAGCCGAGCGGAGGTATTTGCTTGATTTCAGTGAGGGGGGGAGCAATAATATCTTCTTCTTCAAATAGCTCTGATAACCGACTGGACTGATGGCTGATGAGGATGAGTCGCTGCCTCTGGACTAGCATCTCCTTGGCCTTTTTGATGAACACCGGCAGCTGTCCGGCATAGTTAGGAGCGGGGGTAAAGCTTAGCTCATGCCATTGTTCATCACCGGTAATAGCCCAGGCAGTAAGCATCAGGCAATGTTGACTCTTTACGACCGGCTCCAGCTCTTCCCAGGCGAAATATGGTCTGGGGAAACCAGATGGCAGCTCTCCCCGCTCTAACTTCTCAGCACGCAACTCATTGGCTTTAGCGTCCAGGTCTTCTATGGCTAGTTTAATGCTCTGGGGCTCATCAAGTATGAGAAGGACATCCTGAGGAAGGTAATCCAGGATACTGTCCTGGTTAAACAGTGGTGTCAGCAGTTCTGTAGCCGGACCAACAGCGATGGATGACACCGCCCTTAGTGAGCGCTGGCTCGCCGGGTCAAAAAGACGGATGCTGTCCACGGTGTTACCGAAGAACTCAAGCCTGGCTGGCAAGTCACTGGTGGGAGGGTAAATATCTATGATGCCACCACGATGACTTATCGTGCCTGGCACTTCAACCACGTCTTCTAATCTATAGCCCATAGCCTGCCACCGGCTGAGCAGGTGGAATGGCTCAACACCCATCCCTAACCTTATGGTGTGACCGGCAGCAGTGAAATCGCTATACGGTGCTACCTTCTGCATAAATGCCGGGGCAGAGGCAACAATCAGGGGAGGGGCTGTAGTCGGTGCACTGTCGTCTCCAGCTATGTTAGCTAAAGCAGACAACACCTGGAGTCTTTCCAGCTCAGTGGAGTTATCTGAGGCAATACGCTCATAGGGCAGAGCATCAGGCTCAGGGAACAGCTTTACCTGGCTAGAATCGCGCCAGATTAAGAGTTGTTCATAGAGCTTCTTACCGTTTTCTGGCTGCGCGGTAACAACGAGCATGGGTATCTGCAAGCGGTGATATAGAGACGCTATGAAATAAGGCTTGGCAGCATCAGGCACTGCCGCCCTGGCACTGCCCATTTCCTTCTCAAGCTCATCCACAAGCTGACCATAGGCAGGTATCTCGTCAATGAGATGTAGTAACTGAGTCAGGTCTAGCTGCATTTTTTCCTCAAACACCTCTAGGGCTAGCCGAAAACGACTAGCCCTCAAGTAAATTCTAGCATAGCACTAGCAACTCAACAAGGTTTTCGTTGCCTCAACGAGCTGCCCGAATGAGCCGAAGTGCAAGCTCATATACCTCTGCCTCCATGATATGGTGAAATCTGTTTAGAGCTTGTAGCACACTCACCATTTTCTCCGAAGGCAGTTTATCAACTTCCTGTTTAAGCTCCTCTGGAAGCCTCTCATACATTATCTCTACGTCTCTAGGCAACTTATTGCCTTTATCCAG
>CAZMUD010000049.1:0-8452 GCA_964569715.1 uncultured Dehalococcoidales bacterium | reverse complement strand
CTTGGTTCTTCAGGAAATCAAGCTCTTGTTCCGGGGTTACCTGCGGGGCGAAGGGCATAGTTCCAGGAGCAGGTGGCGTGGCTGCAGGGAAGGGGTATGCAGTCTGCCCGGCAGTAAACCCTGGGTCAGCAGGATAGGGAGCCTGTTGGTATGGCCATTGTGTCGGTGCTCCGGCTGCGCCGCTCAGGAAGTAGCCGCATCTTGGTAGCCCCCCTCTACCTATGCCCACGTAGGGCCAGGGAGGCGAGCTTCCTCTAAAGCCGAAGCCCATACCTCCTCTAAAACCGAATCCTGCACCTCTACCTCCACCAAATCCGTTAGGCATTTTTTCACCTCCTAAGAAAAAATTTGCGTTATCGTCCTACCACCAAGAATACTGGTAGGGCGAAGACCAGCGCCAGCCGAACCAGCGACCTCTGCCGCGACCCCGGCCACCTCCCCAGCTATTATGCCGCAGCCCCCAGCCAAAGCCAAAACCAAACCACCCTCTCCCCGGTATGGGATTAGCGAAGCCTGGCTGGCTAAAACCGGCGCAGTAACCAGCTCCTCTCCCGGTCATCGGCCCCATTCCTCTCGGTCCGGTTCTATCTCCAAATGGCATCCGGCTCACCTCCTTTTCAGTATTTATTGTTTTTGTTTAGCATTGGGCATGTTACCTGACAGCCGCTGCTGGCAATCAGGACAATAGCCTGCTAGGCGCACCTCTGCATCGATGACCTTAAACCCTTCTTCTCTACTGATTCTAGACTTAAGTTCCTCTGCTGATGGACACTTAAACTCAAATATTCGACCACAGCCTAGGCACACTAGATGGTGATGCTTGGGTCGAGGAGTAGTTTCGTAACACCGGCGCACGCCATCGAATTGGTGCTCTTCTATTAGCCCCAGTTCCTTGAATAGTTGCAGGCTGCGGTATACTGTGGACAGGCTGATGCTGCGCGACTTTTGACGAGCCTGCCGGTAGATTTCATCAGCACCAAGGTGCTCCTTAGCCTGCTGGATAATTTCTAAGATTAGCTGACGCTGCTCTGTGCTGCGTCGACTTAATTTTCCATCTATGTTGCTTTGCATCTCAGTCAACTGACCTGCCATTGCAAAAATCCTGCCGTCCTTGATTACGCTTATGACTAATTTTCTTCAAACCCTGAGTTGTCTACTTCTCGCGTGCCAAGGACACTATTTCCAGCTAGAACCTCTGACTCCCATCTAGCCACCTGTGCCTCACTGGTTAGCAGGGTTAGCACTGCAGCCAGCTTGTCCCTCACCACCTTTTGCATATCATCAGCATTGCTTGCAGAAATCTTATCCGACTTTGCCGTGCTCTTTAGCAGTGCTTGATAGGCATCTGCCAATCCGCCAACCACATCCTTAGAGAATTGCATCAGTTCTTGCCAGGAAGAGCGCAGGCCTCTAGCTCTCACCTTCCTAGCCAATCGTTCTATTTCTGCTTGTGTCATTGTGCCCCCTTCTTGCTTCTCACCTCGTCATGGTGAGCTGCCGAATTCCTTTAATCTGCCGATAAGTGGCTCCCTGGCTCACGCAATGCAGGGCTAAGTCTGAATCAATAACCTTTGTGCCTGATATAGCGTCGGCGCCATAGTCAAAGAGAACTGGTGAAAGGGGAGCGGTGTCTCCCAATATCACTACATAGGCTTTAGAGTCGCACAGCTTGAGCAGGTGCTCGACAGTATGGTTGGTAAAAGCAGTACCGGTGATACCAACAACATCAGCCTGTGGAATAAGATTTTCCGTCTCAGTTTCAGTGAAGTCACCTTCCTGCGGATTTTTCTCGATTACCCACAGTTCCTTTGCTATCTTAGGAAGTTCAGATATAAAGGGGAAGTGTCCCACGATGGCTACCCTCTTATTCTTGCCCTTTTCAGCAATGAGGTCACCGGCATTGAGGTCTTCACAACACCCCTCGTCAATTTCAAGAAGTGAATTAATAGTTGCCATGCCAATAGCCGCCTCAAGTATGCCCTCTGAGTAAGCCATTCGGGCTAGTTCCAATGCACCTTTCCCCAGTAGTAAACCAGGCTCCTTTACCGAGGGTTGTTCCTGTCGAAGAGCATCTCGAGGAAGTGTTGCTGCCAGCCCACATTCACGAGTTAATACCCCGGTATGAAAAAATCCCTGGCGTATATCTCTTACTCCGGCCTCTGGATTTAGTGTCGAAATTAAGTCATCAAAAATCTTCATGACTGCTCAAACGCTTCTTCTCATTGAACACAGAGAGGACATCCTCACCAATTGCGTCCTCCTCTGCGGTGCCCACGACCACCTTCACCCCAGCGTGGTCCCAGAGGCTGGAGCGGCATGATACTTGGTGTATTACAGGTAGGACAGAACTGGGGAGGTGTATTTATCATAACCTGAAATGGTACATCCCATTCGTGACCATTAATGCACCTGAAGCGGCTCAAAGCCATTTCAAAGTTACCACCCTCAATCCTTATCGCCTTGCCGTTAAGTAGAGCGTCAGCCATTTTCTGCCGAGCCGAAGCCAACACACGGGCAAAGGTGCTCCGAGAGACATTCATCCTCTGAGCGCATTCCTCCTGTTCCAGCCCCTCAAAGTCCTTGAGACGAATTGCCTCTACCTCCTCCACGGAAAGGCATACTTCCTGAAGAGTAGTTAACGGTACCCCAGCCGGTTTAAAATAGGTTATTGGTGGTATAAAGTTTACTCGCCGCCACAGCAGTGGTCTGCCCATAGTATCCCTAAGTCTCCGTCGCTATGTATTTTGGGCTTATATCCGTAAAGGCACGTTTTTACCCATATGCCCATAACTACTATAACTCACTGCGCCCTGATTTGTCAAGTCCTGCCCTACACTATTTCCTTATAGTCTTCTGCCTTTCAAAATCCTCAGGTCCTACCGATACCTAAATCAATAAGTATTGAGAGAAGGGGATATCAGAAGTAGCGCCACTATATTATAAGCAAACTGAAGATTCAGGCGTCCCTTTGTGATTGTATCGACTAGCCACGGCAGCGGTTGCAAGTTCCAAAGACCGCCATGTGCTCAAGCTCGGCGTCGAAGTCATATTTTACTATCCACTTGACAAAGGTAGTGGTAAGAAGTATTCTAGGGTGTGAAAATGAGACTCACTCGCAAAACGATACCGATCCAAGAGCATAACCTGACGACCCAACGCCGCCGCCTTCTAGAGGTGCTCCAGGAAGCCCAGGGGCCCATAGATGCCAAGGAACTGTACTGGCGAGCCAGCGCCAGAAACCAGTCCATCAGCTGGGCCACGGTGTACCGCAGCCTTAACCTCTTCAAGCAGCTAGGCTTGATTGATGAAAGAAGGCTCGCTAAGGCACGCTGCTCCTACGAGATAAAGCAATCGCTGGAGCACGTGCATTTGGTCTGCCAGTGCTGCGGAAAAATCATCGAGTTTGAAAACTCTCTGGTTCGAAAGCTGGTAGAGGTAGTTCAGCGGGAGCACCATTTCAACGTGACAAAGGTTGACTTATACCTCGAAGGTTACTGTCCAGAGTGTGAGGAGAAGGAGAAAACACAGTGACCTCCATGACCGTGGAAAGGAGGGTGGAGCTATGAAAGAGATTACCGAACGAGATTTCGACAAAGAAGTGCTGGAATGCGAACTACCAGTATTTGCCTGCTTCACTACCGAGTGGTGTCACTCCTGCTATCCGACGTGTCTTTTCGCTGACCAAGAGGAAAGCTGATACCTGAAAATGGGCCAGCCTTCCCGAAATCGGCTTTCCAGAGATATGAGGCGCACACCAATGAGCAGCAAAGCGGCAGACCAAGAGAATCCGCTTCAGCAACGAATGGCTGAAGAGGAAACGATTCGAGAGAAGGTAGACGAGAATGGCAACAGGTGGACAAAGGTCTGCTTTGGCGGCGGCACCCACTTCAGGGACTAGTTTAGCCAGTTTGTAGAACTGAAGGGTGAAGAGAATGTGAAGGTAGAAGAAGCTGATTCCAGAGGATTTCAATGCTACGAAGAGAGCGGCGAGAAGATGTACCGCATCTGGGTCAAGGATGAGGATATGGGACAAGGGGGTGAACAAATGTGACACCGGCATAACATGCCACCTTAGTAAAAGAGGAGTAAATGGAGGATGGTAAATGGCATACAAAATTACTGATGACTGTATAAGCTGTGGAGCCTGTGAAGCTGAATGTAAGAATGAAGCAATATCCGAGGGAGAAGATATCTACGTTATTGATGCTGACCGGTGCACTGAATGTGTCGGTAACTTTGAAACTCCAAAGTGTGCTGAGGTCTGCCCGGTAGATGCCTGCGTGCCTGATTCAGATCACGAGGAAAGTAAAGAACAATTGCTCGAGAAATGGCGCAGCTTGCATCCCGGCGAGACTCCTGCCTATGAGCCATAGGGGTAGAAAGTGGGTAAAGAAACAGTAAGAGAGATTGAGGAGAAAATAACTGACCTCAAGGCTCGATGGCCAGCTCATTCCGTGCCGCTATCAATGTGGCAGCAACTGGAGGAGCTAGAAGACGAGTTGGAGAAGGCAAAGAGAGCCGAAGGTAGAGGCCGATAGCAGAAATAGCTCAGCTCCCTGCTCTAGCCATTGGTAGAATGCTGGATGCGCCTTTAGGAGATGGTATCCGTGATGGGATGGCGACTGAGAAGCTTAGACGAGATTCGACAGAGCCCAGCACCAAAGGACAAGAGACCTGTAGGAGTGCCATGAATATGAATCAAGCAAAGTAGTTAGATAGTGCGACCTTTGCTTTCCTTGAGGAAGCATGCTAGTAATGCAGGCTGAACCCGCGACAATTAGATTGCTGAGAAAGGTAGACCCATGCCAAGCAAAATGGCATTAGTAGATTATAAGAAGTGCCATCCAGAAGAATGCGACAGCGGCATTTGTGCAGCAGCCCTAGCATGTTCTCATAAGCTGCTCAAGCAAGAGGCACCCTACGAGATACCTATGACAGACCCATCTGTCTGCCAGGGTTGTGGCGACTGTGTTCGGGCCTGCCCCCTGAAGGCAATCAAGATAGTAAGAATGTAAGCAAGGAAGTGTGATAGAAGATGAAGATATCTGTCTGTGGTAAAGGCGGCAGTGGTAAAAGCACCGTAGTCGCTCTGCTGGCGAATGAAGCACAAGCGAGGGGTTACCGTGTGCTGGTAGTAGACTCCGATGAATCAAACACAGGACTTTTCCGCATGCTCGGCTTTGACCATCCGCCTGTGCCTCTCATGGAGCTTGTCGGCGGCAAGAAAAGTCTGAAGCAAAAGATGGCTCGCACGAATGTCCTCAGCGAGACCCAGATCGCAACAGCGCATATTCCTGAGCAGCATCTGCTCCAGAAGAACGGGCTCAAGCTGGTTGCTATCGGGAAAATACTACAGTCCTTGGAGGGCTGTGCCTGTCCCATGGGGGTATTAAGTCGCGAGTTTCTGAAGAAGCTCACTCTGGAAACAGATGAGCTGGCTATTGTGGACATGGAAGCGGGAGTGGAGCATTTCGGTCGGGGCGTTGAGACCAGCATCGACAGTGTACTGATTGTTGTCGAGCCTCCTCTGGAATCAGTAAATGTAGGTCAGAAGATACACGACCTGGCTTCAGGAATTGGCATCAAGAATGTCTGGGCTGTTATGAACAAGGTGCCCTCGGAAGAGATAGCTATGAGACTGAAAGCAGAACTACAGAAGCGGCGCATTGAGGTAGTCGGGTGTATTTACTTTGACGCCGATATCTTCAGTTCAAGTCTAGAAGGCAGAATCCCGGTGAAGGGCGTAGCTATGCAGGAGATCAAAGACGTCTTGGGGAACATCCTTTCAATGACAGGTCTGCATGCACCCCGGATGACACGAATTTAGCCGCCCTTACCGGAGCGAATGGAGGTGCAAAGTGTGTTTGGCTAAGGCATATCTAAATAAATGGGGTGATGAACCAGTGCTTCAGGACATCGCTCATATGCGACTGCATGGTGAGCGGGTCGAACTGGAAACACTTCTGGGTGAGGAAAAGGTTATACCAGGCAGAGTAGTTGAAGTGGATTTTGCTACTTCCAGGATATTACTGGATGAGCACCGCGAAGCCGACAAGTCCTCATAAAGGAGGAGGGATGTCGTCAACCAATTACAAAACTCCACGACGAATAGCAGGAATGAAACGAAACAATAGCCATAGTTCTCCCTTCGACGATCTGGCTCTGGAATATGATGCTTGGTTTGATAGAGAGGGAAGCCTCATCTTCTTCATTGAGGCGCAGCATATGGAAGAGGCTAAGGAAGGCTATTTCCCCGGTGCGGGATTCACGATAATCGTGGCTGGCAAAAGGACGGCGACGACTGAGGATGTGAGCAGAAATTATCGTTAGAGTGATAGCCATAACTACCAGGTGAGATTTATAGAATCATGAAACCCTCTGCCTTTCTCTCTATTTCAGTCCAGCCAAACCTGATAGAGCCTGAGACTGAGGATGAGATAAAAATGCAGACTTCCGTTTGGAAAAGGCGGTTCCCGAGACGCTTACTGATGATAACAAGCAGCATAGCGAGAAACTCAGGAAGTGGGCAGAGAAAGCCAAAAACACAGAGAGCGAACCAATTTACCATAAAACATTAGAGGCGGCAGAAGAGATGGAAAAAGCTAATGAGCAGCTGTCCCAGGTGCTGGTCGAACTACAAGAATCAAGATAAATAGCAGCCAAGCGCAGCTGAATAAACCTGGCTAGATGAGGAGGTGTAGCGGCTATGTTACTCTCGGATTGGAAAACGAATGCGGGAAGAGCACGGGAAACGAAGGATGCCTTCTTTGCCCAAAACTGGCAATCCCCAATACCTCCGGCAAAGAGACTTACGGGGCTGGCTTGAGGTGCCGATATATGCTGGGGAAAAAGACTATCATTTGCCCCAGAGACAGGCTAATGACAGGAGGTAGAAAATGAAAGTATGTATTGTTGGCACTGGTGATGGTGGTGCGTTGGCAGCTAATCAGGTCCGCCGCCTGGACAGAGAGGCACAGATTGACATTTTCAGCAAAAGGACCAGCCTGGGCTGCCCACCCTGCGAGATGCCTTTGGTAATAGGCGGGATGGTGGCTACCTGGGATGAGCTCATTCGCGGCTTTCGGCAGAACTCTTTCTGGGAGAAAAGAAATGTAGCCATCCATCTGAATACCGAGGTTACCGATATTGTCAGAGAGGAAAAGTGCATTATCGCTGATGGTAAAAAGTACAGCTACGACAAGATGATTCTGGCTCTGGGTGCCACCCCGGTCACTCCCGCATTTCCGGCATCGGACGGCAAAAATGAGTTTTCACTGAGTACCGATATGGCTGACGGCTTAGCTCTGAGTAATGCTGTCGCCCAGTCCACTGAAGCAGCCATTGTCGGTGGGGGATTTATCGGGCTGGAGATAGCTGCCGCCCTCAAAGCAAGAGGCTACGGCAAAGTCTACCTGCTGGTGAGACGAGGAATCCTGCGTGGCTATCTGGACGAGGATATGTCAGAAAGAGTCAAAGATGTGTTTACGGAGAATGGAGTAGAGCTGATACTGCCGGCTAGGATAGAGAATATAGCTACTAAAGGAGGTAGGAAGTGCATCACTCTTTCTGACAGGGAAGTGGACGTGGACCTCGTCTTCTTCGCCACTGGCACTAAACCCACTGTGGAGCTGGCTCAAAAAGCCGGGCTGGAGATTGGCGAAACAGGTGCTATAGCGGTTAATGAGTACCTGCAGACCAGCGACCCTGACATCTATGCCATCGGGGACTGCATGGAAAACTGGGACATTGTCACCGGCTCGAAGAGGCGACATCAACTGGCCGCCAACGCCATCCGAACTGGATACATTACAGGCAGAAATGTAGTCCTGGGTAATCACCTCGCGTATGAAGGCACGGTCATGCCGTTCGTCACCAAGGTGTTTGGTCACCAGATAGGAGCAGTTGGGTTTACGGAGAAGGAGGCGCAAGAGAAGGGGCTGGAAGCAGTCTCTGCTGCAGTGGATACCCCTCGGCTCAGGGAAAGGTTTAATGGCAGGCCTGCGCATTATAAGCTTATCGCTGATGCGAAGACGAAGACTCTTGTTGGGGCACAAATAATTTCCGAGGAGATAGTGTCTGGTACGGTAGATAAGTTGGCAGTAGCTATTGCCTGCAAGATGCCCATAATAAAGCTGGTTCAGATTGACAGCAGCTACTCGCCCCACGTTCAGGAAGACCAGATCGCTGTCCCCTTACACCGGTTGATAGATAAACTTGGGTCAGGAGGTGGCTGATGGAGGGCGTAGCTTCTGCACGCTGGTAAGAGAAGCGAGCGGCGACGAGTTTTTAGCAATACGTCTGGCCCGTGACAAAATACCCGGTGTCAATGACCGCTATATTAACGCCGACCCTGCCAAGCTGAGGGAGAGCCTTTTAAAGTATTCTCCCATCAGGCTGATCAGGCACAAGCAGGCGGGGGAGAGCTTGGTGGAGGCGGGGGAGAGTCGAACTC
>CAZMUD010000048.1:0-8515 GCA_964569715.1 uncultured Dehalococcoidales bacterium | reverse complement strand
CATCCCACAGCCGTAGGAGCATTGCTGGGAGATGAGAACCCTTAAGCTATCATGACATAGGCAAAGTCGGAAGGGTTATAGAAAGGGCGGGGAAACTGAAGTAGGTGGATTACCCGCCCTTTTGATTTGTCAGAATACAGGTTGGCGGAGAAAACACAAAGTGATCAGCAGAAAGGAGCCTAAAGTTGGCACAGGAAATTGTCGAAGTCCCAATAACAGGCAAAGTTACTAGCGTAGAAGTTAAGGTAGGGGATGTGGTTCAGGAGGGAGATGTAATTTGCTTTATTGAGTCAATGAAGATGGAGAATCCAATATTAGCTCCGGTAGCTGGCACAATTACTGAGATAAAAGTTTCTGCGGGGCAGGTGGTGGAGACGGGTAATTTGATAGCTACCCTTGAATATTGATAGCGATAGAAGGCTAGACCTTCTCGACACTGGCTTTGGCGGTATCACCCGGGGCTCTTGAGCTTTCCGTAATTTGAAAGGGGTTTGATGATAGACTGGAATTTAGCAGCAAAGCTCGCCGGGGGTGGTTTTGGAGTGACCATCCTCGTCCTGGTCATCCTATCATTGGTAGCCTGGATAGTGGGACTAGTAATACAGAAAACTCAGGCAAAGGGTAAAGAGATTCCGGCGAAGGATAAGTAGGTGTTTGGTCTATACGAGAGTGCCTTCGGGGCATTAACCTGGGGCAATATCATAATGTTTCTGATTGGTGGGCTCTTAATCTACCTGGGCATTGCTAAGAAGATGGAGCCCGTTTTATTAGTACCCATCGGGGTCGGCGTTTTGATGGTCAACCTTCCTTTTGCCGGCTTAATGATATATACCGCGGATGGCTTCCCGGCAGAGGTATCATCTTTAAGTGCGCTGATAAGGGCTATTGGCAGCGGGGAAATAGGCTTACTGAATGTGCTTTACACCTACGGAATTAAGTCCGGGGTAATTCCTCTGCTCATCTTTCTCGGATTGGGAGCGATGACCGATTTTAGGCCTACCATCGCCCGTCCCATATCTTTTGTCTTTGGTGCCGCTGCTCAGTTAGGCGTCTTTGCTGTCTTCTTAATTGCTTACACCTCTGGATTGTTCGGTTTTGATATAGAGGGCGCAAGGGCGGCAGCCTGTGTTGGCATCATTGGTGGTTCCGACGGACCACCCACCGTTTACATCACGGCTGCCCTGGCCCCTCAGCTACTGGGCCCGATTACACTGGTGGCTTATTCCTATATGGCGCTGGTGCCCATTATTCAACCGCCAATAATAAGACTGCTCACCACCAAGAAGGAGCGGGCAATATTCATGAAGCCCCAGTTGCGAGAGGTCTCCAATTTAGAGGTTATTCTCTTCCCCATGATAATATTCATTATTGCTGCCTTGCTTGTCCCTAAATCGACACCGCTTATCGGTATGTTTATGTTCGGCAATCTACTGAGAGCCAGTGGCGTCACCAATAGGCTGGCTGAATCAGCCGGGGGTGTGTTTATCGATGTGCTTACCTTTCTCCTGGGAATAACAGTAGGAGCGCTAATGCCCGCTGAAGTATTTCTCAGACCCCAAACCTTGGCTATCATTGGGTTGGCAATAGTAGCCTTTGCCTTATCTACCACCGGGGGTCTGTTGGCAGCCAAGCTTATCAACCTATTCCTAAAAGAGAAAATAAACCCAATGATAGGTGCTGCCGGGGTATCGGCTATCCCTATGTCATCTAGAGTAGTGCAAAAAATGGGGCAGGAGGCAAACCCGAGGAACTTCTTGCTTATGCATGCTATGGGACCTAACATGGCCGGGGCTATTGCCACCTCGGTGGTGGCTGGGATATTCCTCGGCATGCTGATGTAAAATCTATGAAGTAAGGTTACCTCATGGCTAGATTGGATAAATCCGGCACCAGGACTATCTTCGTCTGCCAGCAGTGCGGCCGAGAGGAACTGAAGTGGCTGGGACGCTGTCCTAGTTGCCAGGAGTGGAACAGTTTTATAGAAAAAACGGTAGCTACTCCAGCTAGTTTCTTACAGCCCGCTGCCCCGCTTCACCCAGCCCAAGAGTTATCTCAGGTCGTTCTTGAGGCAGCCGACCGCCTTTCACTTCCCCTGACCGAGTTTAACCGAGTGCTGGGTGGGGGACTGGTAGCCGGCTCCCTGATGCTCACCGGCGGCGACCCCGGTATTGGCAAATCCACCCTCCTGCTTCAGGTTTCAGCCCTGGTAGCTCAGGCACAAGGTAAGGTGGTTTATGTTTCCGGTGAGGAAACACTGCCTCAGATTAAGCTCAGGGCAGAGCGTCTGGGAATAAAGGGCGAGAAGCTTTACCTTCTGGCTGAAACTAACCTGGAGGTTATCCTGAACCAGATTGAGGAGCTATCACCTAGCCTGGTGGTTATTGACTCCATTCAAGCTGTTTATCTCCCTGAGTTGGATACAGCGCCAGGCAGCATAACCCAGGTGCGAGAGTGCACCATGAGGCTTATGCAATGGGCAAAGCTCAGCGGGGTGCCTGTTTTCATTGTCGGGCATGTAACCAAAGACGGCGCTATTGCTGGTCCCCGGGTTCTGGAACATATTGTGGATGTGGTGCTCTATCTTGAGGGTGAGCCTTTCAGTGCCTACCGATTGCTGCGTTGTGTGAAAAACCGCTTTGGCTCCACCAATGAGATAGGCGTCTTTGAAATGAAGGGGCAGGGTCTGGTTGAAGTGGATAATCCGTCACAGGCATTCCTATCACAGCGGTGGGGTGAGGCTATAGGCTCGGTGGTAGTGCCTGTCCTTGAGGGTAGTCGCCCCCTGCTGGTAGAGATTCAAGCCCTGACCAATCCCACCAGCTTTGGCTTACCACGGCGCACTGCCAACGGTGTTGACTTTGGTCGCTTGCTGCTGCTCGCTGCCGTGCTGAGCAAGCGAATCGGCCTGAAGCTCGGAAATCAGGATATTATAGTCAATGTTACCGGCGGGCTAAAAATTGGAGAGCCGGCGGCTGATTTAGGCATCGCCCTGGCTATTACCTCCAGCTTTCGTGATGTGGGTGTCGACCCGGAACTGGCAGTAGTGGGGGAGGTGGGGTTGAGCGGCGAGCTAAGAGCCGTTCCCCAGCTAGACAGAAGGGTGAATGAGGCAGCCAGATTGGGCTTCAAGCGCTGCCTGGTGCCTAAAGTCGGTGCCAAGGTTAGCCCACCCCCTAAAAACATTGAGCTAATCCCCGTCAGCAGTCTAAGAGAAGCAATAAGGGTAGGGCTGGTTAGGGGGAAGACAAGAAATGAAACAGAGCAGAATCCCTAAGACGGCTCAAGGCTGCTCCCTCTCGTATCTGGCAACTGCTTTGGTCTTTATTCCGCCCCTCTCCCTGTATTCAGCCTCCACCACCATAGAAACAGGCTGTAAGAGTTGCACTAAATCTTGAAGGATGCGGTTTACGGCATGCTCCTGCAATATCCCCACATTCCGATACGAGGTCAGATAGTATTTCAGGGATTTGAGTTCCACCAGAGAGTGGTGCGGGAGATAGCGTATCACCAGTCGGGCAAAATCAGGCAAGCCAGTCCAGGGGCAAACAAAGGTAAACTCATCAGTCTCATAAACTACCTCAGTTGCCGAGTCGGGATAGTCAAAGGGGGTAGCCTCAAGCACAGCGGTGTCAATGGCATCCTCCGGCTGAATATCAAATCGTCTTGAAGCATATTTATCCACTTCCACTTTTCAATGCCTCCACGTCCTCTTTTTACTATACCCTTTAACTTTAAGATATTTTAGCACTATTTGAAATCCAAGGCTAATATGCGAGGTCGTTTAGCAACCTATCCCCCTGACCCCCCTCCCTTTAGGATATATGGTGACCTCACCCCCTTTGTCCCCCTCTCCTTGATAAGGAGAGGGGGAAATTATAGAAGAGGGGCTAACGCCCCTCTTAGACACCCCGTTGATTTGTCTCCTTAAAAGGATGCAAGGAGTTTTAGAGGGACGAAGTCCCCTCTAACCTAACCATTCCCCCTTCCCCTCTTAAGAAGAATAACTGAAGGAGAGTCAAAGAGAGGCGAAGCCTCTCTTATAACCTATTCCCCCTTCCCCTTGGTAAGGGGAAGGGGGATAAAGGGGGAGGGGGTTAACTGACAAGAACCTAAAGGGGGTGAGGTTACCAAATAAATATTAAGTAAATATTAAGAGGGAGAGGTTGATAAACAATCTAAATATGTGTAAACTCAATTTAATCTAGATAGTAAACGGATTCAAAAAATGAAAAGAGATAAGCAACAAAAGGTAGGGGCGGTTATCGCGGCGGCAGGCTCAAGCCAGCGGATGGGTGGGGTGGATAAGATGTTTGCTCTATTGGGCGGCAAGCCTGTTTTAGCCCGGGTGATTGATGTCTTTCAAGGGTGCGATTCTATTCACCAGATTGTTGTTGTCCTCAGCCAGCAAAACCTAAAAGCGGGACAGCAACTGGTAGCTGAGCAAGGGTGGCCTAAGGTAACCGATGTTTGTCCCGGTGGTGAGCGGCGTCAGGACTCAGTGGCGGCTGGACTTGGCCGGCTCAGCCATTGTGACTGGGTGGTAATCCATGACGGAGCCCGACCGCTGGTAACTGAGACCTTGATTAAGCAGGGGCTGGAAATGGCTCGAGAAACAGGGGCTGCGGTAGCCGCGGTGCCGGTTACCGATACTATCAAGTTAGCTTCGGAGGAGGGTTTTGTCCTGGGGACACCGCCTCGGCAAAACCTGTGGGCGGTGCAGACGCCACAGGTGTTTCGTTTCGATATAATAGCAGAGGCTTATCACCAGGCGAAGTATGAGGTTACTGATGACGCCAGACTGGTGGAGCAGTTGGGCTATAAGGTTAAGCTCTATATGGGCTCTTATGATAATATAAAGGTAACCACTCCCGATGACCTGGCTTTAGCTGAGGTTTTTGTGCAAAAACATGAAAAGTAAGAGAAGTGTTGGCATAGGTTTTGATGTCCATCCCCTGACCCCGGGACGCCGGCTGGTGCTGGGCGGGGTAGATATACCCTTTGATAAGGGGCTCAGTGGTTGGAGTGATGCTGATGCCTTAACCCACGCTATTATTGACGCCCTGCTCGGGGCAGCGGCTCTGGGAGATATAGGTAGCCATTTCCCACCCGGTGAGCCGGAATATAAGGATATTTCCAGTCTGGTTCTGCTGCAAAAAGTAAAGGATGAGCTGATAGAAAATGGCTGGCTGATAGGTAATGTTGATGCTACCATTGTGGCTGAGCAGCCTAGACTTAGAGATTTTATTGACCGGATGCGAGAGCAGCTCAGCCAGACGCTGGGTATCACTCCCAGTCAGGTGAGTGTAAAGGCTAGCACCTCAGCCCAGCTAGGTTTTGTTGGGCGGGGGGAAGGGATAGCTGTCTGGGCCATAGCCTTGCTAGAAGGAGATTAGTTCAATGTCGCTCATTGCCAGCATTAAAAGAGATATCAAAGCAGCTTTTGGGCATGACCCGGCAGCCGTCAGTACCCTAGAGGTACTATTGGCTTACCCCGGATTTCACGCCCGGCAGTTTCACCGCTTAGCCCATACCCTGTACCGGTGGCATATCCCGGTTTTACCCCGGTTGCTGTCTCATATTAGCCGGTTTCTTACCGGCATCGAAATTCACCCCGGGGCTAAGATAGGAGAGGGATTTTTTATTGACCACGGTATGGGCGTGGTCATTGGGGAGACCACAGAGATTGGTGATAATGTCACCCTGTATCAGGACGTAACCCTGGGCGGCACCAGCCAACAGAAAAGAAAGCGTCACCCTACCCTGGGCAACAATGTGGTTGTCGGTGTTGGGGCACAGCTTATTGGGGATATTACCATTGGCGACAACTCCAAGGTCGGTGCCGGTTCGGTGGTGGTAACCTCGGTGCCGGCTAATGCCACTGTAGTTGGGATACCGGGACGGGTGGTAGCCGTCAGGAACCCCGATACTGATACCGTCGAGAGATTGCCCGACCCGGTGGGAGAGAGATTGGAGCTTCTGGAGAAGAAGATTGCTGAGCTAGAAAAGCGTTTGGCTATAGCGGAAGGAAGCAAAAGATGAAAGTATATAATACCCTTTCCGGACAGAAAGAAGAGTTTTTGCCCCAGGGCGATGAGGTAAAGATGTATGTCTGCGGGGTTACTCCTTATAGTGATTGCCACATAGGTCATGCCATGAGCTATGTTATCTTTGACGTTATTCGGCGCTATCTCCAGTTTCGCGGCTATAAGGTGAAGTATGTGCAGAACATCACCGATATCGACGATAAGATTATAGACCGGGCGAGTAAGCTTGGTGTTTCTACCCACGAGCTGGCAGAGAAATATACGGATAGCTATTTTGAGGATATGGATGCCCTGAATATTGGCCGGGCTGATATTTATCCTAAAGCCACCGAGGAAATACCCAAGATTATTGAGATAATACAGGGTCTGGTGGACAAGGGCTATGCCTACCCGGCACAGGGCAGTGTCTATTTCAGGGTAAGGAACGTTCCTGATTACGGGAAGCTGTCTCACCGCAGTCTGGAGTCTATGATGGCTACGGAAAGTGCCGTAGGCAGTGACGACAAAGAGAGCCCTATGGACTTCGCCCTGTGGAAGGCAAATAAACCAGGCGAACCATCGTGGGAAAGCCCCTGGGGGGAAGGGAGACCCGGCTGGCATATTGAGTGCAGTGCTATGTCTCTGAAATACCTGGGGGATACCCTTGACATCCACGGTGGCGGGCAGGACCTGGTCTTCCCTCATCATGAGAATGAGATAGCCCAGTCGGAGAGCTTTACCGGCAAAAAACCGTTTGTCAAATACTGGCTGCATAACGGGCTGGTGCAGCTTGGTGAAGAGAAGATGAGCAAGTCCCTGGGCAACCTGATAACGATAAAGGAAGCACTAGAGGGATATAGCGCTGATGCCATCCGTGTCTTTATCCTCAACTCCCACTACCGCAGCCCGCTTACCTTTTCTGAAGAAGCGCTGGAAGCAGCGGAAAAGGGCGCCGACAGACTGCGACAGGTAGCTCATGCCGAAGGTAGAGCAGAAAAGGTTGGTAAGAAAATAGATAACGAGTCTTACCGAAAAAAATTCACTGAGGCTATGGACGATGATTTTAACACAGCCCAAGCAGTGGCTGTCCTGTTTGATTTAGCTCGTGATATTAACCGATTCGGTGACGAAGGTTATAGTGTCATTCCTGCTCAGCAATTACTATCAGAGCTAGCTAATGTGTTGGGACTGACCCTTAAGCCACCGCAAAAACCATCCCTGGACGCTGAGCCCTTTATTGAGCTTCTGATTTCCACCCGAGACCGACTCAGGCAAGCCAAACAGTGGCAGCTCGCCGATGACATCAGGGCAAAATTGGAGGAGCTTAGCATAGCCCTTGAAGATACGCCACAAGGGACGGTGTGGAAACCAAAAAGGTAAAACATATAATTCTTAACATTCAAAGGAGATAAAGTTGACTTCCGATAGGACAGAATCAACCAAGGCAAGTGATAACCTTGCTATCCAGACCTTCAACCTGACCAAGATATTTAATGGTCTGGTGGCGGTAGATAGTATTGAGTTGAATATCAAGAAAGGTGAACTGTTCGCTCTGCTTGGCCCTAATGGCGCCGGCAAAACTACTACCATCAAGATGCTGTGCTGCCTGCTTAAACCAACCGGCGGCACTGCCACCGTTATGGGTTACGATATCAATCAGCAGCCATTCAAGATTAAAGAAATCATTGGTGTTTCCCCCCAAGAAACCACCATCTCCGAACACCTCAATGCTCAAGAACACCTTAATCTGATAGGCAGGATTCATAACATAAACGCCAAAGAGCTAAGAAACAGGTCGCAAGAGCTACTGGAGACAATGGGGCTTGCCGAGAGGGCTAAAGACCAGGTGAGGAAATTCTCCGGCGGCATGATGCGAAGACTTAATATAATGATGGCACTAATTCATAACCCCGAGGTTCTATTCCTTGACGAACCCACTCTCGGTCTTGACCCTCAAGCCAGGCGAGCAATATGGGAATATATCGTCCAGTTAAAGGGTGAAAAGACTATCCTGCTTACTACCCACTATATGGACGAGGCAGATTTCCTCAGCGACAGGATAGGCATTATGGATAAGGGTAAAATTGTTGCTCTGGGCACCAGCAGCGAACTCAAAACGAGCATGTTGGGAAAGCACACTATGATTATTTATGCCTGGAATCTTACCCAGAAAGTCATAAATGAAATGCGAGGCAAGTATGATGAGGTAAGGGTAAGCGATGGCACTATGATGATTAGTGATAAGCAACTCGATTTTAAGGAAGTTGTTGACCACCTGCACTCATCCGGGGCAGTAATCCGCTCCGCCTATATCAAAGAGCCAACCCTCGACGATGTCTTCCTCCGCATAACCGGGAAGGAGCTGAGGGAATGAGATTTCTGGAATTAGCCAATAGGAACCTTAAGGAGACCTATAGAGACCCGCTGGCTCTGGGTTTCCTTCTGGGGTTCCCCTTGGTGTTTATGCTGCTTTTCGGGGCTATTTTTAGCGG
>CAZMUD010000047.1:0-8539 GCA_964569715.1 uncultured Dehalococcoidales bacterium | reverse complement strand
CCGATGCATTATAGTAGTAAGAGTAGCCCAACTCGCCCTGAAACAGTGCCAGAAAGTAAGCACCGAGCTGCTGCCATAGCGGCTCATCCAAAGCGAAGCGCTCCACGAGGTGAGCCTTGAGTTCCGGCGTCATGGCAATCAGTGCTTCGTCACCGTAGATAGCCATGAGTGGGTCTCCCGGCATCATTCTGGGGAGCAAGAAATTGAGCAATAGAATGAATACTAAGGCTATGGCATAGGTAACCAGATTTCGCCTGTTCAACACTTTCCCTGAGCAATCTCCCGATGAATTCGTTCCATCCAGTCAGCTACCTTCACATCTTCAGCCGGATAGTAGCTAGGATTATACGGTTTAATATCTATTAGTGGACTGCCATCACTTTTTGCCTGTCCCCCGATCATTTCATGTCTCCTTTTCCCAAAAGGGTGTCCACTTCTTTCTGGATGGCTTTGTAGATCTTAACCTCAAGGTCTTTTGAAGGTAGTTGCTTTACCTTTCTGATACCGAGTGCCGAGGTGAGCTCGATGTAACAGTCTACTGGCATTCCCTCTCTTTTAGTTAGCTTGGCACCGCATTGGACACCACAAGCATCAATTAGGATTCGCTTCTCCGATTTTCTCATAATTTCATTAAGTTTCCATGGCACTATTACCGCGGGGAGGCATCCTATCTTGACATCGTCTGGGTTTTCTTCCCATATCCTGATACAAGCTCTAGAAGCGGCAACCCCTGTTGCGCAGCCACCATAGCAGGTAAAAATTAAGACTTTGTAAGACGAGGCTTTTACACTTCGTAATTTAGCCTGTTTCTTATCCCCCTGCACTTGGTAATTCGCTCCTCTCTTTATTTTTGTTATTTGACAAAAGACAGTCTGTTCAAAGGAATGGGTATACCACTAGCCATACCATCCTTGGTATAGAACAGGTTCACCGTACCATCATGGGCCCAGTACCATTTAGGGTAGTACAGAGTCAGCGCTGGGAGGTCTTCAGCATAAATCTGCTGAATCTGGAATACCAGGTCTTTTCTCTTATCAGCTTCCATCTCACTTAGCTGCGCTTCAAGAAGCTGGTTCAGTGCTTCATTCGATGTGTAGCGGGCACTGTTGAAGCCCTCGTCCATAATCACCCTTTTCAGGATAGACGGCTCATAGAGAGCTCCGTGCCCGTAGATAGATAGGTCAAAGTCCCATGCCTCTATTTTGGCATCAACCGTCTTTGCTTCCATGGTTCTGAAGTCTACCTTTATGCCTGCTGCCTCTAGTTGCTGCTTAACGAATTGCCCAACCTCCCTGAACGTAGAGGTAGCTAGGAGTTCTAGCTTTAGCTCTTGACCATCTTTGGTCAAATAGCCATCTTCCAGCTTGTAGCCAAGCCCTTCCAAAAGCCCTCTTGCCTTGGCTCGGTCGTACTCATACTGGGGAGTGCCAGGGTTGTACCAATCGCTTGTGGGCGGCATCATACCCGGACTACCAGCTATGGCATGGCCTCGCTGGGCAATCTGTATCAGAGCTTCCCGGTCTATGGCATAGGCTAGCGCCTGACGGAACTGCTTGGAAGAAAGGGGTTCTTTGTGATGGTTTATGGTCATTTTGGCATTCCATGCAACCGGTGCCGTAATTACGGTAAATCCTGCCTCCTCCATTTCAGAGACGACTTCGGGAGGTATGTCGCCGGCACTAACTGAGCCTTCCTTCAGTGCCGCCGGAATCATCTCGGCACTTATTTTGACGAATTTAATTTCGTCCACAAATGGTTTTCCCAGATAGTAGTCATCATAGTCCTTGTACAGATAGGTACCATGTTCCTTACTGTAGTCTGCTAATGTGTAAGGTCCAGTTCCAATGACGGCCTCCGGCCCGGTAAGGCTCTTGGGATCATCCACGCCTTCCCAGATATGCTTAGGAATGATAGCCAAGGTTCCCGCTACATCATGCAGGAAAGGAGCGTAAGGCTGTTCCAGGTACAGTTTTACGGTGTAGTCATCAATTGCTATTGCCTCCCTTACCCCGCTGGGGCCTATCAATGTGACGAAGGGGTTAGGGTGGGTCTTCACGTAATCAATAGTAAAGATGACATCCTCGGCGGTGAATTTTTCTCCATCATGCCATGTAACATCATTGCGCAGCTTGAATATATAGGCAGTTTCTTTGGCAACATATTCCCACTCCTCAGCCAACTGCGGGATAAAACCTGAGGCATCCTTCCAGACAAGGGTTTCAAAGATAAAGCTCATGCGGGTATATCCCGGCCCCCGGGCGTAGTGGAGGTAGGGAGACGGGTAGCCCCAGTCCCCGGTGCTATCGGCAATGGTGTATGAACTAATCTCTGGTGTCCCGGCAGTGCATGATGGGAGAACGAGTAGCGCAACTATCACGACAGGGATAAGTAATTTCGGCACCAGGTTCAGCATTTTTTTGCTCATCAACTCCTCCTATTTCATTGATATGCCGTCGCCAGCCAACTGGTAGTATTCCTGACCAGCGCACGGGATGCAGACAGGCTTGCCCTCTTTCACACGGGCTCGGGGTTGCATAACAGTTTCACCGCACACGGAGCACTTCACATTAGCGAAGATTCGAGCATAAGCTGGAACTTCTATCGTCAATCTTTCGACATCAAAAAGCTCGTCATCAGGGATATCCAACATTTTGGACGAGGCCTGCCGCCACAGTTCTCTCATTCTTGCTTGGTCAGCCTCCGTCCCCTCCCATCTAACCACCACCTTCTGGAATAGCTCTGCTGCTTCAGGCGCGTGTTCTTCCAGGAACCTGCTATCGGCCTTAACCGACACTCTAACTGCTTCGCCATTTCTTCTGGCTAGAGTAAAAGCGGTCTTGCCGTAATCCCGATAGATAAGAGCATTATTACCAAAGCTACAGCCGGTGACAAACTGCACGCCATCACTGAAGCAATTATTGGTTTCTACAATGGCAATCACCTCCTCCATGCCAGTGGAACCAACGCCAAACTCCTTCACAGCTCGGACCCCTGCCTTGACACCAATAGCAACAAAGGGGCAGAAGTGACCATGCAACATGCCGGTCATTTTTAGCAGCTTCGATAAGTCTAGGGCGGCTATGGCTTCCTCAATTTCCTGCCTGGGATTCAGTACATCTATACCGTTCAAATGCCCCTCCTTTCATTTGCACTCAGTGCTGGTACGGATTACCGCAATAGTTAGCAGTTGCAAATCATTGCATTAAGGCTTCCCAATAAAAGCCTGCATTTAGCAGGCTTTTGATTTGCAACTAGAAGTTATTGCAACTGATTGCAATACTCACTCATAAGACTACCATGGGCTAGTGATAATGTCAAGTTCGCTATCCTGTACTCTTCCACCTGCTCTTTACTCCCAGTAATACCCAAGTTAACCACTGGTGAGAAATTTTTATGCGCTGTGGCCACTTCAGCCCTGGCTATTAGCTCATACCCGGTGAGCAAATTATCCATGCTCATTTTGCTGAAGCAGGTATCTCTCTTAGGCTCCTGGAGCGGGAGACGGGATTCGAACCCGCGACAACCTGCTTGGAAGGCAGGGACTCTGCCAACTGAGTTACTCCCGCAACATCGAGCCTATTTTAACCCCCAAAAATAGATTTTGTCAAAACGGAGTTGAGTTGAATGGTGGCGGGACCTACGCAGAATAGAAGCGATGGGGGTATCTTCTTAGACCATTTTAGTGCAGCCACCGTAAGTAATAACATAACTTGCGGTAATAACGCTGGTAAATGGGCTTTTGTTCAACGGTGACTCATGGGTGGGTTCCTGCCAGCTTGAGAGTCAGATGCCATAGGTGTATAATACATAGCTACACCAGGAGTGATGAAGAATGAGCTTGGACCTATCAAGGGCTGAAGTGTAAAGTACTGAGCAGGGGAGGTGAAATGGATGAAAAGAATATTGATGGTTTCGACTCACGGATATTTCGAGGCAAAGCCTTCTTTTGGTCGTGCGGACACCGGAGGACAGATAGTCTTCGTAATTGAACTCTCAAAAGCGCTGGCAAGATTCGGGTACAAAGTGGATATCCTAGCGAGGAAATTTGAGGACTTTCACCAAATTGAACAGCTCACCGAGGATGTCAGAATAGTTAGGATTCCTTGCGGTGGTAACGATTTTATTCCTAAAGAATATCTGATTGAAAATCTACCTGAGCTAATCGAAGGGTTTATTGAATATGGTAAGAATAACAATCTAAAGTATGAGTTTATAGATTCTCATTACTGGGATGCTGGCTTTGTGGGGATTAAACTTGCTAGCATTTTCAATATTCCTCATATCTTCACCCCCCATTCTCTGGGAGTGTGGAAAGAGATGCAAATGAGGCAAGCCGCCACTGAGGAGGGGGTGGAGATAAATGAGGTAGAGTTTGAGAAACAACTCAATTTCAAGCAGAGAAACGCGACTGAAAAAGCAATAATGCAGAGTGTTAATCGAGTCATAGCAACTACTCCCAAACAGAAGAAGATAATGTGTGAGGAATATGGGATATCCGACGGGAAAATTGTCATTATCACCCCGGGTTTCTTCCCTGACAAGTTTCATAGAATAGAAGAGAATGACTTGGAGAAGGTCATAAGGAAGTATAAGCTGCCAGTACGGTTCGTGTTCGCTGTGGGAAGAATAACCCCCTATAAGGGCTATGACCTTTTAATTAAAGCATTCAAATATGTGGCTCAAGAGATGCCCGAGGTTAAGCTCATCCTCGCCATTGGTTCCACTGAGCCCACTGAAGCGGAAAAGAGGAATAAACTATCACAACTGGCGGAGAGCCTTGGTTTAGCTGACAATGCCATTTTTTACGGTTACGTTAATGAACTGGAGGTTTTTTATAATGCGGCAGAGGTACTAGCACTACCCTCAACGTATGAACCCTTTGGTATGGTTGCCATTGAAGGTATGGCTTGCGGCACGCCAGCTGTTGTAACTGACCGAGGAGGGTTGAGGGATTTTTTAGTAGATGGTCAGGATGCATTAATTGTTGACCCCCTTGATACGCAGGCGCTGGCAGAGGCTATACTCAGATTACTTAGAGACAAGCACTTGCATGAGGAAATCTCACGCAAGGGGTACGAGAAGGCACATTCGACGTTCACCTGGGAGCGCATTGCCGAAAACACGCTAGAAATAATCTCTCAGTGGTAGGTTGGATATGGAAGTTCTACAGTCTGCCCGCAAGAAGATGCTATGCACAGACCTTGATGGCACATTTATTGGCGACGATGATTCGATGTACGAGTTGTTGAAGATGATAAAGGACAAGGAAATCTTGCTGGTTTTCAGCACGGGGAGGCATATCCCTTCAGTGATGCAGTTTATTCATGAAAAAGAAATCCAGATAGCAGACGCCTGTATATGCCAGGTGGGCACAGAGGTCTATTTTGCGCACCAAGGAGTATTTATTCCGGATAACAACTGGAGGCAAATCATCTCTCAAGGCTGGGAGAGAGAGAAAATAGTGCAGCTACTTACTGATATTAAGGAATTAGTCCGTCAAGATGAGGAGTGGCAAACAGAATTCAAGGCAAGTTACTTTCTGAGGGAAAATCAATCCGAGGTTATGCAAGAAATAGCCGACCGCCTGGAAATGGCAAAGCTGAAGGCAAACATAATCTACAGCGGTGGTGAATTCTTGGACTTTCTGCCAGTGAGAGCTGGTAAGGTTGGAGCGCTAAGATATTTAGTGGACAAATTTGATATCAATAGAGAAGCAGTTGTAGTTTGTGGCGATTCCGGCAATGATTTAGGTATGTTCAAGGCCGGATTCAAGGGGATAATCGTGGGTAATGCCCATGCTGAGCTGGGAAGCTTTGAGGGCGAAAATGCCTACCACGCTATTGGGGAATATAGTGCTGGAATAATTGAAGGGTTGAGGTATTTTAATTTCATCTAGATAGAGCCTCTGAGTTCAGGTGATAGATGGCTAGACTTTTTGCTTCGGAGAGAGCTATTCATCTTCAGTACAGGAGCTGGCTAACTGTCTCATAAACTTTGCCGTCTCTTCCGGTAGTGCCGTATTTATATAGATACCTGAGCCCATTTCAAACCCGGCAATGGTGGTCAATCTCGGCATTATCCTGATACGCCAGTGGTAATAGGGGTTCTCCTCGTCCTCGGTAATGGCAGTATCAACCATGAGGTTAAAGGCTGGATTATTAAGCCCCCGATGTAAGCAGAAGAGGATATCCTTTAGCACCGTAGCCAGTTCAGCGAGATGCGTTGCCGGAAACAGTCCGAAGGAGGAATAATGCTTCTTGGGTATAATCCAGGTCTCATAGGGTACGCGCGAGGCATAAGGGTGAAGGGCAACGAACTCCTTGGTCTCGGCAATGATTCTTCTCCCTTTCCCTAGCTCATCGGTGAGCAATTCACAGCAAAGACATCTACTCATATCAGCGTAGTAATCCACGGCGACATTAAATCTTCGGTGGTAGTAAGGAGTTATGATGGGTGTAGCCACTAATTGAGAGTGAGAATGTGGCAGAGATGTCCCTGATGCCCAGCCGTAATTTTTAAAAATAGTAATGAACTTGAGTTGACGATTTTCCTTTAAGGCATTGTATCTTTGCTGGTAGGCTATCAGCACCTTTTTTACCTGCTCATATGTCAACAACGCCATCGGCGTATTATGAGATGGGGTTTCTATGATTACCTCATGCTCTCCAAAACCACCCATTTTACGGACAAAGCGCCCATCCTCCCTCCGGGTAATATCGCCTTCAGGTGTTAACGCCGCGAACTGATTAGGTACTACTCTTACCTCCCAGGCTGAGGCCTCGCTTGAGATGGGGATTCTGAAGACTTCGGTAGGTGTTTGGGCTTCGTTGCCGGGGCAGAAGGGGCAGGATGCATCCCATTCGGGTAGCTCTTCGTCACGCTTTTTTCTCGGTGCTTGATGAGGGCGATTAGCTCTCTCCGGAGCTATTATTACCCATTCTCTGGTTGTTGGGTCCTGTCTTAATTCTGACATACTATCCGTTGTTGCCTGAATTATAGCATATAACGGCGTAAGAAATCCATCTTCCACGTAGGTGGGATGACCTGTGCTTCCTGCATTGCCCGGGTAGAGGAGGCTCTCTCCAGTGTGCCTGGGGTAGTTCCCGCCAATGTTAATCTAGCCTCAGAGAAGGCTACTGTAGATTATATTTTCAGTGAACTAAAACACAATCCCTCATACTAATATCTATTATGGAGCCATCGTATTTGCCCTGCACCGTCACCGTTTGTCCTGGTGTCAACTGGTTCAACTCAGGTACATATTTCTTGTCGAAGGTGCACCGGACATTCTGTAACAATAGGGTTTTTTCAGCGCTAGTTAGAGTGATATAGTAAATACCAAGAACATCCTTGATTTCTATTCTGTTCACTACTCCCGTTACCTGAAGAATCTTATTGGCAAATTTTGCGTCCGCTGCTGCCCCATCCGCTTCATAAGCTAAAAGCAGTTCTTCAACAGTTACCTCTATTGCGGCTGGCGTTGGCTCAGGTTCAGATTCCATCACTGGTTCAGCCTCAGGCTTAGGTTTAGGCTTGGGTTTGGGTTTGGGTTTGGGCTTAGGCTTAGGCTTAGGCTTAGGCTTAGGCTTAGGCTTAGGCTTAGGCTTAGGCTCCGGCTCTGGGGCTGGCTCAAGCTCCGCCACTGGCTCAGGTTCAGGTTCCACCACTAGTTCAAGCTCAAGCTCTGGTGCAGATTCAGAAATATCCTCTCTCACCAGGGGCTTCTGTTTATGCAGTTTCTCTTCTTTCAGTTCCCTATAAGTCTCTGGTATCTTTTTATAAGATTCGGATAACAGTGGATAACCACACCATTGGCATGCCCAGTCCCCGGTTCTTACCGTTTTCTGACCACAATTAGGACACTTTGGCATTGAACACCCCCTTCCCAAAGTATACACAAGAATGGCAGTTTGTCAATTATGAGCAACCTCATCACAGTCTTGACCCATACCCACCCTGGTGCGGATATAGACGAAGCCCTGGAGCGCATCGACCTGCTGGTGAGAGAGCTGGGCTAGGAAGTCTGCTACAGGACTTTTTCTTAATCCTTCACACCCGATAGCAGGGCATACCGTTTATTGACTAACCTGCAGCCACGATAACCCTCTCGCCTGCTTAGACGCATTTTAGCTGGGTCGCCTTTGGAGAACTTCATACAACCCCAGCATTGCAACCCAGCCAAGGTATACCACTTGCCACGGTTATCCTGCTGAAGCGCAGCACAGATTAGCAGCGCCACATCTCTACGGATAGCGTCCACGGGAGGTTGTTTCCGGCTAGCCACGGTCATCACTAACAGCATGCTCTCTTAAAGCCTTAAGCTGTGCGGTGCTAGATAGGGTTCCTTTTTGCGCTGATACCTGACAACTATATGAAAGTAAGTAGCCCCCATATTTTAGCTTCACCCTGATGGTAAACTCTATGGGGGCTTCCTTACTAACGCTTATTCCTACCTACTTCCCCGTCATCTCTTTCTTGAGAGCCTGGTCAATCCAGCCATACTTGACCCAGCCGTCATAGTTGTAGTAGCCGGGAGAAT
>CAZMUD010000046.1:0-8603 GCA_964569715.1 uncultured Dehalococcoidales bacterium | reverse complement strand
AAAGGGAGTGAAATCTGCTACACTGGTTAACTAAACTCTAACTAAATTCTAATGTAGGAGGATAGCTTTGATGACTCAGCGAGAGATAATAGGTGAGGCTAAGAGTGAGGGTAGGAACGTACTGACGGAGATAGAGGCCAAGGAATTGCTTAAGCAAGCTGGGGTAAGTGTTGTTGATACTAAACTGGCGACCTCCGGGGAAGAGGCAATCTCAATAAGCCAGCAGTTTGGCTTCCCGGTAGTATTAAAGATAGCCTCGCCGGATGTTGTGCATAAGAGCGATGCCGGTGGTGTTAAACTGGGCTTGAAAACATCGAAGCAGGTAGGCAGAGCCTATGATGATATTTTGAAAGCAATTAAAAAACAATACCCCGAGGCAAAGATTCAGGGTGTGGCGGTGCAGAAGATGGCTCGCCCCGGGGTAGAGGTGATTATTGGTATGTCCAAGGATGCGCAGTTTGGTCCGGTGATTATGTTTGGTCTTGGCGGCGTTTTGGTAGAAATTCTGAAAGATGTCTCTTTCAGGATTGTTCCGTTAGCTCAAAGGGACGCCAGGGAAATGATTAGGGAGATAAAGGGCTATCCTTTGTTAGAGGGTTATAGGGGGCAAGAACCAGTAGATGTGGCAAATCTGGAGGAGCTAATACTTAAGGTTTCTAATTTCGTGGAGCAGAATCCTGAGGTGGAGGAACTCGACCTTAATCCTATTTTTGCCTACAGCGATGGCGCTGTAGCTGTGGATGCCAGAATAATACTGGGGGGGAGTTAGCCAGTAATGAACCTGAAACTGATGTTGGAGGAGGCAGCAGGTAGATGCGGGGGAAAGGCGGCAATCGTTTCGGGCGACCACAGGTTATCCTACGCTGGTTTAGATAAAGCATCAAATAAGGTAGCCAATACCCTAATATACCTGGGAGTAAACCAAGGTGACCGGGTAGCAATGCTGCTGCCCAATAGCCTAGAATTTGCCATCATCTACTTTGGAATAGTCAAGACTGGTGCTATAGTTGTTCCTCTAGATACTAAATATAAGATTAATGAGCTAGCCTCTCTATTTGATGATTCTCTACCGAAGGTTCTGGTAGCGGAAAGTCCTACTCTGGAGCCGTTAATTCCAGCTTTGCCAAGATTCAAATCCATTAGGCACGTAATAGTAGTAGACTTGAGTTCCAAGTATGAGAGTCAATTTTACAGCTATCGGGAGATTATGGCAGCAGGTTCGGCACAGAGGATTAAGGCAGAGCCAGAGCCCGAGGATATAGCCTTGATTGCCTACACCTCAGGCCCCTCCTTTGACCCTAGAGGGATAACATTATCCCACCGGTGCTTAGTAGAAGAGGCAGCTATAATGGGAGAAGTGCTAAAGCAAACCGATAAAGATATAGTGCTGCTGTTTGCTTTACCTATGCACCACATGTTTGGCTTAGTAGCTATATTGCTGGCTTCCGTTTATGAAGGCAGTACTATAGTAATAGTCCCAGGGACAGGGCTATCCATTAGTAGTGTTATGGCAGCTATTGAAAGGGAGAAGGCTACGATGTTTATGGCAGTGCCCTTTATCTTCACCTTAATAGTTGATATGGCAGAGAAGGAGGGAATAAAGAATGATTTAAGTTCCCTCCGCCTGTGTATCAGTGCTGGTGCGCCGCTACCGCTTGATACTATACGGCAGTTTAAGCGGTACTATGGTTTCGATATCTTGGATTGCTGGGGTTTAAGCGAAGCTACCTGCCTTGTTACCTGTCCACCCCTGAATGGTGCCGGAAAGATTGGTTCAGTGGGGAAAGCCGTGCCTGGATGGGAGGTGAAGATAGTAGATGAAAATAGCAAGGAGTTGCCGCTAAATCAAGCGGGGGAGATAATTGTTAGAGGACTGATAATGAAGGAGTATTATAATAATCCTCAGGCTACCGATGAGGTGATAAAAAATGGCTGGCTCTATACCGGTGATATTGGTAAGGTTGATGAGGACGGCAATCTGTTCCTCACCGGCAGGAAGAAGGAGACAATTATTGTAAAGGGTCAGAACATCTACCCCAGTGATGTTGAGAGTGTGTTATATACTCATCCCAAAGTAGCTGAGGCAGCAGTGCTGGGCATTCCTGATAAGCTGCGGGGTGAGGTGGTTGGGGTGGTTATTAGTTTAAAGGAGGGGGAGGTAGCTACAGAACAAGAAATTAAGCAATTTTGCCTTGAGCGTATAGTTAATTATAAAGTGCCCAAACAGGTTATTTTTCTGGATTCCTTACCCAAAACTGCCACCGGTGAAATTGACAAAAAAAGTATTCGAGAGCATTTATCAATTCCATCCCTCTTTCCAGAGATGCCAATTTCTTAAGAAGGGAATAGCCTCTTTGGGACTCTTATAATAAAACTCCCTTTATTCAATTTGATGCTACGTTTAACCCCGCTTGCAAGATATAGTAATATATGCTACTGGCACCGGAGTGCTAGCCATCGCCTTTTACACCGATGCCAGGGGGTAGAAATCGGCTGCCGATTTTATCGGGCAACTTAAGAAGGGAGAGATTTCATGGTTAAGGTAGCAATTGTTACTGATAGTATAGCTTGTCTGACCAAAGAATTGGTGGCGAGTTACGGGATTGGAATTGTGCCTATTAGGCTTTTAGTTCAGGGCAAGGTCTACCGGGATTTGATTGATATGACCCCATCTGAGGCTTATGAGTTGTTTATGCAGGACCCCGAAAGTTTTAAAACTTCACCATCATCACCTGGGCACTATCTAGAAGCCTATCGTGAGGCAAGCACAAAAGCGAAGAATATCTTTTGTGTCACCCTTTCTTCCAAGTTAAGCACAGGGTATAATATGGCTCGCGTAGCCAAGGAACAAGCCGAGACTGAGCTTCCGGAGACTTCTATAGAGGTGTTGGATTCTGAAAATGTTACTGCTGCTGAAGGCTTTGTTGCTTTGGCTGCAGCCCGGGCGGCAGCCAACGGAAGGGACTTAACTCAGGTGGTTAAGGTAGCTGAGGAAGTGAGAGACAAAGTTACCTTTCTTATACTTCTGGATACCATACGTCATGTTTACCGCACAGGGCGCATACCCAAAGTGGCATCCCAGATAGGCTCTATTCTTAATATCAGACCTATACTTACTAGCTCTTCTGGGTTGGTGCGTTTTAAGGGAATAGCGAGAAACAGGGAACAAGGTATAAATCGCCTGCTTGAGGCAATGAGGGATAAGGTGAGACAGAACCCGGTGCATGTTGCCGTGATGCATGCCTATGCCCCAGATGAAGCTGAAAAGCTGAAGGAGCGGATATCGTCTGAATTCAATTGTATCGAGCTATGGGCTGTTGAGATGAGCCCGGTAATGGGCTATGCCACTGGCACAGGAACATTGGGGTTTGCTTTTTATAGCGGAGATTAGAGACTTAGTAGCCCCATCTCCTTTATCCCCTTCCCCTTGATAGGGTGAAGGGGGATTTTAGTTTTCCAAGGGGTCTAGCGAAATGGGCAAAAACATTCTATAATTAGAGGGTATGGAACATACCCAGCTTGCTGCTGATGTGGAGCGACTGGCTGAGAGCTTGGGGCAACTTCCTGAGCCGGTAGTTAAGCCTGCCTTTATTGCTGTCAGTGGCTTGCCTGGCACAGGAAAGTCTTACTTCTGTGGTAAATTAGCTGAGAGGCTACCGTTTGTTATTCTGGAAAGTGATGCCTTACGTAAGGTTCTTTTCTCATCACCAAGCTATAGCTCGAAGGAGAGTTCACGTCTTTTTCAGGCTGTTCATCTTCTCATTGAGAAATTACTTAAAAGGGGAGTCCCCCTTATTTTAGATGCGACCAATCTATCAGAGCCGCATCGTGAATATCTTTATAGTATTGCCGACCATTTGGATGTCAAGTTGACCCTGGTGCGTGTTGAGGCGCCACCTCAGGTGGTGCGTGAGCGACTTGAGGGTCGTCTGGAAAATCCGGGGGGGGTAAATCGGATGCCAACTGGGCAATATACCAGCGGATGAAGTTTGCGACTCAGAAAATCAGCCGTAAGCACTATGCTGTGGATACGTCTCGGGATATTACCCCGGTTCTGGACAAAATTGTGAAGGAGGTGATGCACTAGAGTTTATCACCGGACTTTTATTTACACGAAATTAGAGCTTGTAGGAGGTTGATAAAGTGCCTGACGGGTATAACGGGAAGATACTACGGGTTGATTTATCTCGCCGTGCCATATCAGTAGATGAACCTGATGATAACTTTTATCGGTGCTATATTGGGGGTAGGGGGTTTGTAAGCTATTTCCTCCTTCGGGAGCTAAGTGGTGGCGAGGATGCGCTTGGCCCGGGAAATAAATTGATTTTTGCTACCGGGGCACTCACCGGAGTCCCAGTAGCCGGTAGCGGCCGGAACAGTGTCGGTGCCAAGTCGCCGCTGACCAATGGCTATGGTGATGCTGAGGTTGGGGGCTACTGGGGGGCTGAACTCAAGCATGCTGGCTATGACGCTATAATTATCGAGGGCAAATCAGAAAATCCGGTATATCTTTGGATTGAGGATGGCAAAGTAGAGATAAAAGATGCCAGGCACCTCTGGGGTAAAACTACTGCCGAGTGCGAAAAGCTTATCCAAAAGGAATTAGGCGATAGGGCGATTCGTGTTGCCCAGATAGGCGTAGCCGGTGAAAACCAGGTTCGCTACGCCTGCGTAATTAATGACCTGTCACACTCTGCTGGTCGTACCGGTATGGGAGCGGTGATGGGGTCCAAGAAGCTAAAGGCTATTGCTGTTAGGGGACATCAAAAGGTGGCATTAGCAGATGAAAAAGCAATTAACTCTCTGGCCAGGCAGATTAGAGATTGGCTTAAAACTAACCGGTCTGCTGTTTCTATGAGCCAGTATGGCACTGCCGGTGGGCTTATGGCTTTAAATACAGCTGGGGGTCTGCCCACGCGGAACTTTCAGCAGGGTGTATTTGAGGGAGCCGAGAAAATCTCCGGTCAGACAATAAATGAAAACGTTTTGGTGGGGAGGAGGGGGTGCTATGCCTGCCCCATTCGTTGCAAGCCTGAGGTAGCTGTCGGGGAGCCGTATAATGTTGACCCCACCTACGGTGGTCCTGAATATGAAACCCTAGCCTCGTTAGGTTCAAACTGTGGTATTGATAATCTGGAGGCAATCATTAAGGGCAATGCGCTGTGCAACGCTTACGGGTTAGATACTATATCTACCGGAGTTAGTATAGCTTTTGCCATGGAGTGTTTTGAGCAGGGTATCCTGACCGAGAAGGATACTGGCGGGTTAAAGCTCAATTTCGGTAATGCTGAGGTAATGGTGCAACTCGTAGAAATGGTTGCCAGGAGGGAAGGCATTGGTAATATCTTGGCTGATGGTACTGCCCGGGCTGCCTCAGCCTTTGGCAACGGTGCTGAGAATTTTGCCATACAGGTTAAGGGGCAGGAGGTGCCAATGCACGAGCCGCGCTATAAGCCGGGTTTGGGGGTAGGTTATACCATCTCACCCACTGGTGCTGACCATTGCCATAATATTCACGATAGTCTGTATACGCGACGGATATCAGGCGCATTCAAAGCTCTGGGTATATTTGAGCCATTACCCTGTCAGGAGCTGAGTGCAGCCAAAGTCAGGATGCTTGTTTATGGTAGCCTTTGGCAGCATACGCTTAATTGCCTGGTGTTTTGCATCTTTGTTCCGTTAGCCCCTGGTCAAATGGTTGACCTGGTAAGGGGTATCACCGGTTGGAATACCACTGTGTGGGAGTTAATGAAGGTCGGTGAGCGGTGCATTAATATGGCTCGTGCCTTTAATATCCGGGAGGGGATGACCGGAAGTGATGATTATTTACCACGCCGGTTCTTTTCCCCCTTTACCTCTGGTCCCTTAGAGGGGGTTAGCATCGACGAGGGGGAATTGAAACAGGCTATAGATACCTATTATGCAATGGTAGGTTGGGATAAGGTAAGCGGAGCACCTACTTTGGCAAAGTTGCAGGAGCTGGGTATTGAATGGGTAGCCGAAGTATAGTTTAAAAAGGGTGAAAGGAGGCTAAAGTGGAGATTAAGGCTATAGCCGGTGATATTGCCAGGATTGAAACTGACGCTATTGTGGTGAACTTTTTTGAGGGCATGGAACGCCCAGAGGGTGATACGGCTACTTTAGATGAGGCTCTGGGCGGGGCTATTTCTCAGCTTATTAGCCAGGGTGAGATTAAGGGTAAACTTAATCAGGTTACTATTATTCATAGCCTGGGCAAGCTTCCAGCAACCAGGGTGGTAGTTGCCGGCCTGGGTAAGCAACAGGAGCTCTCTCAGGGCAAGGTGCGGGGGACAGTGGCTGAGACCTGCCGGCTCTTGCGGCAGAAGGGTGTGGCTAGTATTGCCACTATTGCTCAGGGAGCAGGGATAGCCGGAATAACTATGGAGGGTGCTGCTCAAGCAATAACCGAGGGTGCTCTGCTCGGTGTCTACTCATTTCGCAAGCATCTAACCAAGGAACCTGAGCATGGTGAGATTAAGCAGCTTACCATAGTCGACGCCGATAAAAGTAAAATCCCCAGTTTAGAACAGGGCTGCCATAAAGGTAAAATTCTGGCTGAGGCAACAAATCTGGCTCGCGATATGGTCAATGAGCCAGCCAACTATATGACGCCCAGTCATATGGCTGAGATAGCAGCCAAGCTGGCTGAGACTTATGGACTTGAACTGACTGTTCTTGACCGGGAGCAGATACAGGAGTTGGGGATGGGAGCGCTGTTGGGTGTAGCTCAGGGGAGTCAGCAAACGCCTAAGTTTATTGTTCTCCATTATAAGGGGGGTGACTCTAAGACAACTGATATGGCCTTAATTGGTAAGGGGATAACCTTTGACTCTGGAGGCATTTCTATAAAGCCGTCCGAGAAGATGGGGGAGATGAAGGGGGACATGGCGGGGGGTGCTGCAGTAATGGCGGCGATAAGTGCCGTTGCTCAGCTTAAGCCCAAGGTTAATGTTATGGCTCTCATTCCTGCCACTGAAAACCTGCCTGGTGGTAGTGCCCTGAAGCCGGGTGATATTCTAACGGCAATAAGTGGTAAGACTATTGAGATTATCTCAACCGATGCCGAGGGGCGGCTTATTTTAGCTGATGCTTTGGGCTACGCTAACAAAAATGGAGCCAAACTTATAGTTGATGTGGCTACCCTAACCGGAGCTTGCATGGTAGCACTGGGCGATGTATGCACCGGCGCTTTTGGCAATAACCAGGAGCTGGTAGATAAGGTAATTGCGGCTGGTGCTGAAGCCGGGGAGCTTATTTGGCAGATGCCAATGTTTGAAGAGTATAAGGAGCAAAACAAGAGTGATGTAGCTGACATAAAGAACACTGGCGGCAGATATGGAGGCGCTATCACCGCTGCTCAGTTTCTAGCTGAGTTTGTCGATGATACCCCCTGGGTTCATCTGGATATTGCCGGCACTAGTATGAGTGACAAGGAGCGGAACTTCTTGGTTAAAGGGGCTACCGGGGTGCCGGTTCGCACCCTGGTGTATCTTGTCCTTTCTCTGGCTAAATAATAGGGAAGGAGGTTTTAGGTTATGAAAATTAAATGGTTAGGACACGCATCTTTTCTGATTACCTCAGACGCCGGAACAAAGATAATCACTGACCCCTATGTAACCGGTGGCGGCTTGAGCTATGGTGAGATAAAAGAGTCGGCTGACGTTGTTACCGTGAGCCACGAACATGGTGACCATAATAATGTAGCTGCGGTCGGGGGCAATCCGGAAGTAGTTAAAGAAGTGGCCCCAGTAGAGCTTAAGGGGATAAAGTTTAACGGTATCCCTACCTATCATGATAGTGCTGGTGGGAAGGAAAGGGGTAATAATATCATATTCTGCTTTGAAGTTGATGGAATGAGAGTCTGTCACCTCGGTGACCTGGGTCACCAGCTTGGTGATAAAGAAGTTACTGAATTGGGTAAAGTAGATATATTACTCATTCCGGTGGGTGGCTTTTTTACCATTGATGCCAATGTTGCCACCGAGGTTTGTAGTAAGCTGACACCCAAGGTAGTTATACCTATGCACTATAAAAACGAAAGGTGTGTTTTTCCGATAGCAGGCGTGGACGAATTCCTTCAGGGCAAAACCGGCGTAAGCAAACTGGATGCCAGCGAGGTAGAGTTCAAACCGGGAGAACTTCCAGACACCACTCAGATTATAGTTTTGAAACCAGCACTATAGAGTGACGATGGCAGATTGGATGGAGGAGTAGGACTTGATATTTGAAGCTTCGGAGTTTGTTTTCAGAGCACCATCGGTAGTATCTCGGGCGCGACGCGTTTTGATTAAACCCAGCGCATTATATCCAGTATCATATCCAGTAACTACCAGCCGGGATATTTTGTCAACGATAGTGCGGGGCATCAGGCAGGTTGGTGATGCCGAAATTCTTCTGCTTGGGGGCACCGCTGGAGGGGGCTCAGTTTACCCGATATATCAGGCATTAGGTTACGATTTTCCGAGGGTATTGATGCTGGATGTAAAGGATTGTATCTGGGTGGAGGTAGATAACCCTCTACCCAAGCCCTTAGCGGTGCCGACCTTCTGGGTGCCTAATGTTATCCTGTCCAGCGATTATTT
>CAZMUD010000045.1:0-9034 GCA_964569715.1 uncultured Dehalococcoidales bacterium | reverse complement strand
TCTGGCACTTCATTGACGATGCGGCTGGAAATCCGCGACAGAAGGTCGTAGGGGAGGCGTGCCCAGTCAGCGGTCATGGCGTCTTCGCTGGTCACAGCGCGGATAGCAATCAAGTAACCATAGGTCCGATAATCGCCCATTACGCCTACGCTCTTGACATCGGTGAGTATGGCGAAGGTCTGCCATAGTTGCCGATACAGCTTCGCCTTTTTAATCTCGTTCATTACAATGAAGTCAGCCGAGCGCAGTATCTCCAGCTTCTCTTTGGTAACCTCACCAATAATACGAATAGCCAGCGCTGGACCGGGGAAGGGCTGCCGCCATACCATCTCTTCAGGCATACCTAGCTCAAGCCCTACCTGGCGCACCTCATCCTTAAACAGGTGGCGTAAGGGCTCAATCAGGTTGAGCCTCATCTTAGCCGGCAGTCCGCCAACATTATGGTGGGTTTTTATCTTGGCTGAGGCAGTGCTTCCCGAGGCAGCACTCTCAATAACATCGGGATAGAGCGTCCCCTGAGCCAGAAAGTCAACCTTGCCTATTTTGTTAGCCTCCTCCTCAAATACCTCAATAAATTCCTCGCCGATAACCTTACGTTTCATCTCAGGGTCGGTTACCCCCTTTAATCGGTTAAGGAATCTTTCACTGGCGTCAACATAAATAATATTCATACCCAGATTTTCCCGGAAGACATTGAATGTCCTCTCTACTTCTTCACGGCGCAATAGCCCATTATTAACGTAGATGCAGGTAAGCTGGTCACCAGCAGCTCGATGGATGAGGGTGGCGACCACTGCCGAATCAACTCCCCCCGAGAGAGCACTAATAACCTTGCCCTTGCCTACCTGCTTCTTAATTCTGGATATGTTCTCATTTATGAAGTTGCCTATCGTCCAGTTTCCCTGGCAGCCACATATTTTATAGGCGAAGTTTCTCAGGATAGTCTCTCCCTGGGGGGTATGGGCTACCTCAGGGTGAAACTGGAGACCGAATATTCCTGCCTCATTGCCTATAACCGCAATGGGTGAATTCTCAGTATAGGCTAAGGCACTAAAACCGGGCGGCATTTCTTCAATTTTATCAGCATGGCTCATCCATACCGGTGAGGAATCATCCAAACCGGCAAATAGGGGCGAATCTACATCGCTCAGGTGAAGGATGGCGTGACCATACTCCTGCTTCTTTCCCGGTGCAACCTGCCCGCCCAATTGTTTGGTGATGACCTGCATCCCATAGCAGATGCCCAGTACCGGCAGGTGGCTCTCATAAATATAAGCCGGGGCTAGAGGGGCACCACGTTGGTAAACGCTAGCCGGTCCTCCGGAGAGGATAAACCCTTTAGGCTTAAGCAGCGCTATCTTTTCCCAGGGGGTATCATGAGGCACCAGCTCGCAATATACCTGGCACTCACGTATTCGCCGGGTAATCAGCAGGCTATATTGTGAGCCGAAGTCAATGACAACAATAGCCTCGCGCTCCTCACCACCTACCGCCTCCTTGGCGGCAGTGGGCTGCTCACCACCTATCTCCTTGGCAATTTCCAGATAGGTAGAGACTTCAATGTCGCCACTGGTAGTTACCCGGCGATTGGACTTTAAGGTTTGTTTTGACTTATCTTTAACTTTTTTCATTTATCAAAGATTACCACTGTGGTATACTGTCGTCAAGGGAAAAACCATCCTTGACTGGTAGCAAGGGCAATGCTAAATAAGCCTTCTTTGAAAATTAAACCACAGATTGAGAGGGGCATTTCCATTCTCAAGCAGGGAGGGCTTGTTGCCTACCCTACCGATACTGTCTATGGTCTGGGTGCTTGTGTTAGCCTTCCTCAGGCCGTGGAACGGGTCTATAAGGTAAAGGAACGACCCCAAAATATGCCATTCCCCTGGCTGCTAGCCGATAAATCACAGATAACTAAGTTTGCCGAGCCGGTGCCGCCGGTTGCCTGGCTTTTAATCCATAGCTTCTTGCCCGGTGCCCTGACCATAGTCTTACCTAAGTCCAATCCAGTCCCTGATAGCATCACCGCCGGAGGGGCAACCATAGCCGTTCGTATCCCAGCCCACCCTGTTCCTGTTGCCCTTGTTGAAGGTCTGGGGACTCCTATTGTAGGCACAAGTGCCAATCTTAGTGGCCGGCCAAGTCCGCTGACGGCTGATGAAGTCTATTCCCAGCTTGGCGATAAGGTAGATTTAATTATTGATGGCGGCCGGTGCCCGGGTGGTAAAGAATCTACTATAGTTGATGTCACCGGAGAAACGCCGGTAGTGCTACGGGAAGGCACTATATCAAGGGAAGAACTCGAGCAAATATGCGGGAGCATCCTGTTCAAGGAAGGAGATTAATTCAAACAAATAGGCGAGGGTATTGTCTTGAAGGAGGAACTAAGTAGTGCGTATTGCTATTGGCTGCGACCACTGGGGGGTGAATCTCAAGCAATCTGTCATAAAATTGCTTACTGACGCCGGGCATAGCTATGAGGACTTCGGCTGTTATACTACTGAGTCGGTAGACTACCCTGATATTGCCAAGAAGGTAGCTGAAGCGGTAGCCAGGGGTGATTTCGAACGTGGTATTTTGATATGTTACAACGGCATTGGCATGAGCATTGCTGCCAATAAGGTCAAGGGGATAAGAGCCGCCCTGTGTTACAATGCCTTCAACGCTTGCCGGACTCGCCAGCACAATGATGCCAACATACTTTGTCTGGGAGCAGAAGTAGAACAAGAGCCAGTACCTGAAATCGTTAATGCCTTTCTTACCTGTGAGTTCGAGGGTGGAAGACACCAGCGCCGGGTGGATAAGATAAGAGATTTGGAGGGTTAATTCATCTGACTCGTTATTTTATATAGGGTTTGACTTGACAATAAATTAGAACTATGCTATTTTATCAACACGATGAATAGAAACCTTGTTATTCTGGTACTCGTTACATATACATAGTTCGGCCGGTGGGTCGTCTCTGCAGGATAGGGGTCGTCTCCACAGGACGGCCTTTTTTATTAATCATAAATACTAAAGGTAAACGGAGAAAGTATGAAAAGTGATGTCCTTAAGATAGGCTCAGAACGTGCTCCACATCGGTCTTTATTATATGCTTTAGGCTGCACGCCAGCCGAAGTGGATAAGCCTTTTATCGGTGTTATTAACAGCTTTAGTGAGATTGTGCCCGGGCATATACACCTGCGCGATATTGCTGAGGCGGTTAAAGCCGGGGTGCGCAGCAGCGGTGGCGTTCCCTTTGAGGTTAATACCATTGCTGTGTGTGATGGCTTGGCTATGAACCATGCAGGTATGAAATATAGCCTGCCCAGTCGAGAACTAATAGCCGACTCGGCGGAGATAGTGGCTGAGGCTCACGCCTTTGATGCTTTGGTCTTTGTTCCCAACTGTGACAAAATAATCCCCGGGATGCTTATGGCAGCAGTAAGACTGAATTTACCAGCTATCTTCATTAGCGGTGGCCCGATGCTGAGAGGGTATCTGCCGACTGAGGATGGGTTTAATAAGGTTGACCTCAGTTCTGTCTTTGAAGCAGTGGGGAAGGTAGCCAGCGGACAAATGACTGAGGAGGAACTGGAGCAACTGGAGAGGCTCGCTTGCCCCGGTTGCGGTAGCTGCTCCGGAATGTTCACCGCCAATACTATGAATTGCTTAACCGAAGCTATGGGAATGGGACTACCTGGTAACGGCACTATTCCGGCAATTGATGCCAGGCGGCGACAGTTAGCCAAGGAAGCAGGGCAGCAGGTTATGGAGCTACTAGCCAGCAATATCCGCCCGCAAGATATTGTAAATAAGGACTCCATTCATAATGCCTTTAGCGTTGATATGGCATTAGGTGGCAGCACCAACTCAGTTCTGCACCTTATGGCAGTAGCCCGTGAGGCAGGGGTTGATTTCCCTCTGCCGATGGTAAATGAGATAAGTGAGCACACCCCTACCCTGTGCCGACTAAGACCGGCCGGTGACTATCACATTGAGGATTTAGACCGGGCAGGTGGCATAGCCGCGGTAATGAAGGAGCTACAGGGATTATTAAAGCTGGGGGCAAAAACAGTATCCGGGAAATCGGTGGCTGAGATTACCGCTCAAAGACGGGTTTTGGATAGAGAGGTTATCCGTTCCAGGGCTAATGCTCACTCACCCACAGGAAGCATTGCTATCCTTTTTGGTAACCTAGCACCAGAGGGGGCAGTAGTGAAAAGGGCAGCGGTAGCTCCTGAAATGATGGCTCACCGGGGACCGGCTAGAGTCTTTGACTCTGAAGAAGAGGCAACGCAAGCCATAATGAGTGGCAATATAAAATCAGGTGAAGTGATAGTTATTCGTTACGAAGGGCCTAAAGGGGGACCTGGGATGAGGGAGATGCTCACTCCTACTTCCCTGCTGACTGGTATGGGCAGGGATAAAGAGGTAGCCCTGATAACTGACGGGCGCTTTTCTGGGGCAACTCACGGGGCAGCTATTGGGCATGTTTCCCCTGAGGCAGCCAGCCGGGGACCTATCGCTACCCTAGCCGATGGAGATATAATCAAGATTGATATTCCAAATTGTAAGCTTGAGGTAGAGCTTAGTGATAAAGAGATATCTAACCGCCTGGCGCAACTAGCCGATTTTAAGCCTAAAGTAAAAGCAGGCTACCTCAGGCACTACGCCGAGAAGGTATGTTCAGCTAGCACCGGAGCGGTGTTTAGATAGCAGGAGGGACTACTTATGAAGATGACTGGTGCTCAAATTCTATGTGAGAGTATGGTAAGAGAGGGGGTAGAGGTTATTTTTGGTATCCTTGGTGGAGCCGTTTTACCGCTATACGATACCCTGCCTCAATATCCCCAGCTTCGTCATATCCTGGTGCGTCATGAACAGGGTGCTGCCCATGCTGCCGATGGCTATGCCCGAGCTACCGGCAAGGTAGGGGTGTGCATGGCTACCTCTGGCCCTGGGGCTACCAACCTGGTAACCGGCATTGCTAATGCTCACCTTGATTCCTCTCCCATGGTAGCTATAACCGGTCAGGTAGCCAGACCTTTTATTGGCAAGGATGCCTTCCAGGAGGTAGATATTACCGGCATCACCCTACCCATTACCAAGCATAACTACCTTGTCCTTGACGCCGGCTCAATAGCCAGAACAGTTAAGGAGGCGTTTCACCTGGCCAGGAGCGGGCGACCCGGGCCAGTGCTTATTGATATACCACGAGACGTTTTTATCGAAGAGGCAGAATTTCACTACCCGAGCAAAGTAGACCTACCTAGTTATAAGCCAACGCTCCAGGGGCACCCGGCACAGATTAAGAAAGCAGCCAAGCTCATCAATGAAGCCCGACAACCCACCATTATCGCCGGTAGAGGAGTAATTATCTCCAGAGCCTATGCCGAGCTTAAGCACTTAGCCGAGACAGCACAAATACCGGTGATTACTACTTTACTGGGCATCGGGTGCTTCCCTGAGAGCCATATTCTAAGTTTTGGTATGCTGGGGATGCACGGTATGGCTTATGCTAATATGGCGGTTAGTGCGGCTGATGTCATTATTGCTATCGGGATGAGGTTTGACGATAGGGCGACAGCTAAGGTGAGTGGCTTTGCTCCCAATGCCCATGTTATCCACATTGACATAGACCCAACGGAAATTGGTAAAAACGTGCGTGTGGATGTGCCTATCGTGGGCGATGTAAAGGTTGTCCTGGAAGAATTAAATAAGTTAATCACTCCTGCCGAACATATTGCTTGGGTTAAGCAGCTCGATGATTGGCGGAAAGAACACCCATCAACAGTTATCAGAGACAGTGAAGGGCTCCTGCCCCAGTTTGTCATTCGCAAGATATACGAGGTAACCAAGGGCGAGGCTATTATTGCTACCGGGGTAGGGCAGAATCAGATGTGGGCAGCCCAACATTACTGGTATGATAAGCCAAATAGCCTAATCTCATCAGGCGGATTGGGGACTATGGGCTTTGGACTGCCGGCATCTATCGGGATTAAGATAGGCTGTCCGGATAACACTGTATGGTGTGTAGACGGCGATGGCGGTTTTCAGATGACCATTCAGGAGCTAGCTACCATAGCTCAGGAAAAGGTAGCGGTGAAGATAGCTATTATCAATAATGGTTATCTGGGAATGGTGAGACAATGGCAGGAACTTTTCTACGGGAAGCGATATGTAGCCACGCCACTGAGTGGTCCAGACTATGTTAAGATTGCCGAGGCATACGGGATTCCAGGGCTAAGGGTCAAACATAAGGAAGAAGTAGTCCCGGCTATTGAGCAAGCAATGGCGGAGCAAGGTCCCTTCCTGATAGATTTTGTCGTGGAACCGGAGGAGAATATTTACCCAATGGTGCCACCAGGGGCAAGTTTATCCGAGGTTATGGAGGAACCTGAGCCAAAGGTTCTCTCCGATTCTGCCAAACTTCCGACAAGCAATATCTAAGCCTAGAAAAGAGGTGACAGCATGGCTACGACGAAGCATACCCTAGTTGCTCTAGTAGAGGATAAGCCCGGCGTGCTTAACCGGATGGCAAGCCTTTTCCGAAGGCGTGGTTTCAACATTGAGAGCATTGCCGTGGGGCATAGTGAAATACCTCACTTATCACGCATGACCATTGTAGTTGACGGCACAACTACCATGGTTGAGCAGGTTAGGAAGCAGTTGGATAAGGTCATAGATGTAGTCAGGGTGTCTGATATTACCAGTGATAACCTGATTGCCCGGGAATTGGCGTTGATTAAGGTAAAAGCCACCTCTTCTACCAGGAACGAGATTATGCAGATTGTGGACATATTCAGGGCAAATATAGTGGATGTTGGCTCTGATTCGGTGACAGTTGAGGTTACCGGGGATAAGGAGAAAGTCGATTCCTTATTCAATTTACTTCGTGGCTTTGGTATCAAGGAATTAACCAGGACGGGTCGTATCGCTATGCCCAGGGGGGTCTCAAGCCCGCTACGGGTGGAAAAGGAGTCACATAAGACTCGCGCCAAAAGGCAAAAGGCATAAATATTGATTTCCCCCAGTATGTAATGTATTATCAAATCCACAACCGGAGGTACGAAAATGTACCGGGGAATGCTTGTTCCATTGGACGGTTCCGAGCTTGCCGAAGTGGTCTTTCCTTACGCAAAGGAACTTGCTGGGAGGCTAGACCTAGAGGTAGTGTTACTTCATGTTGCTAGCCCGGCCGTACGTGCATTTGTCCCCATGCACCGCGCCTATATTCAGCAGGCGGCTGAGGTGATAAGGCGTCAGGCAAGAAAGGTTCAGGAAAGGACAGGCATTCAACCGGGAGGTAAGCCAGTAGAAGCGCGAGGTGAACTGGTCGTGGGCTACCCCGCCGAGGAAATTCTCCGTTATGCTGATGAGAACGCTGTTGACCTAATCCTCATGGCAACCCACGGGCGCTCCGGACTCAGGCGATGGGTCATGGGGAGCGTGGCTGATAAAGTCCTGCGTGCATCAAAGACCCCTGTCTGGCTTATTCGAGCCGGGACTCCCGAAGAGACTCCTTATGACCAGTGGCCAAGCATAACAATACTAGTCCCACTCGATGGCTCAGAGCTGGCCGAATCGGTGCTCCCCCATGTTGAAGCGCTGGCCAAACAGCGGGGTACTGAGCCAGTGGAGGTGGTTTTGCTCAGGGTTTGCGAACCCCTGGCTATGCCGTCTTATTATATCCCTGAGCTTCCTGATACGCCCTTGAACTGGGGAGAGTATATGCAGCAGGAAACGGCTAAGTGTAAGCGGGTGGCTAAGGAATACCTGGCTGGAGTAGAGAAGCGGCTTAAGGATATAGGCATTAGTGTGCGGTCAGAGGTGCTGGTGGGCAAAACCGCTGATGAGCTAGCTGAATATGCCAATAACAATCCTCTCAATCTAATCGTCATGGCAACCCATGGACGTGCCGGACTCAGCCGGTGGGTCTATGGCAGTGTTGCCGAGTATGTCCTGCTAGGAGTCTCCAGCCCGGTATTTCTGGTAAGGACGCAACAATCTGATTCAGCAGCAAATAAGGAGGAATAACCATGGCTACAATATATTATGATAGTGACTGTAACTTGAAATTGCTTGACGGCAAAGTAGTTGGCATTGTCGGTTATGGAAGTCAGGGGCATGCCCAGGCTCAGAACCTCAGGGATAGCGGTTGCCAGGTGATAGTAGCCGAGGCAGAGGGAAGCGCCGGCTGGAGTAATGCCAAAGGGGCTGGCTTTAGAGTGCTGAGCGCGGCTGAGGTGGCCAAGGAAGCCGATATCATTGTGATGCTGGCTCCTGACCAGTTGCAGCGAGACATCTACTATCAATCTATTGAAAAGGGGTTAGCCTCTGGCAATATCCTGATGTTTGCCCACGGTTTTAACATCCATTACGGGCAGATTACCCCACCACCCGATATTGATGTTACCATGATAGCTCCCAAGTGCCCCGGTCATATGCTGAGGCAACTTTATACTGAAGACATAGGACCGCCAGCAATAGTTGCTGTTCATCAGGATGCCTCAGGTAAAGCCAGGGATATAGCCCTCGCCTATGCCAAGGGCATCGGTTGTAGCCGAGCCGGGGTAATAGAGACGACCTTCGCTGAAGAGACCGAGACTGACCTCTTCGGTGAGCAGGCAGTGCTTTGTGGAGGAGTTACCTCTCTGATAAAGGCTGGGTTTGAGACGCTGGTTGATGCCGGCTATCAGCCAGAAATAGCCTACTTTGAAATCCTTCACGAGCTTAAGCTCATTGTTGACCTGATTTATCAGGGCGGCTTGAACTATATGCGCTACTCCGTCAGCGATACTGCCGAGTATGGTGATTATACTCGTGGGCCGCGGGTTATTGATGATATGGTTAGAGAGGAGATGGAGCAAATCCTGGCTGAGATTCAGGACGGAACCTTTGCCAAAGAATGGATACTGGAAAATCAGGCTGGCCGCCCGGTCTACAATGCGCTGAAGCGTATGGATGAGGAACACCTCATTGAGGAGGTTGGCGCTGAGCTGCGCCAGATGATGCCCTGGCTGAAGGGGAAGTAAACTTAGGGATTTTT
>CAZMUD010000044.1:7316-9161 GCA_964569715.1 uncultured Dehalococcoidales bacterium | reverse complement strand
ACCCTGCAGTTTATCCCGTCAAAGCGATCAGAAATTACGGTATCTTCCTCAGTGCCCTTAACCCAGAGCTGTTTGGCATATTCGTGAGTTTCAGACTCTTGAGTAACAGCAAGTCTGGTGCCCATGGCTATGCCTTCAGCCCCTAAGGCCAAAGCTGCTGCCAGCCCCCTGCCATCAGCGTAACCGCCGACGCCTATAATAGGGATTTTCACTTGCTCAGCAACTTGAGGTATTAATACCAGGGCACCAACATTGCCTGAATGCGAGGCTGCCTCGTAGCCAGTAACACTGAGCATATCAGCGCCAAGTTGCTCTGAACGGAGCGCGTGTCTCAGCAGGGCTACAGTGCCCACAACCTTACCGCCGTATTCATGGACTGCCTGAATAAGCGGAGCAATCTCGGCAGGTCTCCCCAGTGAATAATTTACCACGGGGACTTTTTCCTCAAGGAGCACCGGTATCGCAGTCCTAGTCTCGGGTGACCATAGCATAACATTTATCCCAAAGGGCTTATCGGTGAGCGATCTAACCTCTTTGATAGCCTCTCTAAGCGACTCTCTTTGCTCAATTCTAGCTCCCCGTCTCGTCTCCGGAGTATATGCGGCACCACCCAAAATACCAAGTCCACCAGCGTTAGAAACGGCTGCTACCAGCTTGGGTGTCGTCGCCCAATTCATTCCGGCTAACATAATAGGGTGTTTTATCCCGAATAGCTCGGTCATTCTTGTTTTCATTGATAACCTCCTTCTGTGAAAGCATAGCGCAGATTCTTAATCAACCAGTTTTTGTTTACATTGTTCTCCTTTCTCTGTTCTGGTTATAGGTAAGCTTTATCCGCCGATTCCTGCACTGTGGAGACGCTGCACAATGAGCTTGGCTTCACTAATAATACCTTCAATAATCTCTTTTACGCTAGGTGTATCGTGTATTAGCCCCACCGCCTGACCGACGCTTATTGTGGAATTGCTAACATCGCCGGTAATATAGGCATTTCTCCCCCTCCGACCGCTTATCAGGGGTAGTAGCTCTTCCAGTGTGGCTCCCTTCTCCTCCATTTCCAGTACCTTTTGGGCGTACTCTGTCTTTACTACCCTTGATGTACTCTTTATAGAGCGCTGAATCAGCACCGTATCTGCTTCACCGAGTTGCAGTAACCACTCCTTAATCTTAGGGTGCATATTACATTCCTTACTAGCCATAAAGCGAGTGCCCATCAGCACACCCTCGGCACCTAGGGCTAGGGCGGCAACAAAGCCCCGAGCGTCAGCGATACCTCCAGCCGCAATAACCGGAATCTTCACTGCGTCTGCGGCTATAGGGATTCGGACTAAGGAGGTTACATCTTCCATCCCAGGGAGCCCGGCAGCTTCAATGCCAAGGATAGTTACCGCATCCACCCCGACCCGCTCCGCTGTTCTAATATCCCTCGTCCTTGTTGCTCGATGCATTACCTTCACCTTGGCGTCCTTGAGCAGCTTCATATAGGGCTCAGGGCTTCGCGCTGAGGTCTCAATGATATCTACTCCTTCCTCAATAGCGGCAGCAAAATACTCTTCGTAATTTGTCTCCCGGATAATCGGTGCCAGGGTGACATTTACGGCAAACGGCTTATCGGTCATGCTTTTCGTCTTCTTAATTTCCTCCCGAAGCTCTTTTGCTGTTGGCAGGGTAACCGAAACAAGGATACCCAGCCCTCCAGCATTGGAGACTGCTGACACCAGCTCAGCCTGCGATAGATACGCCATTGGCCCAGCAATTATAGGGTACTCTATGCCAAATAATTCAGTAATCCTGGTCTTAAACAATAACCTTGCCCTCCTTCTAGTGCTCTTGTAATGCTTCAAT